>JAFGXT010000080.1 GCA_016936495.1 Victivallales bacterium
TAAATATGCCAGCGCCGCCAGCAGTACCAGTCTGGCTCCCCAGAATAACATTTTTGTTTCGCGGGCTTCGAATCCGGCAAAAAAATATAATACCCCCATTGCGGTGGCGGATAAACTGAAAATCAGCATTGGTACCGGCGTGGCGGAAACAACGATCAACAGCATTCCAAGCGCAAATAATATTCCGTATAAAATCCGGATTCGCTCTTTGCTTCCCCTGATGCTCAGGAAAGTCGCCATCACCAGAATCGCCACTCCGGCAAAAAAAGCATATCCGGCCACAAAAAACTCAGTAATAATGTTCATCTTTTACAAATGCCTTTCATGTTAAAAATGTCCAACAGATAATAACCTAACCGGATATATCCTCAAATACCAACATATTAAAACAAAAAAACTTTTTTTCGTGTACGTTCCGACGACAAGAGGAGACAGACAAAAGTCTCGGCTGCAATATTTTTTCCTTTCGCATCGCTTCGCCCGCTCAGAAAAAAATATTGCGGACATGTCAAACTATAGCGATTTACAATGTGTTGCAGGTAAATACATTTCGCCTGCGGCGACCAGCGACCCGCCGCTGGATCGCGTCCCGGCACTGCCGGTTGAGTTTGTACCGCTGCGCGTTTTTTTTTCTTTTTTTGATTTTTGTTAGTCCTGTTCGACAAGAGTATTTACGATATATTCATGGCAAAGACATATTGACATAGATGCTGATATCGGTTAAAATCATTAATGGTCATAAATTTTAAATTAGAATATTTCCCATGGGGGGGGAATAGCATGTCTATAAAAAACAAGATACTTTCCGTATTAGCGCTGCCATTATTAGGACTGCTTGCCTTTGTGCTTTTTAATTATTTTCATCTGAGCTCATTCTCTTATGGAATGCACTTTGCCACCGGTGAAACTTTCATGCCCATCCTGAAAGACAAAATCCCGGCAATGAATAAACTTAATCTCAACATAGTCCTTCTGCTGAACGCCGATCGCGACGCTTATCAGGCAAGTATAGCCGAGCTCCAGGCGGAAAGTGCCATCAGTCTCGCGGAGATGGATAAAGCCGATAAGTTCAATCAGGAAAATGTCGGGCAGATATTAGAGCGAATGGAACAAACGCGCGAGGTGATGACTGGCGACGAGGAAAAACTTTACAACGACTTCTTAGCAGAATATACTTCCTGGAAGGTTTTGACGCGTAAGACCATCGCAATCAACCGGAAGATATTTGATCTGCGCGAACAATTGAAAGCGCAAGAAGCCGCCGGAGCCGTCTCTCTCAGGCAATTCTTGGCGGAACTGACCAAGGAATACAGAACCGTAAAGGTTGAGACTTCAAAACACTTTGACGCAATGCGTCATCTTCTCGACGTACTCGGCGAACACATTGAAGCACGCATAGTCAAACTCGCGGATGAGATCGAAGCCGACGGCAATAAGGCGGCGAATCAAATAAGTTCGATGGCCGACGAGATGTCAGCTATGATCAGAGTCTCTTTTTATATTGGCGCATTGCTTATAATCATTCCCCTGATTTTAGGCTGGTTCTATTCTAAAAAAATAATTGTACCGATTAGAAACGCTGTCAACACTGCTTCACTGATTGCTTCCGGTGAGCTCGATAAAGCCATAAATTCAATGCCGACTGAAAATAGTCTCAAAAGCAATTCCAGTGATGAGACCAGTCAACTCATAAATGCCATGCACAAAATGACCAGCAACCTCAATTCTTTGATAAATCAAGTCCAGCGAGCTACTTCAGAATTGGTGAAGTCCTCAGAACAAATCAACCTGTCCTCACGGGAACAGGAAGCCACTATCAATGAATTGCGCTCCGCTACCAATGAAAGCGTATCTTCAACCCGGGAAATATCCGCAACTTCACAACAACTGGTTACTACTATGCAGGAAGTGGGGCAGGCATCGGAAAAAACTTCAATGCTTGCCGATGCCGGCAGCTCCGGGTTGAGAAGTATGCAGGAAGCCATGAGCAAATTGGGAGAAGCCACCAACTCCATATCTTCTAAACTTGGCGTTATTAACGAAAAAACCTCTAACATCACCAACGTGATAAGCACTATCAACAAGGTCGCAGAGCAAACCAATCTGCTGTCGCTCAACGCCTCTATCGAGGCCGAAAAAGCCGGAGAATTCGGTAAGGGCTTTGCTGTGGTGGCACGCGAGATCAGACGTTTGTCGGATCAGACCGCGGTTTCCGCGCTTGATATAATCAAGACCGTAGATGAAATGGAATCATCTGTTTCCACCGGAGTGATGAGCATGGAAAAGTTTGCGGCGGAAGTCAAGCACAGTATTACCGAAACCGAAAATATCAGCGAACAGCTTGAAGGCATCATCTCTGAGATTCATGCGTTACCGGCAAAACTTGAGTTTGTTACCGAAGGCATGAAGCAACAGGCTATTGGCGCTGAACAGATCAGTGAGTCTATGAAACAACTTAACGATTGCGCCGCCGCTTCATCTGAGTCCGTTAAAAACTCCAATACTATGGCCCAGCGTTTGAATCAAGCCACGGTAAATTTGAGAAATGAACTTAACGTTTTCAAGGTTTCCTCTCACCGTAAATGATATTTTTTCACTTTTGTAAAATGCAAAGAAAAGAAAATTCCGATTTTTTTCAATCAAGTGTTTTAAACACCTTGAAAATCTCGCGCCATTCAGATATTTTATTGTATCATTTATCCGGCATGTCCTGACAAGGGCATGCCTGTTTCTTTTTTAAATTTTTTCATACAGGAAATTAAGAAATATCATGAAGTACGAATTTGAGCCAAAACTGATCACCGTATTAAAAAAAGGTTATCCTTCCGGACAATTTATTCCCGACCTCACCGCTGGGGTTTTAACGGGAATAGTGGCGTTGCCGCTGGCAATCGCTTTTGCCATCGCCAGCGGGGTAAAACCCGAGCAGGGCTTATATACGGCGATAATCGCAGGGGGTATAATCTCGCTGCTGAGTGGCAGCCGGGTTCAAATAGGAGGTCCGACCGGCGCATTTATCGTGGTGGTATTCGCGATTGTCCAGAAGTTCGGGATCAACGGTCTTGCGGTCGCCACCATCATGGCGGGGATAATGCTGGTCATAATGGGTTTGCTCAAGCTGGGCAACGCTATAAAATACATCCCTTATCCGGTAACTGTGGGTTTTACCAGCGGTATCGCTTTGATTATCGCGATAACTCAGATCAAGGACTTTTTCGGTTTGCAAACCGGAGATATGCCTGCTGAATTAACGGGTAAGATTCAGAGTCTGGCGGCAAATTTCAATACGGTGAGCTGGCCCGCGCTCGGTGTTGGCGCGGCGTCTATCGTGATAATGTTGACATGCAGAAAAATATCCCCGCGAATTCCCGGCGCGTTGATCGCCATTTTATTGTCCACCGTCGTTTCCGCTGTTTTCGCGCTGCCGCTGGATACGATCAATTCACGTTTCGGCAGTGTTCCTTCATCCTTGCCGATGCCCTCGTTGCCAGGCATAAATATGGAGCTTGTCATCACCATGTTTCCTTCGGCGATAACTATTGCTTTGCTAGCGGGCATAGAATCGCTGTTGTCCGCCGTGGTCGCCGACGGCATGACCGGATTTAAACACCGCTCCAACGCCGAACTGATTGCTCAGGGCGCCGCCAATATCATTTGTCCGCTGTTCGGCGGTATACCCGCTACCGGCGCAATAGCCAGAACCGCGACAAATATTAAAAACGGCGGCAGAACTCCATTGGCTGGAATAATTCACGCGGTAACTTTACTGCTGATTTTGATTTTTTTCGGTAAATGGGCGGGGCTTATTCCGATGGCGTCGCTGTCTGCGGTTTTGCTGGTGGTCGCATATAACATGAGTGAATGGAAACTTTTTGTGAGAATGTTCAAAAGCCCTAAAAGCGACAGTGCCATTATGTTGATAACCTTTCTGCTTACCGTGCTGGTAGACCTGACGGTGGCGATTCAGGTCGGGGTTGTTTTGGCGGCGCTGCTGTTCATGCACCGGATGGAATCTGTGTCAGACGCGAAACTGGTGAATTACTCAGATCCTGATCAGGAGGAAGAGGAAGACGATGATCATAATATAAAAAATTATACCATACCTGATGGCGTGGAAATATTCGAGATAAATGGTCCCTTCTTTTTCGGTGCCGCCGCCAAATTTAAGGATTCAGTCAATTTTATTGAGAAAAAGCCCCGGGTGCTCGTCCTGCGTATGCGTCATGTCAACGCCATTGACGCCACCGGCATAAGAGCTTTGGAGGATATCGCCTCATCTATGAAAAAAATACACACTACGTTACTTATATCAGGCTTGAAGAAACAACCTGCAAAAGTTTTGAAACGTTCCGGTACTCTGGAATTGGTCGGACACGGGAATATTCATAAAAATATCGGGACGGCATTGTTACACGCCGCGAAGATTATCGGCGCCGCCGTCAAAAGCTGATGGATTTCATGGTTTGAACGCTTCGGGAATCCTTTCCTCCAGATATGCTCGGAGAGACGCTCCGGTTTCCTGATGTCTGGAGGCGGGTACATTGAAACGCTCGCACACATCTTTTAGCGCCCGGAGGGCATGCTCTTCGGGCGCGCTCACCAGATCCGCCACTGTACGCCGTTGACTTACCCTTATCTCCGGTATGCGGCAGCAATATTTTGTCTGCTTCCCCGCCCGCGGTTCAATGCCACGCAAACAGACGTCCTCAACTCCGCGCAGACGGAGATCCAATTCCAGCATCTCCTCCGTATATCCCAGTTCCGAATAGAGTTCACCTATAAAAAACATCGCTTCAGAGAGCTTTAACATCAGCCGCTGATAATCCACTCCTTTATTCCGCTCCTGAAAAAACTCCAGATAATGGAAAAAGCCGGAACGGAACGTCTGCCATATTCTAAGTCCGTTTTCCGGTAGAGAACGGATTGAGACGTTGGTCGTATAACTGTCCATGAATTCCGACTGCTTAACAAACAGAGGATCGGGGAAAAGATAAATAGATTGTTCCAGCGCTTCGCGTAACTCCGATAAGGAGAAACGTTTGGACGCGAATTCTGCAGGGAATACACTAAGTTCAAATGACACGTCGACATCCTTATTGATACTGCGTCGTGATAACAGCATATCGCGTGATAGATTACGTTGTTCCTTAAACATCTCCAGTGCATCTGTTTCCAGCGTATTGCTGCTTTCATAAAGAATGCCGCGCAACATACGTCCCAACTGTTCGCGCTGATTGCGCAATGAACGTTGAACCAAAGCATGCATCTCATGAGATCTGAATGCCGGACGGCTCGACGCTTCGGCCGTTCTGATATAAAAGACCCCCTGCTGAAGTTCGCCTTCACAGCCATAAGTACACACATGCGGCATCCCGGAAAAACGTCTTACCACAAAAACCGCGTAACGTTTACCGTCGACCAGCGGACGCTCCACCGTAAAATCAATTTCAGGATCCACATAATTATTGATGAAATTGCCTACAGGAGTAGGATCGAAAGACCGTGATTGTTTATCGTTCAGCCCGGTGTAGTCGGTAGGACGTCCGGCCTTGTCCTCGCCGACGCCGACTACGATATATCCTCCTTTGGAGTTGGCAAGAGCAATACAATGTCTGACAAACTTGGCTTTTCCGGTACGGCTCAAGGCGTTCCAGTCTTGAGCCGCCTTATAGTCAAGTTCTTCAGATTCCACTCCTCGATAAATTATCGAAGCCCATTCCACCGGCGTATAAGAAAGCATAATCCTACCCTCTTTTTCGAGGGGTCAAACCTACACATTGTTACATTTTCCCTCGATGACTGTAAACGCTTCTGCAATCTGCAATATCTTTTTGCGACTGCCTGTCTTATTGCAATTATAACTTAAACCAATGTCGCGCCATATTCAAACCGCTATTGACAATAACGGAGGGAGCAAGCACATTTTTCCTTTTTGCCGATAAAGAGACCAGCACTGAGCTGTCAAAGTCAAAAAATAAAAAGAAATCGCGCACTTGTAATTTGAATCCGGGATAAAAAACAACAAATTGAGCTGGAACAATGAAATTATACGCATCAGTCTTCAGACTGAACTGTGATCTTTCCCGTCATGAGACTGCCGCCTCGATATTTTCTCTGTTGATTTTTTAATAAATCAATATATGCTATCTATTTTTGTTGAAGTTTTCAGATAAGCGGGTAATTTATATTGAATTGTTTTCAGAGGATTGCAAGTGCAAAATTATAGCCGAAACAGTAAATCGCGTCACCTGTTTCAAGTCGTAAATGCCAGGCGTTTCTGGCTGGACTTAAATAACGGAGAAAGCAAAAGCCTAAGAGTTATTCTCGGTGGAGTGGAACAATGTTCCGCTGAATATGTTTGCCAGCGAGAAGAATTTCCGTTTTATTGTCTGGAATTTGTCGCATCAGGACAAGGGAAAATAACATTTTCCGAAAGAAATTATGTGATAGAATCAGGAACGGTTTATAGTTATGGACCCGGAATTCAACATCGGATCAGTAATACGGGTAAAGCTCCTCTAACGAAATATTATATTTCATTTTATGGAGAGAATGTTTTATCATGCCTCAATGATATTGGACTTTCTCCGGGGAATATAGGCCGGGTGAAAAATCCGGAACTGGTATTTCAGACTTTTGAGCTGATTATTACCAATGGATGTCTGAATATGGCACATGCAGGGAAAACATGTGCGTCTGTGCTGGAAAGTTTATTTTTCATTTTAAAAGATTGCGTTATTCCGTATAAAAGTACATCTTCGAAAGCATTGGAAAGTTTTCAAAAAGTGAAAAATCTAATTGACAATCACTTTCTGGAATTGAAATCATTGCAGGAGGTCTCAAAAAAATGCGGTATAGAACCGGCTTATCTCTGCCGTTTGTTTAAGCGTTTTGAGCATAATACCGTGCAGCAATATTTGCTGGCACGTAAAATGAACTATGCCGCAGAAATTCTTCAAAGCGGGGACGTGCTGGTTAAAGAGGTTGCTGATCGGATTGGCTATAGTGATCCCTACCAGTTCTCTCGCGCCTTTAAAAAGATAGTTGGTATTGCTCCAGATAGGTTTGCCCGACTCAATACTTTATTCCAGTCGCACAAATAGAAAGTCAATATTTGCTATTATTAGTTAATATTTGCTATTTATTGTCATCTCTTCTTCATTTATAGTTATAATATAAATAAAATTCATAATGGATGTAAGGGAAAATGACAACAGCATTAATCAGTAATATTGAACGGGGATCAGCAGTAGACGGTCCGGGAATGCGAACGGTGGTGTTCTTCAAAGGCTGTCCGCTTTCCTGCGTCTGGTGTCATAATCCGGAAACGATTTCTCCGTATCCTGAACTGGAGTGGGAAGAGAAGCGCTGTATGAGGTGTGGTCTGTGTTTCACTGAATATCCCGAATATTTTTCGATGAACGGGAAAACGCTTCAAATGAATGATAAGAGAACGCTGGATTTTTCATGTGTAGAGAAATGTCCGGGCAAAGCGTTATCTGTAAACGGAAAAACGATGACAATTCGAGAATTGTTTTATACAATTAAAAAAGACCGGATGTTTTATGAATCGTTTTCCGGTGGCGTCACCTTTTCCGGCGGCGAACCTTTGATGCAAATCAACGCACTGGTTGAAATTGCTGAGCATTGCAGCAAAGAAGGCATTCATACCGCTTTGGATACAACATGTTTTGCGTCTTGGGAAATACTGAAGCAGGTTATTCCGTTTATAAAGCTTTTTCTGTGTGATTTGAAGCTGTTTAACCCTGAAAAACACAGAAAATATACCGGAGTTGAGCCAGAACTGATCCGTGAAAATATTCAGAAGATTGATCAACATGGAATACCCATCTGGATTAGGACCCCAGTTATTTCTGGAATTAATGATGATGAAGAAAACATTTCCAGCTGTGCTGCATTTGCGGCTTCATTAAAACATCTTATCCGCTATGAATTGCTGCCGTACAATCCGCTGGCAGAGATCAAATATGTAAAGCAGGGGCATTAATTTAAACTCAAAGATATTGTGCCTTCCGACCAGACACAAATGAACCGACTTAACGAAATAATAAGCCTCTATGTGTGAATAAAAATCAAGGAAAACTACAATGATACAGGACAAGAGTACAAAACGACCCGAAATGAACCAGAGGATGCAGCGTTTATGCCAACGGCGTAATCGCCTGGCAATCGAAGGAAGACGCAATCTTTATATGGATGGACTTCTTCACGGAATTTATCAGTGGTCGCCTGGTTCGACATCGTTTTCACCGGAAACCGGAGTAACCGCGATTGCTGCGGAAGAACGCGTCTGCCTGGGGGATCATAACTGTCGAGTTGGTGTCGGAAAGCCTTTCCCTTATGCCGACCAGATGCCGTCTGTCGTTGGCAAATATGAATATGATCCGGTGAACTGGGCAAAGGATTATGAGTTTTTCCTGGCGCACAGTCCTGCGGAAATCAATCCGGATGAACGAATTGTAGGGGAATTTCACTGGCAGCTCGATGAAGGACGCAAGCTGATTTATCCCGAAGAGATTGATGTTTACGGAGAAAAAGCCATGGCTCTTGGAGCTGGAGGAAGTTGCCTGACCCATACCTGTCCGGATTTGAGCATCGGCATGAAACTTGGTTGGAAAGGGATACGTGCAAAAATAGTAGAATCGAAAGAACGTTTTGCCGGAGATGAAAAGAAATGTCATTACCTTGATGCCGCCATAATTGTGGTAAATGCGATTATCAGACACATTAGGGCTTATGGCGAGAAGGCTCGGGAACTTGCTGGGCAAGAAGAAACGGACTGTCGTTCTCATGAATATATGGAGTTATCGGATATCTGTGAAAGGATTGCGGAAGATCCGCCAGCCAGCTTTCGCGAAGCCGTTCAGTGGATGCAGTTTTATCAGATATGTGAGCGAATGAACGGTCATGGTAATGGATACGGACGCCTGGACCAGATACTCCAGACTTTTTACGAAAAGGATATCGAGCGGGGAGTGCTTACTCCCGACTTGGCTCGTGATCTGGTGGAGGAATTTTATCTGAAGTACGGCGGAAATTATTTTTCAGTCAGTGGACGTAATGAGAATTTGGATGACGCCACCAATGACATGAGCTGGGTCTGTCTTCGTGCGTATGACATGGTCGGTGGTTATAATTGTATGGGAGTGGGCTGGCATTCAGATATTGATAAAGATTTTTACCGTTATGCCTGTGAGGTTGTTGCGCGCCATCGGTGCGGAACCCCGGCTTTGTTGAACTATGACATCATGAGAAAGTCAGAGATCTATTCCGGCGTAAAAGAGGAAGACGCCTGGAATGTTACCTACAGCGGATGCCAATGGTATTGTATTGTGGGAAAAGAGTATTGCGATCAGGATAAGAATGTAATTGTTCTAGTCCAATGCCTTCAGCGGGCATTTGATAAGGCCGTGAAAAATCAGCCGGAATCATTTGACGCCTTCTATGATTTGTTGCTGAAGGAGTTGAAAATCAGTGCCGATGCTTTGGTGGCACTGAAAAATATGGAATACCATTACCAGTCAAAAGTATGGCCGGAAATTGTTGTTTCCTGCATGATGCACAATTGTATTGAAAATGGTCTTGATGTTACCGATTTTGGTACCGGAAATTATAATTTTACTTCGGTCAACCTTCTAGGCTTCACTAATGTTGTCGATTCCCTGCTGAATATCAAAAAAATGATTTACGAAATGGAAAAGACCAGCTTTGCAGAATTGTCAACTGCGGTCAGAGCAGATTTTATTGGCTATGAAAGTTTGAGACGGGAACTCCTGGATACCGCGAAATTCGGTAACGATGATGATGAATGCGATGCTCTAGCTCGACGCTTTTCCGATGACATTGAGAACGTTTTGCGTTCCGTCAAAAACGCAAAGGGGTTTCATCTGCGTCCATCGTTATTCCAGTTTATGGGACATTCCATTGCGGGGCCATTTCTGGGAGCTGGAATTGACGGAAGAAAGAAGGCGGAGCCTTTTGCTCAGGGCTTTAATCCTACTCATGGTCGTAGCTTAAACGGTGCGACGGCGGTTGCTAACTCCATGCTGAAAATAGATCAACAGAAATTCATCGGAGCCCCATGGCAGTGCGAATTGTCTCCTTCATTCTTTAAAAACCTTGACTCTGAAGGCGATGCGTTGTATAAATTAACAACAACCTATTTCAGTCATGGCGGAATGCATATCAACGCGAATATTTTAGCAGTGAAAGATCTGGAAGAAGCAATGAAGAAACCGGAAAAACATCAGGATCTGATGATTAAGGTTACCGGATATTCGGCTCATTTCATTAATCTTGATAAACACTATCAGAGTGAAATCGTCAAGAGAACTCGTCAAAACGCATAGAAGGGATTAGTAAAAATGACTATCGACAACAAAATGCCTAAAAAATCAGATATATGTCTATCCGTAAGATTTCTGGAAGAAGACCATCCTGCCGTATTTGGGAATCTGACTCTGCGCCCTTTCTCCTCCGGCATGGATATTATCAAGCAGGTCAGGCCTACCCGGCTGGAGTGGACCTATGTTAGAAATTTAGAGTTTTTGAACCAATTCAAAGAACACGTTCCGGTGGTTGTTCCAACCCTTAATACCGTAGATGGACATGCCAGATCTTTTGACGGAGATCCGATCGTGGCTCCATGGATGAAATTTTATGGTTCTCCTGATACCCGTTTTTTATATATTTGCCAGAATAATCCCGATGATCTGCAGGCTAAGATTGATATTGCAAAATATTATATTCGTGAAGGGTATACCAATTTCCATTTTGACGACTGGTACTGTAACGCCCAAATGTTTATTTTTAAGAACCCTTGTTTCTGTGAGCATTGTATGCGGGAATTTTCAAGATACCTCGGAATCCCTCTTGATTACAGGGATTATTTGAAATCACGTGGATTCCATGACCTTGAACAATTGCTGGCTGCGGTTAAATTCGATCATGTTCCACTTTGGCGCGATTATATCAATTTTCAGCATGAAAGCGTTACCCGGTTTTTCCGCCGACTCAAATATAATCTTGATCAGGCTTATCCCGCAGGAACAACCATGAGTGTTAACGGATCTGTTAATTCGGCTAGCGAAAGGATTGCAAGCATAAAAAACAGTATAGATTATTTTGATGGTGAGACCAAATCGATCAAACCTGAAAGTTTACTTGAAGTTGCGAAAGCTTCACGGATGGAAGGAAAAATGCAGGTGGTTCTGATTTGCCCGGATGAACATGAAGACCATGACCGCAATACGGAAGCCTGGAAAAATGAAGTACGGCAGGCTATTGCACTCTGCTATTGCCTGGGTATGCTTCCGTTGTTTCCATACGATGTTTACATGCGCAGCGATAAACAGGGAAAGCCAAAGCCCCGATGGTATGGTACCTGGGAAGAATATGGACAGCCTTTTGAAATCGTCCGTCAGCATCCTGACTGGTTCGATGATTATGAATTTGAAAATATGAACCTAGCCGCTGATGGAACCGTGACGATAGTATCAAATAATTCGGCAAACGGTTCAGCACTGAAACATCAGATCAAACCGGATGGAACATGGTGTACTAATTGATTTGAGGGATTGTCGATGAGGAACATAGCTGAAGCGATGTAACGAATCGGCAAACCGCAAAGCAACCGTAAAGGTTATTTTTACGACTCCTAAGTCCGTTCTTTTTTTGTGCCATTTTATGAACTTTATGAATTGCGCGGGGGCGAAAATACGGTATATTATTTGTATATTCAACTTATAAAGGGGTAAGACTAGAATAAATAAAAAGATAGATTTCTAAAATTATATTAAGTCATTGATAGTGGCTTTCAACAAACGTTTCTAACAGGAAAATCACCAATTTTTACCAGAGGAACAATGTTGAGAGTTACTCTCGCATTATATAAATTCGGGGGAGAGTTGTATTTTCCCGATTATATATTTTGCGGGAGTTCTTTCTGCATTCTCTGGTGGGCTATGGTGATGCCTCTGTTAGGTGTGGAAAGACTCCCGCTCTTTTTTTTATGCGGATACTTTTCGCGTGGCGTTTGTTTTAACAAATACAACAAACAAAAACGGAAACGGAGGAAAGTA
>JAFGXT010000081.1 GCA_016936495.1 Victivallales bacterium
TACTTTCCTCCGTTTCCGTTTTTGTTTGTTGTATTTGTTAAAACAAACGCCACGCGAAAAGTATCCGCATAAAAAAAAGAGCGGGAGCCTTTCCACACCTAACAGAGGCATCACCATAGCCCGGCAAAAGAATGTAGAAAGAACTCCCGCAAGATATATAATCGGAAGAATACAACTCTCCCCCCGAATTTATATAATGCGAGAGCACCCCTCAACATTGTTCCTTTTGCCGAAAAACTGGTGATTTCCCTGTTAGAAACGTTTGTTGAAAGCCACTATCAATGACTTAATATAATTTTAGAGATTTATCTTTTTATTCTATCTTGGTTTTACCCCTTTATGAGTTGAACTATACAAACAATATACCGTACTTTTTACTCCGCGCAATTCATGAAGTCCACAAAAAACACAAAATGGCACAAAAATAAAGAAGGCAGATTAGGGTTTTTCGTGAAAATCTGTTTTCCAAGGCGAAGGATGTTGTCTTGCATTCAAGCTTGGAGTCAGGATGAACAGGTATTTGTATTGTAGACGCGTTGGATTTGGAGGAAAGTTTTTTTAAGTAAACCCAATGTCTTCATTTACTTTTAAATTCATATTCGTGTCCTCCTTGTTCGCAATATATGCCATGTAAATCATACTGCACTTGAGAAAAAAAATCAGAAAGGTACATCTCGAATTCTTCAGTTATTACCTCTTTTCCTTTGAGCTCCTCTAAGCCTTGAGCTATTCCGTCAGTCATATCTGAAAATGCATCTTGAGCTAGCAAATAAAGGTCTATAATCTCCTTTACAGAAGGTGTAAAAGTGATATCATGAGCCAATTTATTTCTTATTCTATTTATTTCAAGAAGTGCTTTCTTTTGGTTTGAATTTATTAGTTTAAGCCCCCAGGCTAATTCAATTAGCTTTTGGTGAGTTAATGAGAGTGAAAATGTATAGAGATTTGCGTTGTGAATTTCGATTATTTTTACTAATAGAAATTCAATCTGAAGATGACCAAGAATATATGTAGATATTAGAGAATTTGGATTCCGTATAAAAAGATCATCATAGGTATGTATTAATTTTATTTTATTTTTCATTTTTTCTCAATCAATTCATCTTATATGGGTATTTTATTGATGGTGGATTTGCATAATTTTCATCTTGCAAGTTTAATCTTATGCTTTTTAAATTGTTATATTCTAGTTAAGTTAACTCCATTTTTCTGCTAAGATATTTTGCGTTGCCGGTGTCATAAATCTGTATTTTACCAATCTTTTCCGCTGATAAAGCCGTATTCGCTACCGTATAACGCTCCTGGGATCCGCTGTTGGAATAAGTCCGATTAATTGTTTTTGTATATATACCCTCAATCTCCTCAGATGTCAACTGAAAAACCGGATTATAAACAAAATACCGCAAGCCCGCCGTCCTCAATTAGCTTAAAATTATTTTTTGACGTCCGTATTTTTGCCATAAATCAAGATAAAAATTATGCACATCTGATAACCCCATGACAAAATAAATTTGGGTCAATCTAGTGTAGTTTTCCTGAATAAGGAGTTGAAAAAACGTATCTAGGTGATTATAGTTATTAACTAATAAGGATTCGCTGTTGTGCGTTGCCACCATTATGCTAGTTGAGTTTGATGGAAAATTACAAGCGGAAGACAAAGCGTATGACGGAGTTTCAAAACAATGAACAGAAATTGGCGACTTTACAAAAAAAACGACACATAACCGAAAATCTCATTCGGAGATATTTAAATAATAAAAACAATTGGCAACCTTTAAAAATGCATTTTTAGAGGTTCCCATTATAAATGGGGAGGGGAAAATGAAAATCAATTGTCCAAAATGTAAACAAGAGTACGAAATAGAAGAACAGTATATTGGACAAAGTGTTCAATGTCAAACATGTCAAAAAGAGTTTACTGTTTCTGCTTCAGGGAAGCCATTTGTTCATCAATTTAACGTTGCTAGTGAAGTGAAAACTAACGTTAAACAAGGAGCCATAATAGGAGCGTGGGTCTGTTTGATCATAGGAGTAATTTTAAATCTTATAACTAATTTTATGTTTTTCATATGGGGGCCGCTTTATTTGGCGGCTTTTATTCTTGCGATTGTTGCCATGTCTCAAAGGCGTATATTGGGCGGTATATTAGCAATGATTGCAACACTTGTTATTCCCATTATTATCATTTCCTATAACTGTTATATTGGAGCTGAGGTAATCCAAAAAGCAATAAATGAGAACAAATATTCATCTGTGAATTCAGATATAGCTACGAATACCACTAAAATTAAAAATAATCCTCAATCTTCTGAAATCAGTCTAATCAATGGGGCTTTTGGATATACTCTAGGGAGTGTCCTAAGGGATCAAGATGTTGTAAGAAAAACTGAACTTACAAATGGAGACCCACTGTATGAAGTAGTTGCCAGAACAAAACTTCGAGATATTAATGAATTTTATGTGCTAATCACTCCAATTGGACACAAAATATATGCTATATGGGGGCAGTGCAAATATGATCAAAGAGATAAAGCCGAAGAAGAACAAAAAATTATTAATGCTTTTATTGAAAAGAAATATGGGAAGATGGAAAAGTATATATTTTCCTTGGAGCCAAGGTATCGACTTTCCCAAAATGAAAAGTGGATAGTCACTTCAGTTGATAAAAGTCTTCGATCAAGCTTATTAAGTGTAAAGTATGTTGATGTTGAACTGTTAAAGGTTGCAGATGAAGAGAAGATTAAGCAGGCATCAAAAAATGTTGATTCGTCTGCATTATAGAGAACAAAGTTTAATTGTGATGCCGTGGTGCCGTGCATCGCAAAACATGGATTATATATTTGTGTTTAGGGTGTTATTAATTTAGCTCTAAAATCCTCAGGCGCAAAATTGATTTTTTCATATCAAAAAATTAAAATTTTGAAAATTGAGTGAATGTGAGTAGTTGAATGGAGGCTATTGAGGTTAGCAGACGGCTCAAGCCTGGAAAATTTCGGTTCTGGATGCTTTGCCCAGTAGGTGTTTTAGTACTGCGTTCCGGTGTTGCCGGAAAAGGTTAATGCGAGGCGGACAAAAGTCTTTGCCATAACATTTTTTTTCACATGGCTTTGCTCGCTCAGAAAAAATATTATTGACGTGTCAAACTTTAGCGAGTTACAATGCGTTGCAGGTAAATACATTTCGCCTGCGGCGACCAGCGTCCCGGCGCTGGATCCCGTCCCGGCACTGCCGGTTGAGCTTGTGCCGCTTCGCGGATTTTTCTTTTTTTTACTTCAGTCAGTGTTGTTTAGTCGGGAAGGGGGCGGTTTCTGGTGAAACCGCCCTATGTGCTTGTGCTTACAGGCGCGCCATGTCTTCGAGTTTGTCTGTGGCGCTCAGCGGCCTTATGCGGTAGTTGAACACATAAGTTCCGGGGAATAATCTGTATTTGTCCAAAGTAGCCGGTCCGCAACTGTTGGAACCGAGCCCGGATTGATGATAATCCAGATGCAGAATTACTTCTTCGCGGGCTTCGAGTTCGTTGGTGTGGAAGGCTTTGGTCAGGTCATCGGCACTGAAATGACTGGCGTTGAATTCCAGTGTGTCCATGGCGGAAACCAGCAGTCCGGCACCCTTGTCATTGGTCAGAGCCAGCCAGCGGACATCGGTTTTGTTGCCGTGTTCCTGTGGCAGGATATAGGGTACATACTGATCCATGACAGAGCCTTCGTAGAGGCCAACTGGAACTCCGGCTTTTCTGTCCCAGTAGCTTTCGTGGGGGCCGCGACCGAACCATTTCAATTGATCGAATTCCGGCGCCAGGGTCATGACAAAGCCGATGCGGGGGAAGTCGGGCAGGGCGTCATCTGTAACGATCACGTTTTCCACGATGATGTCGCCGGAGCTGAAAACGTTGTACTTTTGTTTGATCTCAAAAGCTTTTTCGCTGGCTTTGACCACTCCGGTATGGGCAATGCTTACGGTTGCCGAACCGTCGCGGTTGGTCTTGACTTGGGTGTTTATGGTGTCCAGGCGCAGTTGATCGTAACCTGCCGTCGTCCATTTGCCCAGAGATTTCTCATTCTGCCCAGTCCAGCTTTTCACGCCGTCATTGTCGGTCGGGCCGCGCCAGATATTGAACAGGGGACCGTTGATAAACAGTTCGCGTCCGCCACTATTCAGGGAGCTGATGACGCCGTCATTGCGATCGAATATAAGCGTAAAGTCTTTGCCGCTTATGGAGATGCTGTTTTCGGCGTCGTCAATTTTCAGCTTGGCGTTTTGTGCGCTCATGGGCATGGCAGCTCCAACGAACGGCAGTTTGAACTGCTCCCAGGCAATTTCATGTCCGCGTGGCGCCCAACTGGAGATGGCAGCAGTGGTGAAGCTGAAATTGATGAAACACTCCTGGCCTTTTTTTAGCGCCGGAATATTATAGTCAATATGCACGTCCTGAGTTTCTCCGGGCTGAACGTCCGCCAGTTGGAGTTTGCCTTTCTGTACGGTTTTACCTTCGATTTGGATTTCCCAGGAAGCGCGATACTGTTTCAGGGAGGTGAAGTAATTTTTGTTTTTGATCTTGAATTTGCCCTGATGCAGGTTTACTGCACTGACGGCTATGGGCTGAACGAGTTTTTTGAACTCATACATGGCCGGGTGGGGGGTGCGATCCGGCCATATCATGCCGTTGATGCAGAAGTTTTTGTCGTTAGGCTCATCGCCGAAATCACCGCCGTATGCCCAGTATTCGCGTCCGGCTTCATCGACTTTGGTGATACCCTGGTCGACCCAGTCCCAGATAAATCCGCCCTGAAGTCCGTGATATTTCTCGATAGCGTCCCAGTATTCTTTCAAATTGCCGTTGCTGTTGCCCATGGCGTGAGTGTATTCGCAGGGGATGTACGGACGCCAGTCGCTGGTGGTTTCCGCCCAGTGGATCATTCTGTCTACATGGGGGTACATGGGGCAGATGAAGTCGCTTACCGCTGTATGTGAGGTATCGCGGTCGCAATTGTGCTGTTCTCTGCCCATGGCGCCTTCGTAGTGAACCAGTCGGGTATGGTCGTATTCCCTGACCCAGCCGGCGGCGGCGGAGTGATTCATGCCGTAGCCGCTTTCATTGCCCAGAGACCAGGCGTAGATGCAGGCGTGGTTCTTGTCACGCATGACCATGCGTATGGTTCTATCCATAAATGCGTTAGTCCAGCGTGGATTACTGCTCATATCATGGAAATAGTGATGGGCTTCGATGTTGGCTTCGTCGATGACATACATGCCGTATTCGTCGCAGAGTTCATAGAAGCGTGGGTCATTGGGGTAGTGGCAGGTACGTATGGCGTTGAAATTGAACTGTTTCATCAGTTCTATGTCTTTGCGCATGAGTTCTTCGGAAATGGTTTTGCCGGTTTTGTCGTCGTGGTCGTGACGGTTTACGCCCTTCATGAGTACCGCTTTGCCGTTTATCAGCAGTTCCCGGTTTTTGACTTCGAATCTTCTGAAGCCTATGCGGCAGGAGCAGGTTTCAACGGTTTTTTCATCGGGATTTTTAAGCGCCACCACCAGAGTGTACAGATACGGAGTTTCCGCGCTCCATTGTAGTGGCGAGCTAACGGGAAGGGAAATCTCCGCCCGGTGGCCATGGTTGGCGCATACCTTTTTGGCGTCTGGTACGTCAATTACAGCATTGTTTTTGAATACGGCTTTGCCTTTGGCGTCGTACAGCTGAGCGGAAAACTTCCAGCCGGAGGTGTCATCGCTGGAGAATCCTCCGGTCAGGCGCAGGAACAGTGAACCGTCCTGGTATTTCTCGTCCAGATTGCCGGCGGCGAACATGTCCTGTATGTAAGTGGTTCCGGTATTATAGAGGTAGACGTCGCGGTATATACCCGCCATCCACCAGTGATCCTGATCTTCCAGGAAACTGCCGTCAGACCAGCGTATGACCATTACCGCCAGAGTATTGGCGCCTGTGTGCAGCAGTGATGATATATCGAACTCTGCGGCGGTACGGCAGTCCTTGCTGAATCCTGCCTGAACTCCGTTCACATATACATAAAAGACGCTTTCCACGCCGCCAAAGTGCAGCACGGTACGGCGCGACAGCCAGGCTTCAGGCACCTCAAAGTTTGTTCTGTACAATCCGGTGGGATTTTCTTCCGGAACATTCGGCGGGAGATTATTAAAGGGCATCTGTACATTGGTATAATGGGGTTTGTCGTAGCCTTGCATGGTCCAGTTTGACGGTACTGGAATGGAATCCCATTGTGCGTCATCCAGTTCCGGCGCGAAAAAGTCAGCGGGAGCGGCTTCGGGTTTGTCTTTATACTGGAATTTCCATGAACCGTTCAGTGATTGAAAGTAGGGGCTTTCCTGATGGCGTCCGCGGAAGGCGCTGTCTTCATCTGGATAGGGGAAGAGCGTCGCTCTTGGGGGGAGCATGTTGAAATTGGATATTTCCGGGTATTCCCAGAGATTGTTTCTGCTGATCAGTTCATTCCACATGGTAATAATACCTTTTTTGTTGTTTCTATGTCTATAATGGTAATTGAAATTATTGATATTATAGACTATAATTGAATTTATAGAATAGTATGAATGGTAAATGAAATATGTTTTATGGTATTTATGGAAAAATTTCCTGGACTTGATTTCAATCAAAGTAATTTGCAATACAGCACTCTGGGCGGGACGGATTCGTTTGAGCGTTTCGGGGTGGGGTTTATGTGCAAAAAAGGCGTAAAGGTGGACAATCGCAATCTGCGTTTTCCGCAGTATGTGTTTGTGTATGTACTGGAAGGCAGCGGCGTTTTTGTCGATGAGGAATCAGGTACGGAGTATGAGCTGTCGCCGGGGGCGTTTTTTCAGCGTTTGCCGGGACGTTTGCACTCGAATTATATTGATGAGGGGGCGGATTGGAAGGAATTTTTTATAGACTTGGGGCCGGGCATTTACGAATTGTATAGCAAGATACGTTTTATTCATAGTGAACCGCTTGCGGGCGTTTTGGGTTTGGATATGGCGTTGGCGGAAAAAGTCTGGCGTATCAAGGAACGTATAAAAAATGCCGGACAGGAGCAGTTGGGTTTGTTGTTTAATGAGCTCATTGGGGTGGTGGTCGATCTGCATAACCGTATTGTATCCGTGAAGCGCGAGGACAATTCTATGATTATGGTGGAACAGGGACGTGAGTTTCTGAGTCGGGATTTTTCCGGACGCCTGAATCTGATTGATTTTTGTCGCAGAAACGGATGGGGATATGAGACTTTTCGTAAGAAGTTCACGGCGTATACCGGTTTGTCTCCCAACCAGTATCGTATCCGGCGGCGTATTGACGCGGCGGCGGCGCTGTTGCAGCAGCGCAAAATGAGCATTGCTGAGATAGCCTGGACTTTGGGTTATAAATCCCCCTTTGAGTTTTCCGCGCAGTTCAGCAAATATACCGGCTGTGCCCCGTCCCATTTTATCAAAGGGGAAATCAAAAGGTGATGACGTCAGCAGATATTAACCTGATAGCGCGGGAGGCTGTCGAGAATAAAACTGCCGTAGCGTTTTGAGATAATACGTTTATCGAGGATGACGATAATCCCGGTATCGGATTTACTGCGGATGAGGCGTCCGACGCCCTGGCGCAGTTTCAGCACTGCCTCCGGCAGGCTGTAGTGCATGAAGGGGTTGCCGCCGAGTTCGGTGATGCGTTCATTTCTGGCTTCGATGAGCGGGTGTGATGGCACGGGAAAGGGCAGCTTGGTAACAATGACGTTGCTCAGGGCTTCGCCGGGGACGTCCACGCCGGTCCAGAAGCTGGAGGTGCCGAAAATCACTGAATTGATATCCTGTTTGAACGTTTCGAGCATGGCACTGCGGGACATTTCACGTCCCTGAACCAGTAACGTTATGCCGAGGTCGTCAAAGAAATCTTCAAGGTGTTCGGCACAAGATTTGAGCATGGCGTGATTAGTGAAGAGTACAAACGCCTTGCCGTTGCTCATTTCCACAAATATTTTTATCTGTTCCAATACCGCGGCGAAATATCCGTCATCCCTGGGATCCGGCATGGCTTTGGGGATATATAATTTTACCTGATCCGGGCTGAAAGGTGAATCAAGTATCAGCTCACTGCCGTTGCCATAGCCGACCCGGCTGCGGTAATAATCCAGCGTTTGTCCGACAGAAAGCGTGGCGCTGGTAACAATTACCGGAAAGTCTTTGGAAAAAAGACATTGATAAAGCAGTACGCTGATATTAAGCGGCGCCGCATGTAGGCTTATGGTGCTGTGTTCCGATGTGTTGCCGCGTTCTATCCAGTAGACATGTTTTTCCAGAGTCATGTTGATGAATTTGAATATGCCGTCCATATACGCGTCGCACTGGGAATACAAGGTTTCCATTTCGGTTCTGTAATCTTTGTCTTCCTGGATTTTGATGTATTGTTCGAGTTGCTTTTTTAAAGTGGCGAGTGAATCGGATAGCAGATCCGGCACTATATGCGGACGCAGTACCCTGATGATATTGTCGTCTTTTTCATCAATGATTCCCTCGATAAGACCGAAAAACGAATGAGTCAGTCCTTCTATTTCCGCCACTGTCTCGCGCAATTTGATGGCGTCTTGACCGGGTTTCATAAGCAGACCGCTACCGGCGCGGGGGTTGAACAGACGGCGGATGAAATGCGTCATTCCCGCCTGTGATATTCTCAGACCAAGGTGTTCTGCTGCATTGTCTTCAAGGGTATGAGCTTCATCAATGATGATGGCTGAATATGGCGGGAGCAGGGTGTTTTCCATATTTGCCTCCTGGTCTTTCATCTTGAGATCGGCGAAAAACAAAGCATGATTCGCTATGATGATATCCGCTTCTTCCCAGGCTTTTCTGGCGTTCCAGTAAAAGCAGTCGCGAAAGAAGCTGCAACGTGGCCCCTGGCAGTTGCCGCCTTCGCAACACACGCCGAACCATACCGAAGGTTCGACGTTAAACGGCATATCGGATTTGCTGCCGTCTTTGGTGGTGTCTGCCCATTTGAGTATGCGTTTGGCTTCGGCGAGGGAGGCTTCATGGGGGAAAAACTCGGTCTGAAGTTCTCCGGTAGCCATGAGCAACCGCCGCATACATATATAATTGCTTCTGCCTTTGGCAAGAGCGGCTTTGAAATCGCGCTTCAGGACTTTACGCAGAAAAGGGATATCCTTTTCCATCAGCTGTTCCTGCAGATTAATGGTTTCGGTGGATATGACCACTGGTTTGGATTCATTGGCTGAATAGTGTACCGCGGGGATAAGATAGGCAAAGCTTTTGCCGACGCCGGTAGGGGCTTCCACGCACAAGTTATGGTTGTTTTTGAGTGCTTCAGCGGTAGCTTCGGCCATTTGCATCTGTTGCGGACGGAATTCGTAGTTTCTGCCGGTGATATCCGATTTGCTGAGATCGCCGCCGGGTTCAAAGAAATTTATGGCAAGATGGACAAGCAGGTCATGGCGTTCCGGCGCGGGTGGAGCCTGAGTGCGTATGTTTTCAGCGATGATCTCATCGGTGAGTTGTTCATCGAACTCCTCTTCATAGCCGGATTCA
>JAFGXT010000082.1 GCA_016936495.1 Victivallales bacterium
AATCCCCGCCGGAACCGAGGTGCATGGCAGAATGGGATCATGCATTCGCAACCGGATGATGTGCGAGGGTAATTTTATTCTCATCTGGCAACTGACCGCCAATCAGGTCGGGCTTGAATTACAGTTACGGGGACGTATTCTGGAAAAATCCAATCAGGCTGGAAACAAGAGCAAAGCCACCATTACCGATATGGCGGCGGGAATACCGGGACGGGTGATGAAAAATGACTCTCTTAACGAAATGCTCCAATACACCATGGCCGCCGCACGCGGACTTTCAGTCGGATTTCAGACTTCAACCGTTTATGACAACGGCAATTCCATTGTGTCTAAAAATGACGGAGCCACGAAGAATGCGGTAGCGATGGCGATGGAATCGCTTTCCAATGTGGCTTTGGAAAACATCACGGAAAAAATATCCTCTGAATCATACTATATTCGCGTCGCCGCCGGAACTGAATTCTATCTCTACATCGAGCAGGTAACTGATATATCAAAAGCCGCCATAGCCGACACCGCTTTCAATGATACAGGACAATTGGAACTGTTTCAAAATAAAAACGACGATCAGTCCATGAGCACCGTCAATCGCGCATCTCTGCTTCATGACGCCCTCGGAGAAGCGTTGCCAAAATCACTTAAACGAGAACTTAAAGGAATTCGCTGAAATGAAAGTTATTAAACATTTACTGATGCTGTCATCACTGTCAGCGGCATGTTTGAGCGGCTGCCGAACAAAGACTCCAAGCCATAAAAGTCAAGATTACACTGTCGTTCCGCTGTATATGGCCGGATCGCAAATACCATCTCATTCTCAGGAAAAATACCTTAGCAATGCTATGGTGAAAATGTATTCCATCGGTCGCATGGTTGATCCTGGCAGTGGCGTCATGCGTGAAGCCGGAGCCATGTACCGTATTGAATCCGAACCACAGTGGAACTTGATTCCACAGTACGACGCCAACCCTGAAAGTCTAGCCAGAGCCAGACTCCAGGAACAGTATGCCGATAGCATGACCGGACAGGTTAATCGTGCCTTTGCCGAGAGCCGCGAGTTGAAGCACAGTCTTGACGCAATCCAACAGGATATAGCCGCCATTCACCACAACTACAATAAAATATCCGGCGAAAGCGAACAGTTGAAACAGGAACTGAAAAAACAAAAAGACAATAGCCTGAACTTACTTGAAGGCATGAAAAAAATACAGCAATACATTGAGATCCTCGAACAGCGTATCGCTGACCGCAACACTATGGATTTGGGAGATAGACCATGAAGCGGGCGTTGTTTATAATTATGTTGTCGTCCACCATAATCGCAAGTGGACTTATGCATATATGGGAATATAAGAAAATCCGGGAGTTCTCCGCCACCTTGCAAATTCAATCCGAAATTGAATTTAAGCGAACCGCTTTGCTCGTTATCCACCAGCAGGTACTGCATAACGCCATACGTGAACTCGATGAGCTTAGGCGCAAAAGCATGGAACTTAAAAAACAGGACTTCTCTGAACTCTTCAAATCTTTACCGGAGGCGCAACCATGAGACGCACACTTATTTTTATTGCCGGAACCAAAGGGGGCGTAGGCAAGTCATTCGCCGCAATCATGCTTTCTGGAGCAGCGATGGATCTGGGCTTGTCGCTGACCGTATACGACACTGACAATGAAAACCGGACTATATCCGAATTGTTGGCGGAGCAGAGTAACTTCCTGGATGAATCCAAAGAGCAATACCCGTTGGACACCGTAATCAACGGCATTTTTACTGGAGTATGTTCTGAGGTTACGATTGTGGATATGAAAGCCGGAACCAGCCGATCAACACAGGAATGGTTTTCTTCTGTCCCCTGGGACGCCCTGCATGATACGGATGTGGATGTATATGTGGCGGGCTGCATAACTTCCGATCCCGATTCAGTCCGTACCTTTGTACCATGGCTGGATTACTTTAGACATATTGACTTCCCGGTCAGCTTTCTCATAGTCAAGAACGGTAAGGACGGCAATCACTTTTTCACTTGTAATTCTTTGCTGGAACCAGCTATGGATAAACTGAAACTTGATTACCAGATATTTACCTTCCCTGCCGTCGAGCAGGAATATATCAACGAACTCAACAATAACAATCTGACTTTGCGAGGACATCTGAACGGAGATGGCACCGCCAGGGTTTTGCCGACCGTTATGCAAAAATCCCGGTTGCGGAAGCATTATTTTGCCATCACTGACCAATTGGTTAAGTTTTTTGCCGCAAAATTTAACCCGGAAGAAATGAACGAGTCCCGTAACCAGAAACTGCAACATGTAAAAAAAAGAATCTCATGTCAGGAAAAAGTTGATAAAACCAATACAACAAACCGTAAGAAATGAGGAGTAAATCAGAACTGAATCGGGAGATTGCCGATTTCCTGCAATGTATTCCCGCTCCCAAGCGTCGGGATTATGAGTTGATTCTGCTTCGCTGTAATTTCAGCGATCCCGCTGATCCGCTATTTCCCATTCTGCTGTTTTTGCTGTTTATGGAGGATAACCTCTCTGGACGAAGTGAAACTCTTGCTGACGAGTTCAGGAAACTGCGGAATACGCTTGAAGCAGGGCAGCCGTTACCGCCGCGACGATCATGGCTGTGGTGGCGTATAACCATGCTGGTACTTATGATGTTCCAAGTAATTTGGGGGATCTTCGTGTTTTATAGAATCAGCGGAATGGATTTATCCCACCGCTCATTGCCGGAAATACAGGCGTTCCCGATGATAGACCCGGAAATACGGAAAATGAATTGCTATTGGAATGATAAACTTGAAAATGCAAAAAGAGAAAACCTCATAATGAACAGTCAGGAGCTTTCCCCCGGAGATTTTATTGGCGCTGTCGTAGCCGTAGCGATGATATTCATAGTGCTGATCGCGGCACAGATCACGCTGATACTGGTGGCTGTTTCCAAATTAAACAAAAACGACAATGAGCTTGGCACGCTTCAAGAGTTCATCAAACATAATCTTAACAACTCATCATATCATGATGAAATCGGAAATTATCTTGACCGCTTTCCCGAACCGGTGGAACCTCCCCATGAATCGTTGAAACATGATAAAGATAACAACAAAGAGGATTATGAGGATGATCTTTTTAATCTGAAATAACGGAATAATAGTTTTATCATAAAGGAGATGGATAAATTATGAATTACATGAACGAAGAACAGGTGAAACTGTTGCATAAGCTGCAAATGGTAGGCATTCCGGCGTTTGCGATGGTAAATCCGCTTGCTATGGATGAAGATCAGACCCGGGATTTTTTACGAATGAACCTGCCGCCGCTGGAATGGATCGACGCAGTCGGAGAAACAAAAAATCATGAGTTTGTGGAACAACGGTTTATCGGAGTTTCAGAGAATAACTGCAAAATCCAGATGCGGGAATGGCTGGAAAAAGAAAACCTCCGTCTGTTTCAGACGCCAAATCCACAATTTGGCACTGGAGAGATGTGGCTGGAATATTTTTCGCTGCCTATGGAATCGGTTAACTTAAAAGCTCTGGAAGAGTTATTCCATAAATGGGAAATTCCTATTCCGCAAATTCCGATTCCTGCCGAGCAACAAAAAATTGAACACTACAAACCCAAGGTTGCGGAACAGGAAATCTTCCAACGCTTGAGCTCAGAAGAACTCCTTCAGGAGCTGGAAAGTCTGAACGCAGGCAAAGAACTCAGTCCAGGCGTTTCGCTGGGGTTTTCTCCCGCCGATATGACAACCTTTGAAGAAGATACTACTTTCCATACTTTTCTTTCGCCTCTTGACACGCTGTCTCCCGCCGAACTGGAGCTGCTGGCAAATGGTAAAACGGTTGATAATTTAACTGGACAGCTTTGCGTCGATACCGTTCATTCGAATGTGTCCAGAAAGCCTTATTACACTCGGCTTTCGTCTGAGGAAGTCAAGCAGGAAATTGAACACTTTCAACACACAGGAAGTTTTCGCGTGGGGATTTCCATCGGGTATGACAACGGAATAAAGACAAAATCGGACAAATCAATTGAAGCTTTTGTAACGGAACTCTCCGATAAAGAACTTGATCAACTGGAGTCCGGTCGTCTGGCACACCCTGAAAAACTACGGGGACAAAAACTTCTGGGCTATACCGTCTCACATAACGTAAAGGTATTTAGGCGGATGACCCCGGAAGAGCTGGCAGACGAAATAAAATATTATGCTGAAAACAAAAGATTTTCTTCTCCTGAGATTAACATAGGCCGTATTCCCGGCCGCGAATCTCATAAGAAAGAATTCCATCGTCCGTTGCTGCCTTTATCAGAACAAGATCTCAAGGCTTTGGCTGTAGGAAAGCCAATCAAAAACCGGGATATTCTGCTTGCTCAAAAGCTGATTTGCCGTACACCTGAGATTCCACCTGCGCCCGTGTATGAAACAAAATTTTCCGCCATTGAACTGGCTTTCGACGACTGTGGAGAAGAGCGTGTCGAACTCTATATAAAACACCGGAAAGCACTGGATGAAAAAGCCTTCAATAAAATTGATCCGGAACAGCGGGCTGTTATAAAGACACTGCAATCCACAGGCAAAGGACCCAAAATAGACCGTGAAGCTTACCTCTCTTTTACTAAGCGGGACGCGGCGGCATACATCCACGAAAATGGTTCAAACCCTGACAATACTTTTTCTCCGACCATTTATCCCCAACGCTCATCCCGCTCCCGAAAAGAAGCTTTTCCCGAATTTAAGGAAGTCAATCTGCTATCCTGTGAACAGGCCGATTACCTGCAACGCTCCATTATCCGTGATTTAGCAACTGAAGGTCATATAGCAACCCCGAAAACATTGCCGGAGTTACTGGATAAAATCGAATTTATAACCACGTCCCAGGCAAAGGAAATTATCGAACCGTACCTGAAAACTCCGGCAGGATCCGGGCTGTTGACGCAAGCCGGAGCTTATATTCGTTCAGGCAAAATTTCCAGTGCCGCCAATATTACGACCATTGCCGATGTGTGCAAGCTCTATCAGACCCACCGCGGACTGAATTTTGATATGAAAGCAGCTTTGCGCGACCTCATTGACGGCGGCTATATTCAGACCCGTAACGCGTTGGACAAGATAAAATTCACCACCGCCATTCAGGACGAAGCTCTTATCGCAAAATATGGCGATGCTCCCATCGGCAATAATCTCCGCTCCAAAATTTACAACCTCATAAACGACGCCAGAATCGGCAACATGGATGACGAGCAGTTTAGCCGACTCAATATCAGCGAGGCGTTGCGCCTTATTGCCGGCAACGCGGAACTTGAACGGTTTAAAAACCAATCCCCGGCCAGCAAGGGACAGAAAGAACTACTAAAAAAAATGGAGGCACGCGGATCTGTTGATCTCAAAAAAATTGACATGCAGCAACTCTCATTCAAAGCGGCTGACCAGCTGATAAAAAAGAATATTCACAATTCTCCGCCGTACCAGTCCAATAACGCCTCCGCGACTTTTAAACAAAGAGCTCTTATCAGAGTTTTGGTCGAGCATGAACTTTTAACTTCAATGCCTTATGCAGAATGGAAGGCCTTGACCATACAAAATGCTTCTGATCTGATTTCTTCCGTGCCGGAAGAAAAACGCCAAGAGTTAAGCTCGCGTAGATCGGAAAGTTTTTCCCCATCCCGGCAGTCTATGACGCTGGAACGTTGACCATCACGTACTATTCCGGGAGAAATATCATGCTCGACAAGAAAAATGTTTTAGATCAAGTAGTTATCAATATAGAAGGAAATCCGTGGACGGTACGGGACGCCTGTACCGGCGTAATGGTATTAGGTATGACCGGCTCCGGCAAAAGCTCCGGACCGTTACGCGAAATCGCCTGCCGCTTATTGACCCTCGGCTATGGAGGAGTGGTTTTCTGCGCCAAACCCGACGAATGCGATACCTGGAAAAAATACGCGACACAAGTCCACCGCAGTGAAGATTTACTGTTCCTCAGCGAACAAACCTTCAATTACCTTGAACACGAATCCAGGCGCGTCGACGCCGGAGGCGGACAGATTGAGAATTTGGTGAATCTCTACATGGAAATCGTCAATATGGGTAAGGGAACACGCGGTCGGAGCAACGAAAATGATGAATACTGGCAGGCGGCGGTCAAACAACTCCTCCGTAATTCAATGACCATTTTGCGTATGGCTGGAGAAGCCATTTCCATCGAAAATATTCACCGGGTCATCATCAGCGCTCCCGGCGCCATAAACGATGCTAATCCAGAAAAATGTAATTATTGCGCTGACCTCATGGATATTGGCATTCCGGCACATTTGCGGACTACTCCTGAATACAATATCGCCCGTAGTTTTTTTCATAAAGAGTTCGCCAACCTTGACGAACGCACCCGCTCTAATACTATTTCCAGCTTCAGTGTCAGTGCCGACGCCATGCAACGAGATGAACTTGCACGCTGCTTCTCTGCTCAAAAATCTACGCTCCATCTGGAAGACATCTACCGTAAACGCAAAATCCTGATTGTTGATTACGATCAGAAGTCATGGGGACGACTCGGTCAATATGCGGCCGGAATCATCAAATATTGCTTCGAAATGATGATAGAACGCCGGGAAGATATTGCGCTTCCAGACGCCATTCCGTGCTTCCTGTGGGCTGACGAATGCCAGTTCTTTGCCCTGGATTACGATCAAAAATTCCAGACCACGGCAAGGTCTTCACGTGCTATAACCGTCTATGCAACCCAAAATCTTGGCAATCTCTACGATGGTTATGGCAAGGAAAAAGCATCATCCTTGCTGGGGAATCTCGGCACTAAGATCTTTTGCCAAAACGGTGAATATGAAACCAACGAATGGGCGGCGAAGTCCATCGGACAGGAAATAGTAATGCGGAAAAATCTGTCCTATGGCGATTCGCTGTCCAGTTCCATGAAAGGAGACGACAATAAATCATTATCGTATTCTGAAAGTTTTTCCGAGCAGAAAGATTACCGTGTCGATCCCGCCGATTTCACCACTTTGCAAACCGGAGGTCCACGCGGACAATGCAAAGTCGGTTTTATCATGTGGCAGTCCGGACGCGTCTTCAATAACGGTACGGTGTTTGTTCATTCGAATATTGAGCAGGAATGTAAACAGCTCTGCGGCGCCAGACGCCCACGTCATTGTCCTGAAGCACCCGCTACCGCCGTCAAAAATAAGCATTCGCGAAAACCGCATATTATATCCGCTTCCGACTATTGCTGTTTTGTCGCTTTTATTCTTTCTCTGTGTGCGCCGCTTGCCGGAGGAATTCTAATTTATACCAATCATGATATTACATTCGGATACTTCAATAGCATGCTTTATTGCCGTGCCAGTACTCTGTGCTTTTACATGCTTGGACTAAGTTTGGACATTCTGTGTTCCTGTCTGAAACGAGCGGCGGGAATACTAAACGGCAAAACGCGCAATGCAAAAAAACACCTGAAATCCATCATCTGGCAGGATGCGGTGCTGGGTTATTATACTATCAGTTTTTGCATGACATTGTGGCTGCAATATTACCTTTTCACTCCACGCAAAGTCATATTTATTCTGGTATGCTGGTTGTGTCTGTGCATGTTTTTTCGCTTCCTGAGGTCTTCCAGCAGACACTAAAAAAGGCGAAGTAATGCGAGATGATAAATGCTATGGCGGAGACTTTTGCTAGTCCCGTCCTCCAGTAAAATAACCAATAAAATCTAACAAATGAGGATAATTATGTCAAAAACAAGCACAGAAGCCATGCTGTTCATCAATGGTCTTGCTACCTATCTCAAAAGTAGAATCATCGGTCAGGATCATGTCATAGAAGCCATTTCCGAAAAGCTCCGATACTGGTATCTAGGCGTCGGCGATCCCTCCCGTCCAACAACATTTTTCTTCCTTGGCCCCACCGGAAGCGGCAAAACCGAACTCATCCGGGAAACCATCCGATACCTTTATGGAATCGGAGACAAACAGAAACTGTTACGCTTGGATATGTCCGAATTTGGCAAAACCGCCGGCGCGGACGTCGGCAAAAAATTGATTGGCTATTCCGAACACGATCCCGGTCGCTTGTATGAATTTCTGGAGAACAATACCGAAGGAGCCATCCTTTACGATGAATTTGAAAAAGCACACCCGGATATGGCAAAATATATGCTCCAGCAGCTTGATGCCGGACGTGTTACTCTTTGGAATAACAAAACTTACGACATCTCACGCTTTCTCTTGTTCTATACCAGCAATGTGGGAGCGGAAATCTTCCAGGGTAACAATCATTTGTCCATCGAGCGCAAAAGTGAAGCCGCCTGCCAACGTCTGGTAATGATTTTCGACTCGCCGGAATTTGTCGCGCGGTTTGGCAAATTCAACTATGGAATCTTCGCTTTTAATGCTCTCAAACCGGAACACCTCCGCCTGATTGCAAGAAAATTCATTGATGACAAACTTCAACATTTCCGGACAATCCGGGAGCATCGCCATGAGTGCGGAGGGTTTGTTCTTCTTGAAAATATGGATGTGCTCGGATATTCGCCGGAAGTAGTGGATTTTGCTTTATTGCAAACCAATACCACCAGAAACGGAGCTCGTGAAATTCGCGACGTCGTGGAGCGTATGCTGAACCAAGCCTACATTCACGCCATCGCCAACTGTCATGACGAAAATCCCATAACCGGATATTTACATGTCGAGCCCAACACCGACAAACTCATCCTCTCCCAGACCCCACCAGTAAAATGAATCTTCACTTCAGATTAGAATTAAAGGAAAACCCATGCTCAAAATCATAGAACGCATCACCTACAAACACGATGACGCCATCGAAAACACTTCCCGTAAGATTGAAATTCCCGGTAAAGTCATCGGTCGCGAAATGACCGCCGGGGTCATGAACCTGCTGGGCTGGCGTCTGGTCATTAGAGATAAGACCCATAACACCGACATTATCATCGATGGCAACAATGAAACCGATCTTCTGGAACTAAAAAGACTACTGGAGACGACCCAAATCAACATCTCCATTCAAGTTCCATTGAATCTTCCGGAATCATCCATTCGAGACGAACCAGGATAAAAACTACGGTTTATTCCATCTGCAACCGTAATATTTTTCCATGGGTTGATTAAGCGCACACCGCATAATCAACCCATATTCATTTTACCGTTCTACCAGCGCAAGCCTGACCTATACTGGAATTAAACGGAAAATGTAATGCCTGAAGACCATCCTGGCAGACCCATTTTACTAGACAATCAACCTGTAAATACACTCGCCCCACTCAGTTCCAGCATGAATAAAATATCTTCCCCATGCTCCCGCAAAGGGGGGCGATAAACACCCCACCAATAAATCAACCCGGGATACGCTATCAATATTTCATTGGGCGAATATCATATCCCGGGCT
>JAFGXT010000083.1 GCA_016936495.1 Victivallales bacterium
GCCGGATTTGATGGATTGCACATTGTGCTGGGCAAAATCGACCGCAATATTCCCCGCATAAAAGCCGGGGTTTATGTGAACGGAAGGCTGTTTGAGTTTGAGCCGGAAGAAATCATAAATGATTTGCCCGCAGAGCATAACGTGAACCTTTCGCATCCGTGGCTGGAGAAAGTAAAGAATCGCGAAAAAGTCCGTGGCAGATTGACGAGTCTGGGAACGGCAATGGAATTGTGGGATTATCCAGCTTTCGATGGATGTCCGTTTTAACAATAAAAAAGGAATAGTTTTATGAATCGAGTAAATGTGATAGGACTCGGAGGTATCGGCGGCATGTTGGTGAGCCCGCTCTGCCGGTACCTCAATTTCTCCGAAGGTCGGACGGATGTGGTTTTGATCGATGGCGACCGCTTTGAAAAGAGTAACGGCGACCGCCAGGATATAAGTTCCGGCGGCATTGGACGGTATAAGGCGGAGGTGTGGAAGTCGCGTCTGGCTGCCGACTTTAAGGCTAACCTGAGCAGTATCGAGGAGTTCGTGAAGCCTGATAATATCGGACGCTTAATCGTTGATGCCGATACGGTTATGCTGTGTGTGGATAATCATGCTACGCGCAAACTGGTGCAGGATCACTGCGCTCGATTGCGTAATACAGTGCTTGTTTCCGGTGGAAATGATTATCACGACGGCAATGTGCAGATATTCGTCAAGCGTAACGGACGGACTTTGTCGCCACCTCTGACTCGATATCATCCGGAGATCGCATCGCCTCGGGACAAACGTCCCGATGAGATCGGTTGCGATGAAGAAGTGGCATCAACCCCGCAATTGCTGTTCGCCAACATGACCGCGGCAAGCCTCATGCTCAACGCCTTCTACGCCATCCGGCAGGGCAACGCGAACTACAACGAGGTCTATTTTGATATCACAAAAAATCTGACCATGACCAGAGCCAGAAAAACGGCTTAGGTAATTTGCTTGGACTTAGCTGCTAACGCGACAATGTAGCGTTAAGTTCAAGCACGTTATCTATTTTTGATTCCAGCAATTAATCTGTCTATGGCTTCAGGTCCATTATGAACTTTCATGCGACCGGCTTCATAATCAGCTAAGCGGCGTTCAGCTTCATCATACCAGGCTTTTTCCTGTTCGGTTTCTTCTTGGGAAATAGCACTGATCAAGAGCTTTTGACCTAGGATCATACGTTCATCCCGGTCAAGCTGGAGGGCATCGCTTTTGACTTGTTCAAATCTTACTGACATAAAAAAATCTCCATGTTACGCAAAAAATTATACCCCCGCATATCAAAAAAATCAAATCATAAAAGGAGGCAGTCTATAAGAAATTTGTTTCTAAAATTCAATATTGCGCAGCAATATCTGCGGCAATCAAACTACCTAACCAAAACAAAAGGAAAATCAAAAAATGGCAAAGATCACATGCGGAGTAAACGCCGCGGAAAACGCATCATTCAACGACATGACCATTGCTCAGGTCATGGAACAGTACGGACAGTTTTTCAACATTCCGAACGACAATCTTGTTGTCCTTGTGAACGATGAAGAAGTCGGCGACATGAGTTATATCATTTGCTCGGATGACGATGTCGAGTTCGTGAAATCGGCGGGAGAAAAAGGAGCTGCGCGGCGAGCTTCTGCTCCATTGAAAAGCCTTAAGGACATCCGTAAGGAAAACGTAAAAAGACGCAATGTACGGTCGGTGCGCTAAAGAAATCAGTTGACTGAAAAATCAAGGTCGTGCGCGGTCGCTTCGCGTACGAACTTATGGAGAAACCCCCTCATGATGAATGAAGAATACCAGAAAGACTATTCCCATGAAAAACTTTGGGATAAGTTGAGACGCAACATATCAAAAATCGGCAAAAAGGCTTTGTTCCAAATACTTACCTTGTATGTTATTTTGTGCAGAGAAGACACGCCGATGCTGGTGAAGACCTCGATTATAGCTGCTCTGGGCTACCTGATATGCCCGTTTGATCTGATCCCTGATTTCCTGCCCGGAGGCTTTGTCGACGACCTGTTGGCGATATCTATCCTGCTGGCGGAATTGTCCATTTATCAGACCGAATCAGTTAAGGACGAGGTTAGAGAATTAATGGATGAATGGAATTTCATGCCGTAACCAAAACCCCGATTCACATGACAAGCATGTGGGTCGGCAATTGCTATTGAAACTAGGAAAGATTATAGCTGTCCCGCGCTGGATTTTCAAGACAAAAAATCATGCATGAAGTCAATTTCTGAAAAAAGCACTGAAACGCTTATTGAAATGCTCTTTTGTTTATGCTATCTTTTAGTATTAAACAATAAAAACCTTATAGGGATTTAAACAGTATACAGAAAAAATAATTAATAGATTATAATTGAATATTTAACGTAAACTTTGACAGAGTTTCGCAAGAAAATCACCACTTTTCAGAAAGTAGAAAATTATGTCGAAAGGTTACGCCCAGCTTGGGCGTAGTCTTTTCGTATTTCTACTTGGGTGTTGTGGTGATGCCTCTTGCGAATGCGGAAATCGGCTACGCCCTTTTTCGTATCTGTCGTTGGGGAAATGGGAATGACGGATAACGAACAAAGAATTCTGCAAAAAAACATCTATCGGCACTATTGCCGTTCTCTTTCTTTGAATCTGCATTTATGCGTTGCCCGGCTAATTAAGCTTCAGCACATCAAGAATCTTTTGGTTTCAAAAGTCATACAGCTCAACCCCCTCTTTCTATGTACATCAATCAGATTACAAAGTGTAAAAATACAATAACTTAAGGAATGGTAAAAATGGACAGAGACGACTTGGAAAAAGTGGTCGGAGAACGGGTTTATGTTACTCCGAGTATCCCACGTGAAAAATTGCAAAACGCGCTTAAATCTTATGCCTCTGGAGTCACACCAGAAGAAGTTTTGATTCTTGTGGATGACACATTATGGGGAGGATCACGCGAGGGAATGTTAGTAACGGAAAAAGCTATTTACAGCAAAGAATTATGTGATTCGCCCAAGCGCTATTCCATGGATGAGCTTCGCCGGATACATTGTGAAAAAAAGTCAGTGTATATAAACTCAATGAAGTTTTATACTTATTGCATTGTAGAACCATTTGCCATCAAGAGGGTTGTGGATTTTGTTGAAAAAGTTAAAACGGCAAGTCCGGCGCAAAGTTCAAGCACCTATGCTTCTGGTAGTCTGGAAGATAAAATTATGCATAGGCTTCCATTAAACGGCGAAAATTTAATATTGCAGTTTCAGAAATCATTGCTTCCTGCGCAGAAAGCGCAGTCTATTCTTAACTTTGCCGATGACTTTTTAGATAAAATGCTCTCAGTGTCGGTTGAACAGGAAAATAAGGCTTTCCGAAGGGATGTGTTCAAAGAGAATGCAGAAAATCGGATGATAACGGCAACCTCCTACAAGTTACTCCATATTGCCTTATGTTTTCCAGATTACATCAATAGGAACAAATCTTTTGACCCCAGGTTTATCAGCTTTTTAAAACGCTCGGATATAATCAGCCTTGAGTTAATCAGTTATATCTCGTTCAGAATGCAGTTTCTGCTGACCCCACATTTTGATCATGAGAACACTTGCACTTTCATAGAAATGTTTTTAGGAGAATGCATTTTAAATTATGCGAACAAAAAAATTCCATTCTCAAGAGATAGTAACACTATAGCGGGTCTAATGTCTGACCCGCGTGAACAAATACGCAATAATGAAATAATGAAAAGATATTCGGAGCGGGCTACAAAGTATTTCTATAATCGCAACGGCAATCTGGATAGAACCCTTGCTGATGGAATATTAGAATCTATTTGTCTGGCATGTCATCTTGCTATAAGTGATAAAACTAGTGCGTTGGAGCTTGCTAAAGACATTAGAGAAACTCAAGAAATATGTATTTTGGAATCTCTTTCTGCGTATCGCCATATGGCTGATAAAAATATAGAGCTGACTCTTTGCGAAGCATTCAAAAAGATGTAGTGAGCTATGCGCACTAGGTATTTTACAATATAAGGAAATAAAAATGAGTGAAAATACAGAAGCAAATGGATGCATGGGATGCTTAGGACTAGGCTGTGGAACTTATATTATATTGAGCTTAATCGGTCTGGTGATGTACTGGTGGGGTGATAATCCCAAAGAAAAGGTGATGAATTCAACCTTTAGAGAAGTCTTTGAGGCTCAGTTTCAAACCACAACAGGAACGAGGCTTTATGGTATTGACGATATACTTACAAAAGCAAAATTCGAAGGAGTTGATATTGATAGCAAATTACGTAATGCCATCGCCTATCACAATTCGATCAACAAGGTGGAAATAGAGGAGGAAAAGCTTGGAAAAGAACTCAGTCTAGTAAGACTTACGATGTACATAAACGGCACGGGAGCATCTGGCCAGCCCATTCAAATAAGTGCGGGGATTAACTTTATGTTAAAACCGAAGTCTTTGTTGGACTTGCGCCATCAGGCAGAAATGTTCGGAATTAAATCAATGTATGTAAGCAATGATGGAGATCCTAAATACATGGATTTTGCAGAATACTTTGACACAACAGTAAGAATGAGTGATGGCTTTGTCTTTTTCACCGGATTATTTAAGAAAAGCGATAAAGAGTTCAATGAAGTGATTACGCATTTCATTAAACTGCTTAATGAAAACATAAAAAAGTAAAACAAAGAACAGGAGAAATTCACAATGAAAGTAACAAAATCAAAAATCGTATCACTTATTGGAGCTATAAGTCTTCTCGCCGCAGGCGGATGCTCGGATGCCAACGTTGAAGTAGTAAAGAATGGTTTTTTCAGTAATTACAAAGAAGCTACTATTGGAACCATACTGCAAGAACGCTTTGACGATTGCAAATGGTCAAGCAGTAAGGAATCAGCGAGAACCATAGTAACTTTCACGGGTAAAATCAGCAAAGCAACACATGATCTGGCAATGAAAAGATTTCAATCAGAATTGACTCTGGAGACCTGGTTTCGTCAAATTGAAAATTATCCAATGGAAGTCGTCCCCAATGGATTAGTAGAACTTCATAAGAAAAAAATAAAACAATATGATTACGAAGCAATAAATGTTGATTTCAATCTTCCTGACTTCAAGAAAGCATTAGAAAAAAGAGCAAAAACAGAGCACAGAATTATGCGGGAATGCTTTGATGAGCTTTATTGGCCTACTGGTTCCGAAGTTGAACTGAAATGGATTATTTATCCTGACGGAGAAACTTTTGAATTAAGTTCAATTAGTAATACATCATGGAATAACTTCTGTTTAGGCTGGAACGAGGTTCTGAAAATACTATTCTCCAGATAGTTACAACAACCTAACCAAGGAGCGCATGAAGATGCAAGAGCATAAACAATGCCTTTTATCCAGCAGAAATCTCCTGCCAGTGGAGGAGAAAAACAAACACTGCGAGGAGCTGATTCATGACGCTCCTGTACCGGATCTGAACCCAGACCCGGCTTCGATAATCAATCTGATCAAAAATAAAAAGTCTGTTTCAGTTCATTGCAGTCCATGGAAACCTCTGGGCATGTTCGGACTGATGAATATCGCGATCTGCTTGTCAGTTACAGTAGTAACGTTAGGTGATATCCGTCTGGCGCTGATTGCGCTGGCTTTGGGTATAATCGGACCTTTCGTCACTCTGTTTCTGTCAAAGTTTATGGCAAAGCATTCTTTCGGGATTAAAGTAATCGATCCGAAAAAGTTCAAGGACGAAAACGAAGAAAAATTGTACGGTATAGTGGAGGCTTTGGCTCTGAAATCAGGCTTAAAAAGCACCCCAGAGGTAGGTACCTACACCTCGCCGGATATGAACGCTTTTGCGACCGGACACAGCCAATCAAGCTCACTGGTAGCATTCAGTTCCGCGCTGACCGAAAAGATGGATGAAGAAGCAATCGCGGCAGTAGCTGCACATGAAATTGCCCATATCGCCAATGGCGACATGCTGTCAATGACCGTCATGGAAAGCGTAATTAATACCGTTGTGATTCTAATCGATATCGGACTTTTCTTTGTGTTGGACGACGAAGACGACAACTTTCTGGCCTGGATATCCAAGACCATAATCCGCTGGATTATTACAGGCATTTTCATGTTCCTTGGGAACCTGCTTGCACTATGGTTTTCGCGGCATCGCGAGTTCAAAGCCGACAAGCTGGCGGCAGAGTTGGTAAGTCCGGGGTCAATGACAAAAGCTCTAAATAAACTTCGTGAGGATGAGCATCTGGTATTACCCGATAATATCGCCCATGCCCAACAGTCCTATGCGGCCTTCAAGATATCATCAGCCACTGCGGCATTGGATATATTCTCCACACACCCGGCACTGGAACGCCGTATAGAACGACTTCAACAACAACATTAATCCAGCCTCCTTGGTAGGAATAAATCATTAATCACTGACGCCTCTGGCTTGCCGGTAACTCCTTTCCGGCAGGTCAGAGGATTTTGCTGATTTATTTACAAACGATTATAAAAACCCGACTTGATTTTTAATCAACAGACTTTAATTTACAACTAATGGCATCGCTGAAAATCTATGAAAACGGAGTATTAAAAAGAGGTGCCATTCGGTACCGTTTTGCGACTTCAAAGTACCATAAAGTACCGTTTTAGACAACTTTTTATTTAAACGCCGAAACGGCTAAATTAGACATTTTCGAGCTCAAAAAGTCAAACAAACAAAGTTTTCGAGGCGAAAGAAAATAACGCAAAGGTGGACTTATGCTCCACCATTTTTTTACATTTCGCCGGTAAGTATTCCTCATCGGCTTTTTCTTTATATCCCCCTGACCCAAAGACATCTGCAAGAATCCTCCGTCTCCGTATGCCAGACAGAAAACGCCATTCCAACGCCTGTTTTCCCCATGTTTGACCGCCGTTTGCTCTCTACTCTCCGTCAGTAGAGGCCACGTCTTCTACTTTTCGCCGACGGGAACTTAACTTGTATATTGTTTAAAATTAAGGCATTACGCCAAAATTGCCACCATTAAAACAAAGATTATTGCGTCTAAAGTATGCCAATGATCCCCCCTCGTGAAGCCACATGATGATAAACGCTCTCCGGTTTTTGATGAACCTCTGAGGGTAAAGTTGCTTCTTCTGCACTTTCTGCCACATAGTCATATAGATTTTCGAGTCTGAGTGCTTGGAAGATCATATATTTTTAGCTTAAAATAC
>JAFGXT010000084.1 GCA_016936495.1 Victivallales bacterium
CTTGAATTGATGGTCGTCCGATGCTTTTTCAAAGTGGTCGATCTCGATGTGGGAAAACTCCATAAGATAGTGCATGATAAATGAATGAGTGCTCTTGTACATGATACTTTCCTCCGTTTCCGTTGTTGTTTGTTGTATTTGTTAAAACAAACGTTACGCGCAAAGTATCCGCATAAAAAAAGAGCGGGAGCCTTTCCACACCTGTATGAGGCATCACCATAGCCCAGTATAGGAATGCAGAAAGAACTCCCGCAAAATATATAATCGGGAAAATACAACCTTACCCGAGTCTATATATGCGAGAGTAACTCTCAACATTGTTTCCTATACTTAAAATTTGGTGAATTTCCATACAGAAACGTTTGTTGAAAGCCACTATCAGTGACTTTTATATAATTTTATAAATCTATCTTTTTCTTTATTCTGGTATTACCCCTTTATGAGTTGAATATACAAATAATATACCGTATTTTATACCCCGCGCAATTCAGGAAGTCCACAAAAAACACAAAATGACAAAAAAAAGACCAGGCTATTCGCAAATGTCGGCATGACGCCCCTTAAGCCGACTTCAGTCTTAAAAAACACACTCTCAATAAAGAATATTTAGAGCAGAAGCACGAGTTTCCAGATAACAGTAAAATTTTAGAAAGTCTCTGACAATATGTGATGATGAGACTATCATTGAAAAAATTTGAAAAATTAATCTATTTAATCTTGGCAAATGGACGGGACAGACAAAATTCTTTGGCATAACATTTTTCTATCGCATGGCTTCGCCCGCTCAGAAAAAATGTTATAGACATGTCAGACTTTAGCGAGTTACAATGCGTTGCAGGTTAATACATTTCGCCTGGGGCGACCAGCGTCCCGGCACTGCCGGTTGAGTTTAATACGAGGCCGACGTTCGGTCTGCTGCGCGGCTTTTTTTCTTTTTTTTGATTTTTGTCAGTCCCATCCAAACGGGCTCATAGAAGATTTTTCCCCGTGTTTTTTTATATTTATTTGACAAATAAGTTAGTAAATGTGTTTTTTTCGGTTATTTTACTAGAGTTAATCTAGAGATAAAAATATTTACATTACAATAATATCTAATACTTTTGGAGGGAATGGCATGAAATGTGTCGTGTTTGCCTATCACAACATCGGTTGTACCGGAATTAAATCACTTTTGAAAAACGGGTTCCAGATCGAAGCCGTTTTTACTCACAAAGACAATCCCAATGAAAACATATGGTTTGATTCCGTTGCGGAACTGGCTTCCTCAAAAGGCATTCCGGTATATGCGCCGGAAGATGTCAACCATGCTCTGTGGGTAAACAAAATCAAACAGATCGCTCCTGAATTCATGTTTTCGTTCTATTATCGCGACATGCTCAAGCAGGATTTGCTGGACATCCCCTCAAAAGGCGCCTTTAACCTTCACGGTTCACTGCTGCCTAAATATCGCGGCAGATGCCCCATCAACTGGGCTCTGGTCAACGGCGAGACTGAAACCGGTGTAACTTTGCATAAAATGACCGTTCATCCTGATGATGGCGAGATCGTAGCTCAAAAAGCATTTGCCATCGAAGATTGCGACAATGCTAAGACTTTGTTCGGCAAAGCTGAAACGGCTGCTGAAACCTTGCTGGATTCCGCACTTCCGGCTTTGGCTGCAGGTACCGCCATGATGACGGCGCAGGACAACTCAAAAGCCACTTATTACGGCGGTCGCAAGCCGGCCGACGGCGAAATAGATTGGACAAAATCCGCTGTTCAGGTGAGAAATCTGGTCAGAGCCGTTACCCGCCCCTATCCCGGCGCTTACAGTTTCATGGGAGAGAGAAAAGCTTTCTTCTGGGACGTCTGTGTTACAGAAGGTTCCGGCAAGCCGGGTACTATTCTCAGCAAAAAACCGCTGGTCATCGCCTGCGGCAAAGATGCGGTAAAAGTCAATTTCGCTCAGATGGACGGTGGTATTTATTCCAGTGGAGATCAGTTCGCCACCGATTCCCGCCTGGAGTCGAACATGAATTTCAGCGGCAACCCGAGGAAGCTCGCGGAAGCCGGCAGAAAGAAAACTGTGCTGATTCTGGGTGTAAACGGCTTTATCGGCAGTACTCTTTCGGAAAGACTGCTTGAAAGCGGTAAATACATTGTTCATGGCATGGATCTGCGTTCTAATTATATCGACCACATTATCGGCAGGGATAACTTCCATTTCTTTGAAGGTGATATGTCTATTCACTCTGAGTGGATCGAATATCATGTGAGAAAATGCGACATCGTCGTACCGCTGGTCGCCATCGCCACCCCGATTGAATATACCCGCAACCCCTTGCGCGTATTTGAACTGGACTTCGAAGAAAATCTCCGCATTGTCCGCTATTGCGTCAAATACAACAAACGCATCATCTTCCCGTCGACTTCAGAAGTATACGGTATGTGTGACGAGGAAAGCTTCGACGAGGACAACTCCAAGCTCGTTCTCGGTCCGATCAGCAAACAGCGCTGGATTTATTCCTGCTGCAAGCAGCTGCTTGACCGCGTCATCTGGGCATATGGAGCGAAAGGACAGCTTGATTTCACGCTGTTTCGTCCTTTCAACTGGGTTGGACCGCGGCTTGACAGTCTGAACTCCGCTCGTATCGGCAGTTCCAGAGCTATCACCCAGTTGATCCTCAATCTGGTTCAGGGTACTCCTATACAGCTTATCGACGGCGGTTTGCAGAAACGCTGCTTTACCGACGTCTCCGAAGGTATCGAATGTCTGTTCAGGATCATTGAAAACAAAAATGGCATCTGTAATGGTCAGATCATCAATATCGGTAATCCGAAAAATGAAGCCAGCATTAAGGAGCTCGCCGAAATGCTGGTGGATAAATTCGAGAATCATCCGAATCGTGATAAATTTCCGCCTTTCGCCGGTTATATCGAGATCGAAAGCGGCGCATATTACGGCAAGGGCTATCAGGATGTACAGCATCGCCGTCCGAGCATCAAAAATGCTCAGAGACTGCTGGGCTGGACGCCGGTTCTGGATACCGAGGCCTCAGTTGGAAAGACTTTGGACTTCTTTATTCAGGAAGCTCTCAATTCCGGAGATTTCTGCTCTAACGAAGACGTTTAAAGAGCATGGCGGTATGATTGCCGGATACGTAATGTGAAATGTTAAAAAGAGCTAATGCCCGGCATTAGCTCTTTTTGAATATAGCTTGGAATCATTTTATACAGGATATGTTATGCAAAATATATTAAACTTTGAAAATGGCAGATTCAGTCTTAATGACTCCGGCAGCTTCAAGCGTTATTTTTGGGTTTTGCTGTTTTTTACTTTGCTGATGATGTTAACGGGATTGGGGCAGAAAGACCTTGCCGGAGCGGACGAGCCGCGAACCGCAGGGATTGCCGCACAGATGGCATTTACCGGCAAGTATGTGATTCCGGCGCTTGGCGCCAGCAGGTTTTTAGAAAAACCGCCTTTGTATTTCTGGGCTACGGCATTGTCATTCAAGGCTTTCGGTTATAGCAATTTTACGGCGCGATACTCGTCTGCGGTGATGGCTACGCTAGGCGTGATGTGTTTGTATTTATTGTTGACAGGGATGGGCTTCAGTAATTTCAGCGCTTTCTTTTCAGGCTTTCTGCTGGCTATATCATCGCAATGGTGGGCTTCAGGGAGGACGTGTCTTTATGATATGATGCTGGCGGGGTTTATCACCGCGTCCATATGTATGTTTTATAAGATGCACTCCAGTGGCAGTTTATCACGTAAATTTCTATGGATGTTTGGCATTGCGCTGGCAATCAGCGGAGCGGTTCTCACCAAGAGTCTGGTGGGATTGGCGATTCCGGCGGTTACTTTCGGCGCGTATTTATTTTTTCATGACATTATCAAACGCAAAATATCATTTGCGGATTGGCTGCTGACGGGCGTCGCCTTCATGCTGGCGCTTATTCCCACTGCTATCTGGGTGTATCTGTTATGCCAGGAAGTCGGCTGGCAGGATGGCGGCTATGTGGTGGTGGTACATAATAACTTTGGCAGGTTTGCCGGAAGTCATCCTGATCACCGGGAAGCCTTTTATTATTATTTGACTAAATTCCCGGAGTTTATCCAGCCGATAACATTTTTCATACCTTTCGCCATCTGGTATCACTTTCGGGAATTGAAAAAACAGCGTTCCACTACCAGTTTGTTTTTACTTTGCTGGGCGCTGGTTCCATATCTGTTGTTGACGGCATCTTCCGCCAAGCGTCAGGTCTATCTGTTGCCGTTGAACCCGGCATTTGTCGCATTGACCGGGGTGATGCTTGCCGGACTTATAGAGGGGACTATAAAGTTGCCGCCTGTGAGTTCATATGAAAAACTTAAAAAGTTCATTTCTCCGGGTTGGCTGGAGAAGATCACTACCGTCAATATTTTGTATGGATTGGGTTATATTCTTGGACCGGCAACGTTTATTGTTGGCATAGTTGTCGCTATAATCGGCATATGTATGAAGCTACCGGGCAGCTCCACCTGTATGCTCGCCGGCGCGATATGGATTATTTCTGTAACGATGATATTTAACTTTTCACGCAAACGCTACGGGGTGTTCTGTACTCTTATTTTGTTGCAGGTGTTGGTAGTGTTCACATCCATAGCATCGCTGGAAGCGCATAAAATCAATACCACCCGGTCTTTTCGACCGATGTTCAGCGCGATTAATCATTTGGATGGTCAGGGCGCGGAAATTATTTTATACCGTCCCTGGGATCGTATTAAAGGCGCGGCGTTATTTTATCGGCATAAAGAATTTATTGCCGTTGATGATGAAGATACGTTGACAAAACTTTTGAGGCAGACGTCCAGAGCCGTCGTCCTTTTTCTGAAGGAGGAGATGCCTCCGGAAGGATTCAAGCCATTGCAGGAGTTTAAAATAAAAAAGGATTATTTTGTTCTTGCCGTACAGGAGCAGAAAAATTAAACCTATGAAAAAGATAGCATTACGAATAGACGTTGATACTTTTCGTGGCACTCGCCATGGTGTTCCGGTTCTGTTGGACTTGTTTGCCCGCCATGAGATAACAGGCACCTTTTACTTTTCCGTGGGACCGGATAATATGGGACGACACTTATGGCGCCTGCTCAAGCCAGCCTTCCTGTGGAAAATGCTGCGCACCAATGCCGCCAGCCTTTACGGTCCGGAAATACTGCTGATGGGCACGTTTTGGCCTGGTCCTGCGATTGGCAAAGGCAACAGTGACGTTATCAAAGCGGCCGCGCAAGCAGGTCATGAAATGGGATTGCACACATGGGATCATCATCAGTGGCAGTCAAAGATCGACCGCATGACGCCGGAACAGTTGTTTGAATCCTTGCGCAAAGGCGTGGATACTCTGGGCGAGATCACCGGGGAAGCTCCGGCAACCTCGGCGGTACCGGGCTGGAAGTGCA
>JAFGXT010000085.1 GCA_016936495.1 Victivallales bacterium
GCCTGGATACGCAGTGATCTTTTTGCCATCGCAGATGCCAGCAGCCGTCAGAACCATCGGAGCCGCGCAGATAGCGGCGATAATTCCGCCGCGTTCGTAAATTGTTCTGACTGTATCCAGTACCAGTTCCGATTCTCTCAGATACTTTGCGCCGGGCATGCCGCCGGGCAGCACCACAGTGCCAATCTCATCCAAATCCACGTTTATCAGACTTTTGTCCACTGACATGTGGATAAGGTGAGACCCGTATAGATTCAGTGAATTAAGTCCTACGGTTTCCACATCCAGTCCGGCGCGGTGAAGCACATCGATGACCGTAACGGCTTCGATTTCCTCAAATCCTTCTGCGATTATAACCAGAATCTTGTTACCCATAATACCTTTGACCTCCTGAAAAATAACGTTAACTACCTTATTATCGCGAATTTTCTTCGTGCCGGATCCACCGGGACGCGTTCAACGCTTATATCATCAACTCTGGCGCACACCGGTCCTTGACCGAGCCAGTCCAGCATCATTTCCGTATCTTCATCTGAGCCCTGTATCAGAGCCTCGACCTGACCGTATCCTGAATTACGGATATAGCCGCGTAAGGTTTCCAGTTCCGACGCGTATTCAACCGCGCTGTAGCGAAACCCGACTCCCGTAACTCTGCCTTCAATTTTCACCAGATAAGCCATTTCCATAATTCACCCCCGGAAATACAGAAAAATACCACAGATAATTCAATTTAAAAGTTACGCTTGCTTTTTTTCCACTTTAAATTTATCGCAATAACCATACCATGACGGGGTCAAACCTACACATTATTACATTTTAACTATTGACTTGTTAATTTCTGTAGCTATATTTATAGAAAAATTCGAAAGGACGGACAATGGGAAAACTTCTGAAACATTATCGGCGTAAAAAATTCTTTTATCACTTCTTTCTGCGTAAATCTCCGCGTAACGGTGCAATTTTTGGTCTAGGGTGGAGTTTGTTTTTTACCATACTTTTTCCGGTTTTCTTGTGGTTATTGGCACCGGTGATTTTGCGGCTGAACTTTGATAACATTTGGGAACTGATAATTTCGGCAATTTTGATCTTACTGCCAGGGCTTCCCATTTTTTATGGAATCATGGTATTGGCTTATGCCTATAACAGCATGTTGCGGAATACTGGATTCCCCAAATGGTTTAGGGATTTTTCTTCTTGTGGAGCGTTGTTCCACGGGATTGGCGGCTTTTTCGTTATGACTGCGCTGGCTCGAAAAAAACGCTGGTGGCTTGCTGCTCTGTCATTGGCAAGCTTCATTATTGGAGGCGTAAACCTGCTGGTTGTATATGATTTTGTAATATTGCAATACAGTCCTTATAATATGTGGATAGCATTCTGGATCGGAATTTGTGCACTAATCATCGCCATCATCGGATTACCGGATAAGCACAAACTCAAGCGGTATTGTTTTTTGCCGCTTGCTGCAACCATTCTCTTGATTTGCTGCTTGAGAATTTACAACGCCAAACTCAATTCCGACATCTGGCGTAGCCGCATGGAAATCTCGCAGATGCTGGGACGCTCCATTGAGCTCAGCGATTTTTGGGAACGGCAGAATCAAGGGTTCCCGCTGAATGCCGAGCCACTGAGTTCCTTAATACGTCATGAAGATGGGGCAGAGAGTCTTGACGTTTTGCATACTCAAGCCGAACGTGAAAAAATGTGGGAGGAGTATCAGAAAAATCACCCCGAGTTTTTGAAAGCGCTAAATGAGTTTGTCAAACTTCCGGTGCAGAGCATCCGTCATGATTACACTGATGACATTTTGGCTGGCATGACCCTACCGGAACTAAAACCATTCAGAACTGCGGCAAGAGCTTTGGCTTTGCGCATGGCCGCCAATGCTGACAAGCCGCAAATCGTGCGCGAATGCAACGCCGGGATGATTAAAATTCGGGATTGGTGCCTGGTTGATTTTGCGATAATTCCCAGACTTGTAGCCATCTCTATAGAAAATATCCGGCTTAATGCCCTGGCCATTCCATTGGCGGCGGAAACGTTCCGCACCGACGAATGGCCGGAGTTATTGGGAACTCCGCCAGAATGGGGCAAGGCGCTGGCTGACTCCATGGGCGATGAAGTGACGATATTTGAGAGTTTATATAATATGATTACTCAATTAAACAGTTTGGAAACAAAAAGTGAAACGATCAAAATAAATTTAATGCACAAAACAGTGCACAAGCAAATTCCGCTTTTGATGGTAATTCATTTTCAGCATGATTATCTCTTTGCCTTGAACGAATATAAGAAGCTTGAACTTTTTCTCAATCTTGCCGGGTCTTCTGCCATGGAACGAAAGCGGTTGGCAGAAATGGATGAGGATAGCGCAAGCAAGAATTTGTATTTCATATCAAAAATGGTCATACCTCGCTATGAGCGACTACATATGTGGCGAGGTGAAGTTGAAGATTCTAGGCGGATGCTTGAAATCGCCATAGCAGTTATGGAATATAGAAAACAACATGGGAAACTTCCGGAGAGCTTGGATTTTCTGCCGCAAAAACCTCTGGATTCCATTGACGGCAATCCCATCTGTTACGAGCAAGGTGAACTGGAAATCATGGATCAGGACAAACAAGTACAAAAACGCCACGGCTTCCGGCTGTTTTTGCCATACAACCGTGGCGGAAAACTAATCACCGCTGGAATAGACGCAAAAATTAATCTCACGGTTCTGTGCAAGCCGTTTGCAAAATGAATAAATAGGCAAGCCGCGATATTGCAGTTATCGCGGCTTGCGTGATGTCTTTAAAATAATTTTTTAATAGAATCTACTACACCTTCGGTAGCTTTCTTTATTTCCGAGGAAGTGCCTTTGAAGCTGTCCAGCGCGCTCTTGAGCGGGGATGCGTCAGGATTGTTGCTAACCGCTTTGACCGTCTCCGTCATGATTTTGTCAAACACTTCTTTGAAGACTTCTTCCGCGCTGGTTGCTTTGGATTCGCCCAGACCTTTCAGTTCGATATTCGGCAAGGTCAGCTCAATATTGCCATTTTTGAGCAGAGTACTGGATACTATCACTTTGCAGTTTTTTATTTGTAACAGCTTTATCACTACATTTTTTTGTGGTTTGTCGCCGGGAGCTGGAGCCGTTTCCGGCTTTTTCTCCGGTTCCGGTTTGGGTTTGTCGGCGGGACGGGTTTTGGCATCAACATGTTTCTTTATATCGCTCAGATTGCTGCTTCCGTTAAGTTTGACTTCGTAGTTGACGACAGCGTTATCGATCATTATCTCATTGACGACGATCTTATCGCTGAATACGGTTCCAACGTCTACGTCCGCATGGAGCTTGCGCAGAAGAAAGGCATTAGGGCTGTTATACTCTTTGGGGTTGGCGATAGCAAAGTCCTTTACGGTCAGATTGCCGCCAAATAGAGAAAGTGAAACGCTGTCTACGCCCACTTGCGTGCCGGTCATTTCCGTTCCGAATACAGTAACTCCTTTTTCGATGATGGAATCAATGAAGACGAAAGCCACTCCTAACGCGATTATTATCATCGCCAGCAATGAGACCAACAGTACAAGTATCAGTTTTACCGGTTTTTTCATAATCCGATCCTCCCATATTGTGTCAATATTCAGAAAAACCCTGCTATCAGTATAAAAGCTCATTCGTGTCTAATCAAGTACTGATATGGATTTTTACTGTAAATTGAAAACGCACACCCTGAAAATGGAGAATGTGCATTTAGGTTTATAAAGGAGAGGCAGCGGTGTGGAAAAATTACTGTCGGTCTTCCGGGAAAAAATGGAATATGATTTGCAATTTAATTGTAATAGTATTATACTTGCAGGGGTGTGCTTCAGGGGCTTTGAGGCAGGTATGGTTTAAAATATTTTCGGGTCGGTATTGTTGTGCCAGTATGTTGTGTTTGCGCGGGTTTTCCGGTGGTATGGAACGGACTCTGATAGACTTACAGGGCTTATTATATTATGGTAAACTTCTATAGTTGCAGGATTTTGGTGTTGTGCTTGTGTTTTGTCGGTCTTTCGTTTTCGCTGATGGCGGAAGTGAAAATCATGGCAGTGCATAACTTTAATGTATCCAGTCAGTTGGAGAAGATGGACGTCAGCGGCTGGTGGATATCCGAAAAAATGGAGAACGAACTGGCGCAGACCGGAAAATTCCGTATTGTTACGCGTGCCCGTATCGCTAGAGTGCTCAAGGAGCGCAATATCAGTTCAGGTCCGTCCATGCAGGCGGAAGCACTCGGCAAGATCGTCGGTGCACGATTCATCGTTACCGGACAGGCTGATTTTTCCGGCAATAAGCTTATTGTCGTCGCCAACATAATTGACGTGGACAGAAAAGCTGGAGAGATTCTCGACAGCTATGATTTATCCTTGTACGCCTCCAAGGACAACATAAAAGTCAAGCTGGTTGAGGCTTTAAAAACGTTGGCTCAGAGGATGGCGATGACCCCCGGAGAGTGTCTTGACGGTGGTTTAAAAATGCTTGATCAGGGTGCTTATACTCAGGCGGTGGAGGCATTTCGTGATCTTGACCGCAGGATGAAAATTCAAAATATCGATACGCTTACCGCAATGGTAAAACAGAAGAATCTTAACACCGCCGCTATTGAAAAACACATTGCCAGCATGAGCCCTGGTGAGGCTTTAGACCTGGGCATAGAGCATGTGAACAAGGGGGAGCAGGATCAGGCTGCAATGATTTTCAGTGTGCTTCAGAACAGTAAAATGGCGAAGCGTATCCGTGATTTGATGCAGCTTGCCCGGGAGGGCGAAAAGAAAAATCAGGAAACTTTGAGAAATACCATCGCCGAAGCCAGAAGAAAATATGAGAATGCCATCATCAGCCGTAACGAAAAGGATCGCCGTAAAGACCCGGCGGCTTTGTGCGATGAAGCCGTTACCGCGTTGCGCGCTTTTCTCAGTAATCCCGGAATGTTCATCGGCAATGATGAGCGTACCGCAATTGCCGATTTGATTAACGAGATTGAAGCGTTCAGAAATCAATTGTTTGCCGGACCCGCCGCCGAACGCGGTTGGATAGTTCCAGATGTCAACATGGAGTTTGTACCGGTAGGTCCCGGTGCGTTCTCTGTGCATTCCGCCGCTGCGGTAGAGGATCGCGAGAGCTCGTGTACCGTAAAAATCACCCGGCCGTTCTGGATTGGTAAATATGAGGTTACCGCCGGACAGTTTATGTACTATCTGAAAAGTCAGAACGGGCTGGACCGTAATCAGCGCTTTGCGGTGGATAAGGAAATAGCTTTTGACCGGGCAAGTTGTCCGTTAACTAAAACGTATTCATTGAAGCGCGGTTTTGAGCGTAACAGCCCGATGACTGATGTCTCCTGGAATGGCGCCAGAAATTTCTGTGACTGGTTGACCGCAGTTGAACGCGCGGCGGGCAGGCTTCCGGAGGGTTATGTATACCGTCTGCCTACGGAAGCTGAATGGGAATACAGTTGTCGTAGTGGAAGCGATAAGGCATTTTCATTTGGTGATGACGCCGGCAAGCTTGGCGATTACGCCTGGTTTAGGAGTAACGGCAGTGATAAACCTGGATTGCGCGGTGAGAAAAAACCTAATGCCTGGGGTATTTTTGACATGCACGGCAATGTGTGGGAATGGTGTAATGACTGGTATATCGAAAAACAACTTTCTGTGAACGTGGAAGATCCGCGCGGCCCCGCTGGCTCCCCTAATAATACAAAGGTGCTTAAGGGCGGGTCATACCGCAGTTCCGTAGGGGATTTGATGAGTTCGGCAAGGTATAATTTTGGCTATAAACAATCGCGTAACAATATCGGCTTCAGGGTGGTTTGCGCGCCGGAATTATAAATTGGTAATTATTTATGTTTTTGCTTGAAATATGATTGAATTTGCAGTTGTCAGGTGTTAAAATTATAAATGGGATGAAGGGTTATCCGCGTTTAGGAAGATCGCGGAGGAGAGGAAAAAATGAAAGCGATATATGCGCTCCTTATTGGAGTGGGCTTGTGTTGTGATACGTTTGCTTTACCGAAAAGCAAAGGCAGGGAAACTGTAGTTAAAGATTCCACTATCGAGAACGTTACCCGGGACGCCCGGATTAACGCGCGTGATAGTTCTTCTGTCAACGTAGGTATTCAGGCTCGCGGCGCGCAAATACAAAATTCTACTATTTCGAGCCGTTTCAGCGGCAATGTCAACGCTTCCGGTTCCACCGTCTCCACTGGCGTGAAAGCTGATGGCGCCACCATAAAAAATTCCACCATTACCACTGATACTGAGGCGAATATTAGCGCCCGTAACTCTACTGTAAAAACCGGGGTTGACCTCAGCGGCGCTTCCGATGCCGAAATAAGCACCAAATACAGGGGGAATATCAGTGCTTCCGGAGCAAAAGTCAAAGCCGGAACAGTGGAAGGCAATGTGAGACATCAAAAAATATCCACAGACGTTAATCAGGACATCAACGCGCATGGTCGCGGTGTGGAAATAGGTACGGTAAAGGCTAACGGCGGCAGGACCTCCGTTTATGAAGGCAACGAAGGGCTTGATTTCAGCCGTGAGCGCGGACGTGCCGGAGCCCGGATTGGAACAGTATCGGTCAGCGGTCCGGTAAGAGAGGTCAAAACTGCGGTTGGTACAAATGATCTGCTCAGTGGGGTGAGAACTCGTCATATGGCGGAAGCTTATAAAGAAACGGGCGGAGTAGATCCTACCGGCACTAAACATGTTTACGTGAACAGACGCCAGAAAGAACAGGCGTTGAAAACTGGCGGATCTACAGGCAATACCACCACCGGTGGTGGCAGAATTAGAAAAGTGAACACTTTTGTGGAATGATATTTATGAGAATACGAGCATATAAAGTCGCGCAGGTGGCGACAATGACATTAACAGCGGTTTTGACCTCGGTGCTGGTGAGTTCATGCGGCTGGTTTTCTGGAGATATTTCCGACGAAGAGGTGGAAGAGCTGCATAAGGATATGCGCGCGCAGAAGCGCGAGACGGTATTTGACAGTTCTCTCAGGTCTTTAGGGCATTTGTTGTTGGCTTACTATGTGCCGCCGACCGCGATTCAGTCAAAAAATATCGGCAATCAGACTGGTGAGAAAAATCTTCCCTCCGATTTGTATATAATGATTTCTTCTTCACTTAACAAGATCGGACCTCAGATCACTTTTATTCCTTTCGACGCGCAGTATATCGTTGCGGAATCTTCCACTGGAGGAACCATCAGCCGTATATATCCGCAGGTGGTCATTTCCGGCGGTATTACCGGGTTTGACAAGGAGATGTTTGAGAAAGAGCGTGAGGTTGAAGCTGCCGGAGGTTGGGCTGGAGCTCAAGCCGGAGGGCATATCAAAGCCTCGGGAGGATATTCCAGAGTAAGTCTTGACTTGAATATGCTCGATTATAAAACACAGGCTTATTTCCCCGGAGTTATGGCGTCCAACTCCATTGCCTTGCAAAAAGATTCTCTGGGCTGGGGCATATATGGGTATTATATGGGGAATGGTGCGGCTTTTGATTATGACCTTAAGCGTAAGCAGGGGGTGCATGCCGCCTTGCGTACATTGGTGGAATTCAGTCTGTTGCAACTGCTGGGCAAGCAGTTTGACGTGCCTTACTGGCGTACCATTTCAGGAGCCAATCCCGATCCTGATCTGATAGAACTGGTACGGGAGAAATTTCTGGTCAAAAGTGAAGATGATCAACATCTGATAATTAAGAAATTTCTGTTTTTACATGGTTACAACGGGCTTGATTTGAATAGCCCGGTATTCAAGGGTAATGAAGAATCCGCTTTGAAAGAGGCTTTGCGTATTCATAAAAGCGCGAATATTACTGAGCTTTATATGGCCTTGTGGGAAAAAGTTCCATTGGACAGCGCCGCCCGGCGGGTACGTATCGCCAGACGACGCGAAATCAAGGACGCCCGTAAAAGAGCGGAACAGGAAAAACGTCTGGAGGCAGAGCGGGCTGCGGCGGAAAAAGAGGCACAAGTAGCGGCTCAGAAGCAGCATGAACAAAATGTGGAAAAATATAACGCTGCCATACAGGTTGCCGACCGCTTGTTCCATGAGGCAAAATATCAACAGGCGCATGTGAAGTATAGCGAAGCCTTGGATTTGTTTGGAGGAGAGGCGCATCCCCGGCAGATGCTTGAACGTATCAACGCGCTTCAGGCTCAGGCGAAAGCGGCTGAAGATCATTACCGTAAACTCAAGGCTGACGCGGACGGACTTTTCCGTCAGGCGGAAAGCAATAATTTTAATTATTCAAGTTACAAAAAGGCGTTGGACGCATATGTCGCCGCGTCAAAATACAAACCCGATGACGCTTTTGTTAAGGCGCGGATCGGAAAGATTAGAGAGACATTAAGTAAATACAGTACAGTTTTTCAAACAGAAGGTGAGGATAAATGGTGATGAGACCGGAATATTTAATGGGGTATGTCAATGCATCCGGCAGAATTGCCGCCGGAGCGGCGTGTATGTGTATGCTTTGTTCTTGTGCGGTGGTTGACTGGTTCGCTGGGAAGACCTCTGACGAGGAAGTGAAAGAGATGGACTCTCAACTGGCGGAATCCGTGTCTGGCAGAGCCACTGCTTATGACACTTCTTTGAGGAATTTCGGGCAGATGCTGGAGGCTTATAACATTGGTTCCGTGCGGGTTCAGAGCAAACTTATCAGCAATCAGACTGCTGAGAAAACTTTGCCGGACGATGTGTCCCGCATGCTTATTTCGGCTGTTAACAAGATTGGTAATAAAGTTGTATATGTCCCTTACGACCCCAGCTATATTTTAAATGAAGCCAATACCGGCGGGGATATAAGCCGCGCGTTGCCCAAAATCGTGCTTGCCGGAGGAATAACCGAGTTTGATAAAGATCTCATAGAAAAAGGGCGTGAACTTAAGTCCGAAGTAAGTATTCAAAAGGGCGATTATGGCTCAAATTACAGTCATGATGGTGGCGCTGGATATCAAGCGGAGTCAGGTGTGTCCAGAATTACTTTGGATCTTCAGTTGATGAACTACGCCTCGCAGACCTATTTGTCCGGTATTCAAGCTATTAATCAGGTCAATATCAGAAAGACCAAGCTGGGCTGGGGAATCGGTTATTTCTTCCAGGGTTCCGGCTTGTCATTTCAATATTCCCTCCAGAAGAAACAGGGCAAGTATTATGCCATAAGGCTGCTGGTGGAACTGAGCGTACTCGAGGTGTTGGGCAAATATTTTGACGTGCCTTACTGGCGTTGTGTTGAAGGTATGCAGCCTGATATGAATATGATCGCCAGATTGCGTGATGAATTTCAGACTTTGGATGACGCTCAGCAGTTGGACTATATAAAAGAATATCTGTTTTTCCACGGTGAAACCGGATTTAATCGCGGCACTGGCAGTGTAACTCAGGCGGAATTGGCGAAAGTCGATGAGTTAATGCGCAAAAACGGTTGTATCAGCAAGGCTGATTTGTTTGTCAAGCTGTGGGAAACCGTACCCATCAGTCAGGCTCGCATGCGCAATCGGGACTATGACCGCGAAGTCGCCCGTAATCAGCGTCAGGAGCAGGGGCAACAGCAGCAGCTTATCTCACAGTATAACAAACTTATTGCCGACGCCGACGCCCTGTACAGTAGTGGCAAACTCAGCGAAGCCGCAGAGCTGTATCGTCAGGCCAGCAGTATTTTCCCCGATCAGCAGGATCCCAAGGACATGTTGGTCAGGATCGCAAGAGATTTGGAAAGCCGGGCATCAGCCGCAGTTGCTCCTGTGACCGTGACTCCGCAAAATAATGTTGTCACGCCTGCTCCTCCGCCGGTAGCTCCGCAACCTGCTCCAGTTCAGGAGGCGGTAAATAAAAAAGAGAAACCACTCAATCCTTTCCAAGCGGTTGAATGGTGATATAAAAAGAACAAAAAACACCGGCAGAAGCCGGAAAAAACAAAAAAGAGGCAAGAAAAAATGAAAAGGGCAAAAGCAGTATTAGGATTGGCTGTAGTTATCGCGTCTGTAAGCGTTATGGCTCTCCCTGACAAGCAGGGTGGACAGCCTGCAACGGTGAGAAACTCAACCATCTCCAACGAAAACAGGAATGTCGAAAATACCGCGATTAATAATTCAAAGATCAATTCCGGTATTCAGGCACGAGGTGCGAACATTCAAGATTCTAAAATCAGCAATGTCAACAGAGATGTAAAGAATACCGCACTGAATAATTCCCGCATCAATTCCGGCGTAAGCGCGGATAACGCCAATATTAAGAATTCAACTTTGAGTAATGTCAATCAGAACGTAACCAATACTGCACTTAATAACTCCCGTATTAATTCCGGTATCAGCGCTGATCGCGCCAATATCAAAGATTCAGTCATTACTAATGAGAATAAAAATGTTACCAATTTGGCGCGTGATGGCTCCACTATTAATTCGGGCGTAAATGCGGACGGTGCTACTATTCGTGGTTCAAGAATTGGCAACCGGAATACTGATGTAACTAATACAGCTGTCAATAATTCCCGTATTAATTCCGGAGTCAGCGCAGAAAATGCTAATATCATAGACTCTAAAATCAATAACGTCAATCAGAACGTAACCAATACTGCGCTTAATAATTCCACTATTAACTCAGGAGTAGCTGCGGATAGAGCCAATATCCAGAATTCTCAGATAAGCAATGCAAATAAAGATGTTAAAAATATCGCTTCTAATCGTTCCCGCATCAATTCCGGCGTGAATGTTACTGGAGCGAATATCAGAGACTCCAAGATCAGTAATGTTAATCAGAACGTGAAAAACACCGCTACCAACAATTCTGAAATAAACAGCGGCGTTGATCTTGGTCAGTAAAAATTGATATGACATGAGTATGAAAATATTATTCATAATCATGGCTGTGATGGTTTTATCCCCGTTACTTGACGGGGATAATTCCAGACTTGTGGCCGAAAAGGTGAAAGAGCTCAGACAGCTTAACGATGAGATCCTTAAACAGATCAAGGACGTCGGTAAGTATCAGGGCAAGCAAATATATGTAAAGGTTAAAGTCCTGCCCGCCGTTCAGGAAAAGGGCAAAACCGTGTTGAAAGTGGAAAAGGTCTCCGTCGATAAGATAGAAAAAGATCCGGAGGAGATTACCGGTAAATTTATTTATCTCACCGGGATGGTGAGTAAAAGTGATACGAAAAACAAGTTTAATGTTGATCTAAGCCATGTGCTGCCGCCGGAGGAGGACGACAATGTCGTCCAGACCGGGAAGAAGAGTAAAAATACTGAAAACGATTCAAAAAAAGAAAGTGTGAAAAAATGAAAAAAATAATATATTTGACGTCTTTGGTGCTTCTTGCAGCAGGACTTTCCGTTTCCGCCGACGTAGATCCCCGGAAGAGGCTTAACTCAATAAGCAGCGCCAGAGTTCTTGCTCAACGGAGTATTGTTGAAACTGTTTACGGCGTGAAAATCAGATTTATTGAAGAAGTTACCAACCTTAGTGAAGGCAATTTCCTGGGAACCACTGAGACTAAGACCGGGAAACGCTCCATTAAAGGTATTGAGTTTATCGAAAAATATGATCCGGTAAACGATATCGCTCAGGTTACCGCCGTACTCAAACTGAAAAGAATCGCGGATATTATCGACCCGGAAAGGTTCCAGTTGGATAAGTTCCCCGAAAAAAGCATCCGGCGTGTAGCCTTCGCATCTTCAACTCCCGCCAGCGCCGTTAAACTAGGCGCTCTGCGTGCCGCGGAAATCGAGGCGTATAAAAATCTGTATAAGACCATTGGCGGATTCACTTTGGAAAGTCAGAGTAAAGTGGAAAATTTTGTATTGAAGTCCGACAAAGTCAAAGCCAGTGTGATCGGTGCGGTCATGGGAGCTGAATACATGGGATTTGCCTGGGAGGGCAAGGGTGCCAATGCCGTGGCGGTAGTCAAACTGCGCATGGATTTACAGGAACTGGCGACTATGCTGGGCGAAAAGATTGTGGATTTTGATGGACGTTACGTGGAAGCCGAGGGCAGGGCGGCTCAGCGTCCGGCGGAAGAAAAAAAGAAGGCTTCGGCGCAGGATGACTCCGCGCCACGGAGAATTAACATCGGTGTGGTCGAAGGTAATGTGGATGTTATGCCTTGATTACAGGCGGGGAGGATTATGCGTTATAGATCATATGTTGTTATAGTTGTCGTTGGAATGTCGCTGATCGCCGGAGGTGCAGTCAGCGCAAATTCCTATGCCGACCTTGATAAAAAAATCGTTGCCGCTTATAATTCCGAACCCAAGTTGACAACCGACGTCTACCGGTATGCTATGGAAATGATGGAAAAATCCCAGCGGGATAGCTCCCGGGATGCTGACGCGTGGCAGGACAAGGCGGAAAAACTCGTTACCATTGCATGTTATATGGAAGTGGATAAGGCGATGATGAATAATGAAATTACCAGTGCTTATGTCTGGGCTCTGCGCGGAATCAGCAATGGCAGTTCACGCGGGGATATCGGCAATGTCAACATCAAACCGTTATATGATTATCTTAAGGATACGGTCGAGCGCCTTAAGAGCAATTCCGAAGTAAAAGAGCTTAAATATGCCAGTACCCAGCGCATGGTTAGGGATTACCGTACCGTACCCAAATCCAATAAGGTCTTCCCGGAGGATAAAAAGGATCTGACTGGCAGGCGGGTGGAGCGAGCGGAGGATTTCACTCTTGAAGAGGGACCGTCTCAGGATTCCAGCGGCAATATGTATGTTATTGTACGGTTCAACTTCGGCGGCAGGCTGGAGATACGTTATTTTACTGGTTCCGGTTGGCGCGGAATCAATCTGCCAGACGCCGGAAATATGAAATATTATCCGTCATGGCAGGAGTGCGCCAGAGACAACGCGCAGGTGAAACGCTTGCAGGGAATACAGGATCCGCTGGTGAAGCCGGCGCCGTCCCGTGGTAAAGAATACTATGTCCCCGCCGGTAGCGGAGTGAAAAAAAACGATGAACATAAAAAAGGACATCATTAATGATTACAACAAAGTCTATGCTGATGGTATTGTCTCTGGCATTGACGCCGGTAATTGTCGCCGCCGGTAATACGGTGTCCAATGTAAGGGAAAATGTGGTTAATATAAGTGATGGCAGTTCAGGAATAAACAGCGATATACAAGTCAACGGTTCCATGCTCATTGGCAACGGTAAGATTGTGTCGCGCAAACTTAAGATGGCTCCGTTTACCGCGTTGAAAGTCAGTGGAGCGTTTGATGTTAAAGTCAACATTGGAGACCTGGCGGATAACGAAGTCGAAGTGTCCGCTGATTCCAATTTGCAGAATATGATAAAAGTGGAAAGCCGGGACGGACGTTTGAATATTTATAACGATGGGGCTTTCCGTTCCAGTCGTACCGTGGTGATCAGGCTCCGAGCCTCGAAGCTTCAGACTGTGGAATCTTCAGGAGCCGGGACGCTGAATCTTCATGATATAAACTCTGAGAGCTTGACCTTACGTTGTTCTGGAGCTGTCCATGTGATTTTACATAGCGGCGCGGTGAAGCGTCTGGACGCGGTCATGAGTGGAGCCGCTGAGCTTGACACCCGTGCGGTAAATATTGCCGGGATAACCATTGAATTGAGTGGAAGCAGTGAGGCTTCTGTCCGTTCAGACGGGCATATCGATGTGCAGGCGTCTGGTGCCAGTGAACTTAAATATACAGGCAAGGCGAAGATAAAACAGCAATTGTCCGGAGCTGCGTCAGTTAGCGCGTCCGGAAGTAAATAGATAGTGAATTCATTATTTTTCAGGAGGTTTATCAGGTGAATACAGGGAAGAAATTGTTGCTGTCTCTGGGGGCGGCGTTGAGTATTTTTACCGCTATGGGAGAAGAAGTTACCGTGGTGGGCAGAGCCGAGGGAGAGCCGGGAACTGCGCGTGAGCTGGCTCTGGCTCGCGCGCTTCGCGAGGCGGTGCGCAGCGGTGTCGGCGTGGATATTCTGAGTGAAACCAAAGTGCAGAATTTTGAGCTGGAATATGACCGGGTCATGACTTCATCGTTTGGTTATGTAAAGAGTTATAAAGTGGTGGAACAGTCTTTTGATGCCGCCAGCGGGGTGTACTCCGTAAAGATTAAAGCGGAAGTTACCAAGGGTGCTCCGCAAATGGATCAGGTTTTGCAGTTGCGTCTGCTTATGCGGCGTATGCAATCGCCCCGAGTTGTCGTTGAATGTGAGGAAAGTATCAGCGGCGAAGTTAATAAGGATTCAAATATAACTTCCGCTTTGCTGGAGGAAATGGCACAGAAGACCGGATTCCAGATATTCAAGGAAGCTGTAATCGGAGCGCGCGATAAACGTGAAGCTGCACGTGCCGCGTTACTGGGCGATAAGATTGATGCTCAAGTCAAAGCTGCCGGAATTCAGAGTACTTCCGATTTTAAAATAATTGCCGGCGTAAAAGGCAGCGTGGGACGGATGCGTGAACCGTTCCCGGATATGCGCGTGCGGGATGTTTCGCTGGGCGTTGATCTTCAGGCTGTATGGACTGATACCGGGGAACTGGTTGCTTCCGTGGCGTTGCCGACGACTTTTCATCGTGGCGAAAGCACTATGGAGTTGCCTTTTGATATGCCTGATCAACTGGTTAGACATTATCTTACCGCCATGCTGTCCGGTTCTGAACCCGCGTTTAAAGATGATAACGCTTATAAACTTTTCCGGCGGATTATAGCCCGGTGGATAACTGAACTTGACCTTGGAGCCAGAGTCCAGCTTGAATTCAAGCGTATCGATAAAGCCACTCTCGACAGTCTGATAAAGACTCTTGAAAGCACTCCGGATGTCTCTTATGTGTGGCGCAGAGAGTTTGACGCCAGACTGTTTTCCTCTATTGAAGTGGAGACGCGCCTGACCGCCAGACAGCTTGAAGATGTGGTGCTGAAAAAATTGGCGGGCAAATATGAAGTAGATGTCGCCACAAAACGTCGTTTAAGATTTATTCCCGCTGGAAAATGATTCAGACGGGGTAATATTATAATACATAACAAACTATAGGAATGAAAATGAAGAGGATAACACTTTCAGTTATTTCCGGGATGGCGTTGTTGCTGCTTGCCGGGTGCATGACAGCGCCGGGCGGTATCGCCGCGTCGACGATTCCGATAACCTCTAAAGACAGTTACACCGTGGTCAGAAGAAATGTGGAAGAATCGGACGGATGTCTGTTTTTTCTGGGGATTCCTCTCGGTCCGACGCCGAGCATCTACAGTGCTCTTCAGGAAGCCAAACGCAAAAACAACGCTGACGGGCTGATCAATGTTACTTCAGCCAACAGGTACCGCTATACCTTGTTTCTGTTCTGCTGGCAGGAGATGTCGATCAACGGCGACGCCATTAAATTCAAGATTGGCGGCGATTACATTGAATAACCACAACCCTTTTTTAAAGAGGATGACTGCAATTATGAAAAATCTTATAATAATGATGCTGGCAACTGTTTGCGTGCTTGGTGTTACCGGATGCAACAGTGTGATCGGTATCACCCCTTCCACTACGCCCATAACTGCGAATGATACTTATACTAAGCTGGGTTACACCAGCGGCGGAGCCGTCACAACATCTATTCTGGGGCTGATAACTTTCGGTTCCCAGAATCCGGCGAAGACCGCCAGAGACAATGCCATCGCCAACAAGGGCGGCAACGCTCTTATAGAAGTTACTGAAGAATACAATGTGTTTAATTTCATAGGTATTTTCCAGATTTTTACCACCTGTGTAGAGGGTACCGCCATCAAGTTCGAAAGAAGAGGAGTAGATGTACAACAATGAAGATTTTTTCCGCAACCTTAATGCTCGTGTCTGTAATCGGTCTGACCGGATGCAGTTCAACCTTCATGCCGCTTGCCGATCCAGCTCGCGCGGAAATGAAAGATGCTCAGAGTCAGGAGTTGGCTAAGAGAAAGTTTCAGGTGCCATGCCGGGTGAGCGTTCATTGCGCTTCCAGTCTGGTAGGATTAAGGGACTCGGCGTTTTTCACTGATTATTACTATTATCCGCTTCAGGATATACTTCGCAGCAGTTTCACCAGCGCCACTTATAAAGTATTTGAACCCCCGCGCGGAGAGATTATCGATTCGTTTGTGATGCACGTAACTGTACCCGAATCAAATCTTGATATTGCCTGGGGAAGAGCAAATTATGTGATCCAGGTGATTGTCAGCTTTAATGAGCCGGGCGGCAGAAAAGTTATGGCAAAATCGTTTATGAAGCATGTTCAATTGCCTTTGAATGGTAATAATGAAGTGCCTGAAGCTGTTTATCAGGCGTGTCGTGATGTGGCGTTTGAGGCTCTGAGCACGCTGGTGGAGACTCCAGAGCTTCAGCGTACGGTCAAACGCTTTGAAGATAGATAAATTCATCAAACCACATAACAGCATAAGGGTGCGATTATGAGAACTAAATACATGTTTTCGGCTGTGATTATTGGCGGAATTGTTTTGCTCGGCGCCTTTCAGATGACCAGAGCGAATATTACGCCTCCTAATGTAACGCCGACGTTCACCACGTCCAGATACATGATGTTCGGCGGTAATTATAATGTGCTTTCCGAATCCAAAGGCGAGGCGGTCGCTGAAAACGGCGTGTTCAAGATGGATTCATATACCGGTAAGGTGTGGATATTGCGCGTCAGGCAGCATGCCGACGGCAAACGCACTGAAATCTGGGAAGCCGTTGGCGCGGTAGAACCGGTGAAAGGATTACAGCCTTCTCAGGCTAATATCGATAATAACAGATAATCAGCTCATATTATAACAGCCTGACCATCCCCTGGGATGGTCAGAATGTTAAAGACCGGGGTCAGACCTACACATTATTACATTTTGCGCCTGCTCTCCAACAAATCCTCTTATTCATTCCAGTTATCCAACTCATGATAGTGATTTTAGGTTAAATATCATTTCCGCCAGACCGGAGGTGAGCTCGTGCATGACTTGCCAGTCAAGGTTTTTCATTCGCATGGAACGGGTCAGGGTCATGACGCGGCTGTGTTTGTCCAAGGTCAGGGCGTATGACGGTACGGTGTTGGAATGCAGATAATCAAGCTTATGTATCAGGTCGGAATGGCTTTTGAATGAACCGATTATACCGCTGGACGCTATCCATGAATCGTCTTCGCTGAACCCCAGATATTGCAGAATGATTCTGACGCAGTTTTGTCCTTCGCCGATGTTCAGGTGGCACTTGAATTGATACGCGCCTGATGCTTTTTCAAAGTGATCGATTTCAATATGGGAAAACTCCATGAGATAATGCATTACAAATGAATGGGTGCTCTTGTACATGATACTTTCCTCCGTTTTTGTTTGTTGTATTTGTTAAAACAAACGTTACGCGAAAAGTATCCGTATAAAAAAAGAGCGGGAGTCTTTCCACACCCGATTGAAGGCTTCACCATGCCCACGGAAGAATGTAGAAAGAACTCCCGCAAGATATATAATCGGACGAATACAACTCTCCCCCGAATTTATATAATGCGAGAGTACCCCTCAACACCGTTCCTTCCGTAAAATTTGGTGATTTTCCAATCGAAACGTTTGTTGAAAGCCACTATCAATGACTTTTATGTAATTTTAGAATTTATCGTTTATTTTATCTTGGTTTTACCCCTTTATGAGTTAAACATACAAACAATATACCGTACTTTCTACCCCGCGCAATTCAAGAAGTCCACAAAACACACAAAAGGACACAAAAAAGTTTGGAGGCAAAACTTCAAATTATTACATTTTTCGCCAGCCAGCTCTAAGTTCCACATGATTTTTTATTTGACAGCTCCCCCAAATCCACTTATTTCAGTTGTACAGTTTTCCGGAAGAAGCGCACTTTTTGTAAAAGGCATCAGATCAAGGAAATTCGTTCGCGATAGACCTTGGGACTGACTCCCACGGTACGGCGAATCAGACGACAAAAATAAGTCCGGTGAGGAATGCCCACCATCTCTCCCACCTGATAAATGGGTAAGTCTGTTTCACGTAAAAGAGATAAAGCCCGCTGAATCCGCACCTGCATCAAGTATTCTCCTGGAGAAACCAGCATTTTTTTATTAAACACTCTCGTCAATGTTGTACGATGAATGCCCATTCGGTCGGACAATTCATTGACGTTAATCAATGGATTGGAATAGTGCTCCTGTGCCAGTTCAATAAAATGGTTGACTATCATATTGCATGAATGGTCTGATACATCTCTTCCAGCTAATGCCAGTATGTCTGTGGCGATACTCAACATTTTTCTCTGACTGTACGGACTCATTTCCCGCATCAATAACTCCAATTGCAAAAATAACTCCACAGGACACGAGCCCGATGGCATAGCCTGACGCGGATAGCCATAGCCCTGCATAAATTGCTTGGACAACGGGCCGTCCAAAGTAAACCAATGATATGCCCAGGAGCTGAGCGCCATATGATGATGATCTTCTCCGGGAAGATGATAAATAAAACTATCAGGCGGCAATATTTGCTCAATACCATTGAAACAGAATTTGCCTTCACCTTTTACACTCCAGAATATCTGTACAAAATCTTTATCGGTGGCAGGGAAAAACTCATGCCAGCCACTTATGGCCTCATTATACCCGACTGAACGGACATAAAGCGGCATGGGAAATGCAGGCAATCGACCTGGTTCCGGACGACTGATGATTTTTCTCATAATCTTGCCTCAGTGCTACAAATATACTATCAGCGCTTCAAGAGTGCCATTTAATTCTACTCAAACCACATTGACTATAATGTAAACTATAATTATAATAACAAAAAAGATATTTAGCTGTTACATCAAATATGACATAAAAAAGGAATTTTGCAATATTATGCAAACGAAAATCGGTCCAAATCGCAGTGAAGAGATCAGAAATCTCTTTAAGCTCTCTGTGGAAGAGTTGATTAAGAAAAGTGAAGATCATCTGGTGGTAACGAATACTCTTGATGAACTGTATGAATATCTGGCGGAGGAAATGGTCGCTGAATTCAGGAAAAGCATGACAAAAGCAGAACCGACGGCATTCATTATGCCGGTAGGACCTACTCAGCCCTATCGGTTGATGGCGGAGAAAATCAACAAAGAGCGGATCAATCTGAAGAATTGCTGGTTTTTCTTTATGGACGAGTATTGTGATGACAACGATGAATTAATTTCAACAACACATCCATTAAGTTTCCGGGGTCAGATCAATAATCTCTTTTTCAATCTGGTAGATAATGAGTTGCTGATGCCGGTCAACCAGCGAATATTTCCTGCCCCGGAAATCATCAATGAACTTCCAGGCATGATCGAAGCTGTCGGCGGAATCGAAGTATGCTATGGCGGAATTGGCATTCACGGGCATGTGGCTTTCAACGAACCGGCCGCCGACATTAAAGATACCGATCCGCGCATCCTGGACATCAACGATTTTACACGAACTGTCGACGCGACTCGCCACGGTCTTGGCGGCAATTTGATTAACTTTCCGCGCCGTGCCATCACTCTGGGTATGAGACAATGCCTCAGCGCCCGGAAAATACTATTGATGACCCGAAACGAACATTCGGGCATGGATTGGGCCAACGCAGTACTGCGGATTGCTGCTCTGGGCGTTCCCGGCGACGATTATCCGGTTACCCATATCCGCGACCACAAAAACTATATTATCGCGACGGATTATGCTACCGCCACCTCACCTGCAACCATTATTTAAGGGAAAGCAATGATTATTGATGCTCATGCCCATTTATGTCGGGCTCCGGTGGGGCTGGATAAAATAGTTGAATGCGGTCGTCTGGAGCAAGTCTGGCTGATGGACGTCAGTGGTTGCGAGCTGTCCACCAATGACTTTGCTTCTGAAGCTGAAATCCTGCAAGCGTCCAAAGACTTTCCCAACTTTTTTATTCCGTTCGGGTATTTGGACTTGCGCAAACAACCGGACTGCATAGAGCAATTGAAAGAAAAAGGCTTCTTCGGGCTGAAGGCATATCGTCCGGAAAAGCCTTATGACGCGCTGGAATATTTTCCTTTTTATGAGCGCGCCGAAAAGTTGGGAATGCCTATACTGTTCCATACCGGCATAGTGGAGAAGTGTTCAAGAAGACAAATGGGATCGCATCTGTCTTGTGGTCCGACCAATATGAGACCGGCGCATCTGGCGAGCATTGCGGCGGCCTTTCCCGGGTTGACTTTGATTGGCGGTCATCTGGGCTATCCCTGGCTGGATGAAACCGCTGAAAACTTGTATTATTACCCCAATATTTATCATGATCTGAGCGGTTACCGCAAAGATATTGAATGGTTGATACGTAATCTTGATCATAAATGTCATGATGGCAATGAAAAGCGATATTTCAATGACAAAATTCTGTTTGCCACCGACGCCTTATGTTATGGAAATGAGCAAGGTCATGCCGAAGCCTTTAAACTGATGGATTTCTGGACATTGTTTCTGGAAATGATCGGCGGTAATTATTATCGATGGGGCGAGCCGGAGGAACGCAAAAAGATACTTTATTGCAATGCAAAAAGAATTTATGATTTTATCTTAAAGAACAGGAGTGGTAAATGAAAACATTCGGTATAGGCATAATAGGCTTAAGCAGACGTTCGGTCATTATACAAAATCTGCCGGAAAAGAATGTGAAAATCACAGGAGCCGCCGATCTTGACCCTTCAACGCTGAAAAAATTCAAAAAAAACGTCGGGCATGATATTTTTTTAACGGAAGATTATCATGAGCTCCTCAAACGGGATGAAATCGATGCGGTTTTCATAATGACGCGAGATTATCAGCATGAAGAAATAACCATTGCTGCGCTGGAAGCTGGCAAGGCCGTATTCCTGGAAAAACCAATGGCAATAACACTTGAAAGCTGTGACCGCATTCTGGAAACAGCTTACCGGACAAAAACAAAACTTTTTCTCGGTCATAATATGCGCTATATGCCTTTCGTCCAAAAGATGAAAGAAATCATTGACTCAGGCGTCATAGGAACAATTCAGGCGGTATGGTGCCGCCACTTTATTAATTATGGCGGCACATATTTCAGAAACTGGTGCTCGGAACGCTCCCATACCAATGGTCTGTTGCTGCAAAAAGGCGCGCACGATATCGACGTCATTCATTGGCTTGCAGGCGGATTCACGCAGAAAGTTGTCGGCATGGGCAGATTATCAGTTTACGATAAATGCGGTCGACGCAAGCCGGATGAAGCTCCAGACAGAGAAAAAGCGTTCGATGATTCGTGCTGGCCCCCTCTTTCTCAGGATGATATGGCTCCACTAATTGATATTGAAGATCATAATATGGTAATGCTTGAACTGGATAACAGAGTTCAGGCGTCATACACACAATGCTTCTATACGCCCGACGCCGAACGCAATTATACTTTTATCGGCACTCACGGTCGGTTGGAAAACATAGGCGATACCGGCGATTGCGAAATCCATGTCTGGACACAACGGGGAAGCCGCAGGAACCCTGACATCATTCATCGTCTCAAGCCCGTCGAAGGCACACATGGCGGCGCCGACCCGCTGATAATCAATGCATTTATCGATTTTGTCAAAAATGACATTACTCCGCACACTTCTCCAATAGCGGCAAGAAACGCGGTGGCAACCGGCGTCATGGGTCATAAATCAATGCGCAACGGTAATATACCGGAAACTATTCCGCAGCTTCCGGCTTATATTACAGACTATTTTAACAACGGACAAAAGTAATAAAATTTATTTATACCGGGATTGTCGCCAGGCGGTCCCGGTACGCAGTTCTATCGGACTTTTACCGAAACGCTTGCGCATGAGACGGCTGAAGTAACCCGGATCACTGAAACCGGAACGCTCCGCCACCTTATGCACCGGAATGTCCGGGCGATATTCCAGCAGCGATGTGGCATGCTGTAAACGCAGGCTCTGAAGATATTCCGATGGCGTAGTATGCATTGCCGAGCGGAAAACCCGCAATAAAGTCGTACGGCTCACTTCCAACCTTTCCGCCAGAATGTTTACATTTAGTCCTTGATCTTTGAAATGTTCCTTACAGATTTGCAAAGCCTTGCCGAATATCCCGCCATTGTACTCAGAATCTTCCGGGACGCCTCCGGCCTCCGCCAGGATTGCCGAAATAATCGCCACCATCCGGCGCCAGGCATAAGGCGTACACTCCCGTAAACGTTCCTCAAATTCCATAAACAGAGAATGAGGACAGCCCCCCGCCCAAAAGGGCGTATCCGGATAATTATAAGCGCGCATGGCATCCACCGCCGCCGAGCCGTCAAAGGCAATCCAGCGATACTCCCAGGGCTCAGTCCGCGTACGGTTAATGTGAGCCTGCCCGGGCAAACGGTAAAACACTTCGTCGGCTTTCAACTCCAGCCATTTACCGTCAACCAGAAATTCTCCGGCTCCCGTGACACACCAGAATAACTGTACAAAATCTTTTATGTTTTCCTCAACCGTCTCTCTATAGCCGCTATAACGGTAGAAATGCCCCGTGCTGCGCGGATAAAACGGTA
>JAFGXT010000086.1 GCA_016936495.1 Victivallales bacterium
CTGACTTGTCCGAAGGATTCATAGATGCTTTTCAACATTCCTATTTTCTTTCGTCCTGATTCTATCGTATTAATTATGGTGGGTAATGCCTTCCTGAACGAAGTGAATTTGTCCCTGTTCTCCAGTATCTTATGAATTTCACGTGGAGACAATGCTCCCTTTATGCTGCAATATTTGAGCTTGAGGAATCGAGTACGATAGATTTCTTCCGCGGCCAGCATGTTCTTGTTCTTAATGTGATGATCAATTCTTTCCACAATAAGCGCCGCCACTTTGTTCCATTCGCAGATACTGGTCAACTCTCCGAGTTTATCCAGAATATCTTTTTCTTCTTCTCCAACTGTTCTTAGATAATTTAAGACCTGAGAGGTTTTTTTGTGGAGTTGTGCGCGTTGTGCCTCCGTCATATTTGTGTATTTGCGATTGGTCGTTCCAATGGTAATGTCGTTTTTGTACGCCACCCCGGTTCCGGAAACTTTTACATGTTCGGTTCCGAATTCATTTTTATAATCACCCATGATGAATTTCTCCTGAGAAAACATTTTCGGTAAACATTGAATCGCTCACCTAAAGTTGGACTTTGAACGAGATATACCCGAATGTTTTAAGTCTGCCGTCGTCTGCCTGTCCGGTCTGGATGTCCGCGCGGATCACACTGATAAGACGGGCGTTGACGATGGCGCCGTCTCCCAGCGTTACGCTCATGCCGGAAACCGGAAACTGGCGGCAGAGATTCGAGGTTATCCTGACCGCTTCATTACGAACGGTATTGCGACATACGAACTGGACGAATACCGTTGGAATGCTTTCATCCAATCCCAGATCAAGGCGGTTGACGCCAATCGAACACCCGTCTCGACCTGGAGGAAGAGAGCCGCGAAATATTTCCCTGTCAATTTCCAGCCCCGTTTTTTCCGCGATGAATATAGTCAATGCTCTTTCAAGGTTGACAATATCCACCGCGAGAGAATCAACATTGATATCGTCATCTGAGTTTTCGAGGAAAAAAGATTGCAGAGACTCCTGTCCCTCCTCTATCTTTTGGCGGTAACTCCGGCATAGAGCCAGATTGTCTTCAAATGTGGTATCCATGATCGGCTCCTGAATTTATTATGCAACGTTGACTTTCTGCAGAAAAGTACCATTGACATCAGCTTCAGCCGTAAATTTCAGCGTTACGGAATGCAGTTCCGTCGCGAACAGATCAACGTTTGAATTTACGTCTAGAACGGCATTGGGGAAACGGTAGCCAGTGGAGTCGTTGCTGTTTATCGGGGTCAGGAGCAGTTCACCTCCATTTGCCAGCAGATCGGAGCCAAGGAGAGCGTTACTGAGTTTGTCTTCGGAAAGCAGTTGTTCCAGCCCTTTGTCCACTTCAAGCATGGTCATGGTGATGACTATTTTAACGGAAAGCGGTATTTTTCTTACCGGCTGTCCGTATGACTGATCGCAGGTAACCTCATAGGTATCTGTGTCGATTGAGATTTTCACCCCGCCTTTGGTTCCTCCCAGCAATGTACCTTTGTAAGCGACTATGCTGGGGCCGATCTTGAAATTACCCGAATTGAAATTTGACATTTCATGTATCCTTTTACTTGTTCTGAAACAGCGTGATTGCCAGTTCTTATATAGTATGGATTTTTGTCAACCTTCCCGGTAAAATACGGATATTGTCGGGACTGCGCTTGCTTTATGGCTTATCGACTGATACATTTATTGTATGAATACAGTTTATTCGTGGCTGTAGGCTGAAGCTCTATAAATAGACCTCCGGAACATATGCGGTACTTGACGCTCCGGGCGTTGTACAGGATCGCTTATGAAAAAATTGTCCATCGGCTCTTATCAGTCCGCTGCCGTATATGACCGTCCACTCTACGGAAAACTATCCCAAAAGGCTTTCAATTATGAAGGACCGGAAAGAAATCCGGTCATTGTTATTCACGGCTTTCTTGGTTCGCGCCTGCGCGATAATACTAATGACAGAATTATATGGGGCAAGTTCGAGGGCATAAAAGCGCTGGAATTTTTCCCCGAAGATGATCTGCGATTACTGAGCTTCCCCATGAGCAAAGGAGCTCTACTGAAAGACCTGAAAAATAATGTGGTGGGCGATAGTCTGCTGGACAAGATAGAGCTGAAGCTTCTGGGGATGTCCTTTCACCTGAACGCCTATGACGGGCTGATAAACACCTTGCGGCAAGCTGGATACAAGGATAATAATTCCGGTGACGCAGCTTTCCGGTCCTTATATGTGTTTGAATACGATTGGCGACGCGACTTGTCTGAAAATGCCGTCAGACTGCATGCGTTTGTCCAGGAAAAACGCCGCCATTTAAAAGATGAATACCAACGCCTTTACGGGCTGGACGATTATGATGTACGCTTTGACATAGTCGCTCATTCCATGGGCGGATTGCTGGCGCGCTATTACCTGCGCTACGGCGGGAATATGATGCCGAACGACGGCTCTTCCGTGAAATTGAACTGGAAAGGCTGTGCTTATGTCAATAAACTCATTATGCTGGGAACGCCCAATATGGGTTATTTGGATACCTGCATCGAACTGGTAAACGGCTATCAAATAGCGCCGGGAACGGGAATTTATCCCCCCGGAGTCATTGGAACTTTTCCATCATATTATCAAATGATGCCACTGCCGGAAACCCGGTCATTGCTGTGGAAAGATAATCCCGATGGTGCTCCGGTGGACGTCTATGATCCACAGGTGTGGAAGGCGATGGGCTGGGGACTGGCGAGCCCGACGCAGGACAAAGTTCTGAAGTATCTCCTGCCGGACGTTTCCTCTTCGCGGGAACGGAAAAGTATAGCGTTTGAGCATTTATCCAAGTGCCTTGCCCGTGCGAAACAGTTTGCCGAACTCATGAAAACACCTGGCGAACCGCCTGAAGATGTAGCCAAGTTCCTCTTCCTGGGAGACGCCGTCCAAACCCGGAGGACAGCTCTGGTCGACCGTGCAAGCGGAAAAATAGAAGTTGCCGGATACGAACCCGGCGACGGTAAAGTCCTGGCTGCAAGTGCCGTTTTTGATCGGCGCGATGGTGGCAAATGGAAACTTTTCATGGATTCGCCGATAAAATGGCATTCCATATACCATTTGCCCGCCGCTCATATGGGAATAACCACGAGTGCGACCTTTGCCGACAACCTGACCTACTGTCTGCTATCCATGCCAAACGGCTCCCACGGTTCCAAATAAAATCGGCAGAAGATCAACGGCTGGATGATAGATAATATCTGAATTATCGGACAGGATTCAACTACGCCGTTAGTATAATGGCTTGAGGATTATTCTCAAATAAACAGAACACCTACGCGTCTATCCCGGGTTTACCGAAGCGATAATACAAGGCTATTTTTCAGACCTGTCTTGCAGGAGTGCCACAAAGGGTGTATCTTTCCATGTTTTGAGATGAACTTTACATGGGCAGAGGAATGAAGGATATAAACGATAAACTGCTCCGGCAGGTCAATTCGCCGGATGATCTTAAGAAACTCAATGACGATGAACTGGTACAATTGAGCGCGGAAATACGTGAATTACTGATCGCGGTAGTCGCCGAAAATGGCGGACATCTGGCTCCTAACCTCGGTGCGGTGGAACTGACGGTGGCGTTACATTATATCTTTGATTCCCCGCATGATAAACTTATATGGGACGTCGGACATCAGGCTTACGTACATAAATTGCTTACCGGACGTCAGGAGCTGTTCCGCAGTCTGAGGCAATTCAAAGGATGCAGTGGATTTCTCTCTCGTCAGGAATCAGAACATGATATATTCGGCGCAGGTCATGCCGGTACCGCTATTTCCGCCGCGCTCGGCCTTGCCGCCGCGCGTGATATAAAACAGGAAAACAGTAAAGTGATCGCCATAGTCGGCGACGGCTCATTGAATTGCGGTATATCACTCGAAGGACTTAATAACATCCGCGAGACCACGCGGGATATGATTATAGTGCTTAACGACAACAAAATGTCCATATCTGAGAACGTCGGTGCCATTCCCCGCTGCCTTAATCATATCATTTCCGGTCGCAGTTACAACCGTTTCAAGGCGATGGCAAAGGTGATGCTCCATAAAATACCTCATGGTGAGGATATCCGCCGGGGTATATCGCGTCTGGAGGAAGCTACAAAAAGCATTTTTGTCCCCGGCGTGTTTTTTGAAGAACTGGGCATACGCTATATCGGTCCGGTCGACGGACATGACATAAAAACTCTTAAACGTACTTTCGAGGCGGCAAAAGAATTCAACCGTCCGGTCATAATCCACACCATCACCGAGAAAGGGCGCGGCTACACTCACGCGGAATCAGCGCCGGAGAAGTTCCACGGCCTGGCAAGCTTTGACCCGATTACCGGAGAAGTCATAAACGAACCGTCGCCAATTACTTATTCCAGCGCGTTCGGAAAATCCGCCGTGCAGTTGGCTGAAAAACATGATGACGTGGTCGCGGTCGTCGCCGCCATGGGCAAAGGGGTAGGACTTGGAGAATTCTCCGCAAAATTGTCAGACCGACTTTTTGACGTTGGAATTGCCGAAGAACACGCGGCGGTGTTTGCCGCCGGGCTCGCGGCGGGCGGTGTTCGACCGCTGGTAGCCATATATTCCACTTTCATGCAAAGGGCGCTGGATTGCATCATGCATGATGTCTGCCTCCAAAAACTTCCGGTGATATTCTGCCAGGATCGTTCCGGAGTGGTCGAGGACGGCCCGACTCATCACGGCGTACATGATCTGGCGTTTTTACGTAATCTTCCCAATCTGGTGATAATGCAACCCGCCACGGAAAACGAGTTGCGCGATATGCTCTTTACGGCCTATGAACTGGCTTGTCCGGTGGTTATACGTTACCCGCGTACCAGTTCCGGACTGTCTTTCGATATCGGACGGGAGCCGTGCATGCTCCCTGTCGGCAAATCAGAACTGGTCAAAGAAGGTGCGTCAGCGAGTTTGCTGACTGCCGGGAATGAACTCAAGACCGCCCGGATAGTGGCGGAGATTCTTGGGCGGGAAGGTATTGACCTCGCCATAATCAACACCCGCTTCATTCGACCTTTTGATCGGCAAATACTCCATGAACGTGCGCTTAAAGCTCCAATTATAACTTTAGAAAACAACCAGATGCACGGAGGACTAGCCAGCGTAGTTGACGAGGAACTGGTCAACATTCATCATCACGGAGTGCTTCATCTGGGCTGGGGGGATGACGAATTCATTCCTCACGGTCAGGTAAAGTTATTGCGTGAAGCCTATGGACTAACACCTCCGGCGATAGCCGGAAAAATAAGAAATTTTTTAAAAAATCTACCAACAAGGAACATATGATCATGAAAAAAAGTAAACTCCTGCTTGCCGGCGCCGCAGTGCTGACCGCCGTCGCCGCGTTCGCCGCCGTCAGTGTGAAAGAACAAATCGATGCCTTGCAGAAAGAACGCGATCAGCTTGAATTAGAAATGCATAAAGTGAGAATCGAACTCATAAAATCCGATCCGGCTTTGACCCGTCTGCATCAGAGAATTATGGCAATGCACAAAGAACTGGCTATTCAGGTCGATAGAAAGCCAGAAATGAGCAAGCTTTACTCCAAAGCCGCCAAGCTTGACGCTGAACTGGAAAAACTCCGCAAAGAAATGGAGAAGCAAGACAAAGAAGTACCGTCAAAATAAACCGTAATCCGTTTGAAGTGAGGTTGATTTCAGTTGAAGCTTAACGGGAACAGGCTTTTTTACGCTATGTTGGTGGTGCTTGCCATCGGCTTGGCGTTCGGCGTCAGAACATATATATGTAATCGTGAACTGGACAGGGTCAGAGAGCTGTCCGGAGGCGTGGATTTTCCCCAGTTCATGGGCGAAAGCGCGATTATGTACGGCTATGCCTCGCAAGTAGCACGCGGGGAAAGCATCGCCGGCTCCGATAAGAATCTTGCGAAGATGGAAGATGTTCCCCTTGCTGCGCAAATGTTCCTTGGGCTGGAATATTTTCTGGGATGGGGATACCGGCTCAAAAACGCCATATTCGGCTCGCCAGCGACTGATATGAATACGACTTACGAGGATAATCCTGATTTCTCCCGCTGGGTGATGTATCAGATACGCTTGTGGATAAGTCTGGTGGCGGGCATGATCTTTTTATTGCTGTTGATACTGAGGGTTCCCTGGTACCTGGCATTTTCCGGAGCCGCATTGTATGCCGTATCCCCTGCCGCGATAGCACGTTATACCGGACAAGATTTATTGCGCGGGGAATTTTGCATGCCCTTCATTGTACTTGCCGTACTGATGTTTTTCTGGACGCACCATCAGCCGCGACCGTATAAATTCATACTTTTGGGATTGGCTGTGTTTTGCTCTTTCGCGTTTTGGGATGCCCCGCAAATGTTCTTCACTGCCTGGTGTGGAATCGAGCTGTTGCGTATCCTTGCCGGGGGCGGAGTTAACCAGAAAAGACGGCATTTATGGCTTGTCGCCTATATCGCGATGGCGCTGGCAGCAGTACTGGTGCCGTATCACCGTTATCATATGCTGCTGGCATCCCCGCTGGTGATGGTGGTTATGCCGTTGATGCTGATCATGATGTTTCTGGTTTATCCGCGTAATCTGGTAGCGAAATGGCGTTACGCCATAGTAATTTTCTTCGGATTGTTCCTCCTATGGCGCACGGTCAGCGTATATGGGGAAAACTATGGACATTTCATGAGTTTGATGGCGGCGAAACTCAGATTTATGAACGTAAAACCGTCTGATCCGGCGCTACTGGATTTTGACGCGCGTATATTGTGGACGCCGGTGATGCATTCGGCAAACTGGCCGATGACCAAAGCGTTTTATCCTTTTGCCCTGCCATTTGCCACGGCGCTGGGAGCGTTTATGATGCTGACACGACGGATGCGCCGCACTTTCTGTTACCACTTACCCTTGATATATCCTTTTCTTATGTTCACCATAGGATTTTTTGTGTTATATGTGCTTATTGTAAGGGCACATGTATTTTGCGCGGTATTTCTCTGCATACTGCTGCCGGTGCTTCTGGACTGCCTGAGACGAACCTGGAAAGGCGGCCGCGGCGGCATGACGGCGACGGTCATAGTTATTCTGCTGGCGCTCAGCGCAGTGCTTTACGAGGGAGCAACGTCATATAAATTAAAGCGTGATTACAGTGAGGGATATTTCAAGGAAACCGCCGCGTTGATAAAATGGTTCCGGTCTGAAGATGTCGGCGGCGTAACCGTGCTTGCCGATATGGAAGTTTCGCCAGTGCTGAAAGCCTATTGCGGAATGAAAATAATAAACCAGCCGCAGTTTGAACTGAAAATCGTCCGCGACACCGTCGAAGAATATTTAATGACCATGTTCAATGGCACGCTCAAAGATATGACGGATTTTTGTGACCGGCATCAGGTTCAACTACTGGTATTTGACCGGGGCAGAAGTGATTTTCAATTGCCGATGCACATTTATTCCAACCGGTATATGGCAGCCGCTGAAAAGCTCAAGCGCAACGCTCCGGCATGGTTGCTGGCAAAGAAACCCGGTCAATTGAAAAATTTTCATCTGATCAACCCGCCCAGGGATCTCGCTTACATAAACAACAGCTATTTTGTGTTCAAATACGTGTCAGACGCCGCCAGAGAGCAGGCTCTTAAATCGGCGACGCTATCAGAATATTTCCTCAAATCAGGCAAGCCCGATCTTGCCCGTAAACTTGCACTTGCGGCATATGTTCAGGCTCCCAATCTCAAACAGACTTATATCGCCTGGTTCAACGCTTTCGGTACCGTCCCCGGCGATTGCCTGAAGTATCTTAACGACAAGAAGCGTCCAAAGGAATAAAAAACGCTTACGCGAAATATCATTGCGCGTAAGCGAATATTATAAGTTTTCAAAAACCTGCTGATTACAGCGTACCGCTCACCTGAGCTAGAGATTCTATTTCATGCTTGCCCAAAAGCTTTTCAACGTCGAGAATAATTATCACCGTATCAGATGTACGCCCAAGTCCTTTGACAAATTCACCCGCCGCGGACGTAGATATAGCATTGGGCAGAGATACGTTTTCTTCGGGAATATCAATAACTTCATCGACCGCGTCTACAATGAGCCCGATTCGTGATTCGTCGAAATCCACAACAATGGCGCAGGTGCGGTCATCGTAGTCCTTGGGAGTCATGTTGAAACGGGTACGCATGTCTATGACCGGAATAACCAGACCACGCAGATTAATCACGCCCCTGGCAAAGGAAGGCATATTGGGTACTTTGGTGATTTCCTGCATGCCGGTGATCTCTTTGATGTACAGAATATCAATGGCATATTTTTCATCACCAAGATTAAATGTCAGAAACAATTGATTTACTGATTCCTCGTCTACACTGTCAGTGGAGTTGACGCCATACATGTAATAGTCCTCCGGTTAAAGTTTTATAACCTCCTGCCGTAACATAATCCCCTCGGCAGGCTGCAAAATACCCTTATTCATATTTTAAATATAAGTGTAAAGCGCGGCAAACTCAAGCCTCTTATTAATATATTTTACATAAATGCTATTCTTATAAATTGAAAAAGCAAACTCACTCCCTCCAAAGACCTCAAGTGCAAAGGAGGGGGAGAATGCTTCTCAAGCATATGCAATTTTACATGTGGTTATTCTATGCCGATAAGCATAAAATTATATGCCTTAAGCATTTTCGTTCGCAACTCCTCTCTGGACAAACTCTGATCATTCCAGAGTTCAGTGAATTTTGTCGCGTTATTTATGCCCAATGCGGCGTCATCAAACTTAAGGTCGAGTGGACGATCAACGCTCCGGAGATTGCCCACCACCAGCAGATGGCGATAAGGCGACGGTTTTTTCCAGGAATATACGCTCACCAGCACATCCGGAGAACCGGAACTGGCTCCGGGCAACGTCCAATAGCCTTTAAAATCCGCGGCGGAAAGGTCTATAGCATCCTTGATGCCCCACCATTTAGGAATAGTTATTTTGCGGTCGCACCATGACGCGGAAACATTCAGATCATGAAGTAATAAAGGAGTGAGCATACGCAGCATCATGATATTTCTGCCGCAGCTATTGTTCATGCCCTCCTTCATCTCAATGACTTTGCGCAGATACCAGCAGGCATGGGTAACGGTCAAAGGGGTATCGACACTAAACTGATGAAGTAAATGACTGAAGTTTAGCGATTACATAAAACCAATAAAAGAAAAGCGATACCGAAAAGCCGAAGAAAAGCCGTCATAAGAACCCTCTATATGCAACCATAATTACATTAATCAAATGTTATTTCATATATTACGGGATACCTGAAATCAACCATCCTGTTTGCATCAATTAAAAGACTTTCATCTTCAACAGTAAAGTTTTGATGAACCTGCCATGTCCCATCATCCTGCAACGATTTTATGAGTTTTACTGACTTTCCCTCAAGATTGATCCTGATTTTAAAGTTTTGATGAACATCAAGAGACAGGTTATATGCGCCGACCACACACCGGTCGGCCGCGTCCCTGCGGAATGGCATTACCCGGTCATTAACCTCGACGAAAACGGCAGGCTCTCCACGCCCGGCCCACTTGATCAAATGATAGAGTTGCTTTTTCCGCATATGGCTGAGCCACTCCATGCCGATTTTCTGAATATCAAATGGCACGAGGACAATCCGGCCTCCGAGTCTATTCTCATAAACAGTTATCCCTGGGCATATCCTCTTAATATCAGGATCAACAATCTCCGATATTTCAACTGCGCCTGGAACCGGATGGAGCCATATGAAACACGGATGCTGCTTATGAATTGCCAAAGAAAAATAATGCTTAGGATCGCCGCCAAATTCGATGTTATAGTATCTTTCCCCGGCGAGCGGCATAGTAGTTCCCAATGCAAATTCTCCGTCAATCGTTGTCCCGATCAATTCAGAGTACCCCATATCGACCAATGCTTTGATTGACACCGCATCGCATATGACTCCCTTTGACAAAATATCATGCAGCTCATTTTCCGACAAGCACCTCACTGCCTGTCCACACAAGGCACACACCCCGGCCTCTCCATAGGTCACACCCAAACCGGTCAAATACAGTTTTTCTGCCCAAGCGTATGAAAACATTCGGAAATCATCGTAAGAACCAGTCTTTCCCAGCTTAACCTCATAAGCATTCTTCTCGTGCCAAAACACTCTCACCCCGCGATCATTCATAATGCCGCCTGCACATGCCTTCAAAGCCGATGCATAAGGTTTTATTTTAGCCAAAGCTTGAGTAACGGTTCCAGATTCATCCATGGGAGTACCGCAATGATCAAACAAATTCAATGTTACGGCGTCGGCTCCAGCTGAAAATGAAACCATGGTCTGAAGAGCAGTATAAGTGTCGGATTTGCTGTATGACGTATATGGATAGTTTTCGATCTCGGTCATTTCAATTGTCGGTCTTTTTATCGCATGGCGAACATGCTTGACATTGGTATCACAGAACAACAAGCCGTGTAAACCTTGCTCGGAGTAGTTTGCCATGTTAGGGCGACTTGCCAGCTCTCCCCGTTCTCCAGCAAGCACATTTGCGATTGCCGTCCAATCCCGACCTTCCGCGCAATGAGCCATTGGACCACTTGACATCAGTCCAAGAACGGTAGATGGAGAGGTTTGATGGACAACTTTCTCGAACATCAGCATGGTTTCAATCGACATGGCGCGTTGAAAATCAAGCCACTGCCGTCTTACAATATTCACATTCCCTGGAGACATTATGACATTGACCAGATCTTCCCTCTTCCATTCAGTGCCAGTAAAATCCGCAAACCGTCGCATGCATGAATTACAATAACAACCATACTTAACCACACCATGATGCATGAAACGGATGTCATCTTCGATCCAAATGATTTCCGGTTTTGTTTCTGCGTATATTGTCCATTGCCGGGATATATATTTTCGCCAACCGGGAGAAACCTGACAAGCACAGTCAGTACAACATTCCCCACCGTGCCCGACAATGAAATCGAAATCAGGAAGCTTATCCCTCATATTTCGACCGCGATCCCCATGTCCCTGTGTGACGTTGGGATTAAGAGAATAAACAACATTGATCGCGCTCAACTCTTCCTTCACCTTAAAAAGTATTTTCTGATACTCCAGAAGCCAATCAAAATCAGGATAATAATGAGTGAAAGTGCCAGTGTCTATTTTAAGAACCACTTCATCTATGGCGTCTCTCACACAGATTTCCAACAGTTCATCAAGATTTTCCTGCCACCGCCATGGAGGCAGGGTTTTACGCAAGGCATACCATGCCTTATCATTTGGAATGCAATAGTTATTCATGTCGAATCAAGCCTCTGTTTTATATGGGAATATCAGTTTGGAAGACTAAACCTCAAACGTATTGCAATGAAATCATGAGGAGGTATCTTCAGCTTGATAGGTTCTCCATTCTTTAACCGATCATTAATATCACGATTCAATAATTTCGTTTCACTCAGAATGTATCCTACAGTGCATTTTTTCATATCATCATTCAACCGCAACTCCGTAACCGCATTCTTGCCGGAAAGATTGCCTGCGATAATCAGAAAGTCATCGTTAAAGCCTTTTTTGCGATAATAAGAGAGCTTTACCGCCGGATTTGATGATTTTATGTCGTTGTCCCAATAAGGATAAAATTCAAGATCATTCATTCCAAAGTCATCCTTCAGTAGACGCAGAAACGGGTACAATCCGAGGTTGGATATCCGGCTCATCTCAATCGCCGAATCGTGGAGCAGGCATAAGGACAAAGTCTCCCTTGCAAGCTCAGACATATTTCCCAATTTACGATTATAACCGTATTGAGGGAGATGAATAGATGGAACGCCCCACATTTTCTGGGCGAATATAAGTCTGAACAGGACAGGATCGTATGGATCCTCAACCTTAAGTTCCGGAGCCTTGCCCTGAAATGTTACAATACGTCCAGACAGACTATGTTCGGTCAGCGCAAAAGGTTTTTTTACCTTAATGCCCTCGCCACCAAGCAAAAAAGAGGCAAATGATGCAGTGGGGGATGTCCCATGCAAATGTGCTACCATAAAAGGCTCCTTGCTGTGTTTCTGCAAAATCAGGTACAGCCGTTTAAAAAGATCACGTGTTGCAAAAGTCTCGACACTACTTTCATTGCACCCATCCTTGGTTATCCATCCATACCCTTTGGACTCATCATTATTCAACTGCGGCGTCGCTAAATCGAAATATATGCCATCAAGCTTGTAATCTGCAACTATCTTCTCAATAGACCAACACAGAAAATCGGACCATGATGATTTTGTGCTGCAATAAAGCATGGGAGACATAACATGCCCCGAACTGTAATAATGCTCGGGAAGACAACGCCATTCCGCCTTAAAATAGTCAACCAGCTTAATCCGTGGGAAATCAACAAATCCTTTGGGATAAGGACGGCGATTACCAATATCTCCCTGAATACGGTCGTCTACAGTGGTATGTGCTGGAGACATGCTGACCAACACTACCCGGTTGTCCCGCTTCATCTTTTTCCAGTATTTAGGAACTTTCTGGCTGTATGGAGTCGGATTATAAATGGAACTCCCCGTGCTCCATCCCGCAGGATGAATCATCAGCAAGTTGTTTGGCGAGGGGCGATATCCCGACTCGCATGAAGAAAAGTAAGTGCGCCAATTTTCGAACGGTGGTTTTACCGGAGTAGGATAGAAGCCGAAAACAGGCGTTAATGGATTATTTATACTTGAGGGCTCATTAACAAGCAGAAGCTCGACTTTTGCGTTTTTTCCAAGCTGTTTTAGGATTATCCTCGGCTTTTTCGTGTTTATCATCCAACCACGATAGCCCTCGGTAAACCATCCCAGTCCAATATCATTGTTTCCCAGCCACATTTCCTTTACCGGCTGCAAAAATTCATAATTGCATATCAGCCCCTGAAACGATCCGTTATTTCCACGCCCCCCAAGGGAGCAGTACATGGCATTCTCAACTTCATATTCCAACCACATTCTATCAATTTCCCCCCTGTTCAACAAGGGGGCTATAGTCAATTCAATTTTTACCATTCCATCAAATTCAACCGTCATCACGGCATCAATTCGGAAATCAGGCGAAATTGCCTGTGAGTTAAAAACAATGCGTCCGCGATGCTGCGAGACAACCCTGAAGGTTGAAAAAACTACATTATGCTCTTTGCCTCTCCGAATATATTTCAACTCTATTGCTTTTTTCAACAAAGGCTTACCGCTACTAACAATCCTACTGATCAGTCCCTTATCGAAAGTAATGAAACGGTTCCACAAAGCCACAGTACCGTCAGCCGCTAGTTCCAATGGTTGCCATGGAGATGGACACCAGTCAGGAGAAAGAGCTTCCAACGCGATAGGATTGGTTAACCACTGTGGTTTTTCAAGCTTTTCAAAGTCTAAGGAACTTGACGCCTTCAACTTGCCGGAACCATCAACAAGTTGCACATTAACTATATATTCCCCATGAGGTATTTCCGCCATCGACAATTTTATTTCGCGGTCAATTTCAGCATATGGCAGGACAAACTGCTTCGTATGGCTATTGTCTTTCTTAGTATTAAAACTCAATATCAGCTTATCGCTTTCATTCAAATTTATATTCTTGATACGAACAGATGCGATAAACTTGTCAACCGAAGGCAATGGGTTGATTGTCACGCTCAAGGGATACTCGATTTGAAACGGGTACCTGCGTGTCAAAACATTCTTGCCGTCAATAGTTACCTTTTCATCAAGTTCATATAAACCAATCTTATCTATAACCACAGACCCGCCAACCACCTTGAGACTTTCCCCACAAGAAACTTCCTCCTGCTTGTTGACCTGATACGCAGTCTCTCCCTTAAACTCGTCCACAACCTTATCCCCAACCTGCTTATCATCAATCGCTTCTGTGTAATTTGTATAAACAGTAAATGGACGTATAGTCAATGCCGTTACATAATTTTTTTTGTTATTTCCGCTGTTTCCTTGTTCAGACATAAACGACACCTTCCCTATATCAAGCTTCCCGTAGGAATTATTTATGCTAAAATCTCCGCAAGCCGCCAGACTGAATGCCCTCTGATGGTCATACCAGAAATCATGATCCTTCCAGGTCAGGCGCGTGCCTCCCATTCTGGCGCCAACAGAAATAGCGAAACTATTCTTACTCACAATCCCTAACTTTTCCCGGTCAAGCTTTAACTCCACGGTCCAGTTATCACTGGAAAGTAGACTTTTCGATGAGACAATAATATTTTTCCCTGCATTACGATAATGCAAAACATGCGATTTCCAGTCGATGCTTTGCCATGCATCGTATGTTCTGCCATCTGGAACTATGGTAATGTAGGACGATTCAAACGAAGTTTTATCTAGATCTGTTTCGGGACGAATACACATTATGAAAAAATCAGATGGCATTATCAGCGCGTCACTGTTATTCATAATATTCCGATCCGGTGACTTGACCTTACAACCCGCCAAATCAAGACTCATTCCCAAATATATATACTTATCATCCTGTCCGGTTGCCATGACAAAGTTGTTTGACGCCATGACTCCAGTCGCTTTGTTCAGAATATTCTTAAGATGGCATGGATACTCATTTCCCTTAAGTATTCCATCCGCAACAGGCGCGACCGTTACCTTGCCAAAAGGGATTATGCTTTGAGACGAATTATCAGACGTTTTTCCGTTTTTCATATTTGCAGCAACTTCAAACTCTCTAGCCTTTCCAGCAATCCTTAACGCTTCAATCTCATTGGGATTTATCGCTTCTTTAAAAATCTTTATGTCTTTGAGGATTGAATTGCCGTCTTTACCCCATCTCCCCTTTGGTCCAATATAAAGAGTGCTGAAATGTGGCAGACCTATGAATCCCTCCTGCTTAACCTTAATTTTCCCGTCAACATACAACTCCAGAAGTTTATCTTCTTGCCAACGCACAAGTATATGATACCATTGATTTGGCAGGAACACTTCATCTTTTGTAAACATCTTTCCCGGAGAAGGTTTCTTCCCACGCCCTCCAACGAAAAAACCCAATCTACCATGAATCTGATGATAAAGGACAAATGCAGAAGGCCCTTCTTCATTGAATTTGTCTGCCTGTAATAACATGATCTGGCGCTTACGATCCTTTGAACTCCAGTCTAACGGTTTGATAAAAAATGAGATTGTCCCGGAACCACTTGCCTCAGCATCAAGGGATATCCGTGGACTAATCCGATTCTTACCTATTTCAATTCCACCATCGACGATCTTATACTTCTCGGAAAATGCGGGCTTGGATAAATGCTCATCCAGACTCCATATCAGTTCAGCTCCAAATATATTACAGGAACCTATAGCAATAAGAAAAGCACCTCCACATATCAACCTTGATATTCCTTGGAACAACAACATCATAATTAACTCCTATTTTTTTATAAAACACATTGAAACAAACATTTATATAACAAAGACAGACACGTTACCATCCATATCAAATCATTGGATCACCGCACATACCGGAAATTACTCTAATCCATTTGCCTGTTTTATTTATTAATAACTATCTAAGTTTCCAGAAGCTGTCGCTCGAAGATGTCGGAATTGTGTTTATTTTGAAACCACTGACATGGAAATCAAGAAACAGTACATTACATATTTTGTTATGACGAAAATCTGGTTCGCTGTAGTTTGAACTTCCGGAAGGTGGTCTTAAAAGATCTCCATTAGTATAATATCCACTGGACTGCCCCATGCTCGAAACTACGCTATCCGCCTTCTCGCATGTTACTGAAGGGCTTTTTGCCATATTGATTTTCAAATACGCATAGGCACTGCCGCCACGGGAAATATTATTTATCGCAAACATATAGAAAGAATAAGACACTGATGATTTTTCTACTTTGACACCGGTTGGGCAAAGGGAATTCCCCATATATTTTACTTCTGCATTGTATCCTTTTCCACAAAAATAACCAACTTTTGCAAGCATTCCATGATAAGTATATGGCGCAGTTCCCCAAATGCGGCTGGCCGGCAGATAGTCATTCATATCACTGCTATACATCGCCAATGCTCTTCCCCAGGTTCCAAGATTGTTGCAACACTTTATCGCTTCCGCTTTTGTCCTTGCCACATTCAGAGCAGGCAACAGCAGACTCCCTAAAATAGCAATAACAGCTATCACAACCAGGAGCTCGATAAGTGTAAAATGTTGTTTCATGTTCATTTTCATATCCTGTAATTCCTATATTGTTTAAGGCTTAAAAATACTTCCTGCGCCATTGCGGGTTGATCCACCCACTATAAGTCGCCCGGCAATGCTCATATCTCCGGTCGGAAATATCTCTCCGGCTCTGGTGGCGGAAATTATCGCGGCGGCGCGTACACCCATTTCATAATGCGGCAAAGCCAGAAAACTCATTGCTGGATGAAAGTTACGGTATCCATGAATACTCGCATAACCACACACGCCCAGCTCATTTCCTATAACTATATTATGTTCATGCAGCAAGCGGAAAAACGCCGAACCAAAACTGCAACGTTCACAGAAAAACACTTCCGCTTTGTTTTTTGCGGAAAAATCAAATAATTCAGTCAACTCTAAGTACGAATCTCCTTTGGGAAAAGGCCGCAACGGAATATCCCATTCCGAATTGAATACCATCCCCTGCCTGGATGCGGCGGCGACAAAACAATCCTGCTTTAAACGGTCATCCTCTGTGCCATCGACAACCCTTAACATGCCAAAACTACGGAAACCTGCTCCGCTCAAATGCCCAGCGAGGAGCTCCATATTGGCACGTACATCGTTGCATAATCTCAAACACCCCGGCAGATTCGCCAACCCACCAATCGTAACCACCGGTACACCAGCGTCTGCCAGATACTGCTTCAAACCGGAAAGCTGATCTCCGACAAATACCGCACCATCAGGGCGTCCCGCAATATCAATATTGCGTAACTGGCGATCCAGCGATTCATGTTCATCACAATGCACATAATGAATACGCGCCTGATATTCCTGCCCTCCGGCAAGCAAACCACGGAAAATCTCTATGGCTATCCCCCAGGTATCTTCGGAATGCAACAGCTCCGCTGAAAGCGAACGCTCAGGAAAAACAAATACAATATTGGTCATGCTGATGGAATCTATCGCGGCATCGGTTACAAATATGCCGCGTGCCGGAATCCTGCGCACCATGCGCTTGGACTCCAATGCCTTCAACGCCTCTATCACGGTGTTGTTGCTCACCCCGAACTCCCCCGCCAGATGACGGATGCTGGACAAACGACTGCCGGGAGAATATACGCCGGACTTTATCCGCGTCTGAATTATATCCTCCAACTGACTCGGCAAACCAGTGCCGGATTCTCTTTGCAACTCCAATGTCATGCGATATTATCCATTTTAATGTTTCAAACTGTTTCAATACAGTTATTATAAACGACAAATTTCCATATGTCAACAACAAATCCAGTGATTTTTAAAATATTTTTCAATTTACAGATTATTTATTTTGTGATAATTTTGCGTCCTGAGGGTTTAAAATCCGCCAGCTCTGACTATAATATCTTTTTAAACATAGAGAGAAGTAAAACTATGAATACAACATTTGACAAGCGCCATGTGTTTTTAAATTACCTGTATTTATTCAGGAATTACAAAGCGAGAACTGCCATCGCTATGTTTTTCTTTGTGATAAAGATCATTCCAACATGGCTTACACCGATCATTATCGCCAACATCATCAACGAGCTCAGCAACCACAACCCGGACACCATCAAACGCATACTGGTACAATTCTCAATAGGGGCGTTTTTTATTGTCCAGAATGTAGTTACTCATGTGCTGTATATACGTAATTTCAGTCTAGTCACCAGATCGGTGGAAAAAGATCTGAGGATGTCATTATGTTTCAGACTTCAACATCTATCCATCGGTTTTCATACTGACGCCAAACTGGGTGGACTTCAGACCAAGGTTCTACGCGATGTGGAAAACATTGAAGTATTCTCGAAGATGCTGATGGAAACCGGTCCGCAAATACTGTTCGCATTGGGTTCGGCAATGGTGGTAACTCTGCTTCGGGCTCCTCAATTCATCATCTTCTATCTGGCAGTAATCCCGCTGGCGGTAACGGTGTTCATATCAGTAAAAAAGAGTATGCGCTCTTCCAACCAGCAATTCCGCATGAACATGGAAGAGATGTCCGGCAAGGTAATAGAAATGCTCAAACTCATCACCATCACCCGCGCGCACAATCTTGAAAACGATGAGCTTGACCGCGTAAAAACCAAACTGGACAAAGTAAAACATTCAGGATTGCGACTGGATCTGGTCAACAGCATCTTCAATTCCATAAACTGGGTACTGTTTACACTGTTCAACCTGATGACGCTCGCGGCGGCGGCAATTGTCTGCTACAAAGGTATCATCCCGCTTCAGATTGGCGACGTCATCCTGCTTACCACATATTTCAACGTGATCACCGGGGCGGTTATGCAAATACTCGGGATTGTCCCGCAACTGACCAAAGGGATGGAATCAGTGCGTTCCATCGCGGAAGTACTCAACAGTTCTGAATTTGAACAACACGGTTGCCGTCGCAAACTGGATAAAATCAACGGAGAATTCAGATTTGAAGATGTGAAATTTTCATATCCCGGTACTCAGGAACCGGCTATTGTGGATTTCAACTTAAAAGTATCTCCAGGCGAGACCATCGCTTTTGTCGGACCTTCAGGATCAGGGAAATCAACTATCATGCAACTGATTATCGGCTTCATACGCCCGGACTCAGGTAACATTTACCTTGACGGACATAATATAAATGATGTCGATTTGAAATCCTACCGTCGCTTTTTATCGGTAGTAAGCCAGGACACCGTACTGTTCGACGGCTCAATCAAAGACAATATCACTTATTGCCGCAACATTCCCGAAGAAAAAATCCATAAAGCCATAGAAGATGCCAATCTCACCGAATTCCTGGCAGAACTGCCAGAAGGCCTCAACACCGGAGTCAAAGAGAACGGAGCAAGGCTCTCCGGAGGACAACGTCAGCGCCTGGCTATAGCCAGAGCATTGATACGTGATCCACGAGTATTGGTACTGGACGAAGCCACCTCCGCGTTGGACGTGGAATCAGAAGCACTCATTCAGGAAGCGCTAAACCGGCTAATCAAAGGCAGAACCACATTTATTGTGGCGCACCGACTGTCCACCATCCGTCATGCCGACCGCATAATCGTTCTCGACAAAGGCGAAATAGTCGAATCCGGTACCCACAACGAGCTGCTGGCACTGAAAAAAGTCTATTACAAAATGAACAAACTCCAGTCTGGCGACGCCGAATGACGCCTCTGCGCTTAACAAATGGACCAACAGGCAATTTAAAAGAACGAGCGAAACCATACGAGAGAAAAATGTAATTCCGCATAACTCTATCCTTTCCCACATTTGTTCACAATTTAACAACATGGAAACATTTTGCAATAGGGCTTATTTTTATTTGCTTTCAATATTGCTTTGTTGTATAATTAAGTTGGCAATGCGGTATTGAAGCATATATTTATAAGGGACGGCATGGATAATCCAACTGACAAATGCTTGATTATAAGCGAAGTAAAAAACGCCGTCCCCACGATATTCCGGCGGACACTGCCGGTATTGATGGTGCTGACCGCCTTATATCTTACCTTTGCCGCATTTTCGGGAGCCCGTTCCGTGTTGTCTTACGGCAAACACGTGTATGACGATTTATCACTCACAATATGGACGTTGATCCTGCTCGGACAGGTTTTCATGCTCCTGCCTATGGTAATCCGTATAAGCTCAAACAGCAGAGATTTGCAACTTATCGTAAATGCCGATAACATAAAAACAGCACGCACACAACTAAAAATTATGACACTGTTGACACTACCGTCATTCGTTCCCGGTTTATTTTTATTTGCATTACTGGCAATGGATACTCCTCCCGGACACACACTAAAAGCATGGTGGGATCCGTTATTCATCTGCGGCATGATAGTCGGCGTCCTTTGTCTAGCAATAATATGGATACGTAACAGACTGTTGAGTCTCTGCCTTGAACCGATCGAGACTGCGCACTGGCTGCTGATGCTCGCCCCCGGTGTACTGATAATCCACTTGTTATCACTGGCGGCGATATATTTCTCAGCCGTCAGCAAGCCTGCACCGGGTGCACTGCTGATACAATTGATTACGCTTCTTCATATAATAGTCCCGGCAGTGGTTCTTTATCTGTTCGCCGGAATGCACTGTGAAGGACGCGGACAATCCCTGTCACCCAATACACGCTTTGCGTTGGGCGATGGTATAGGCTGCTATCCTTTCAGCCTTTTTACATGGGTGTATGCTTTTGTTCTATTCGCAGGACCAATAGTGCTGATAATGGCAACTGTAATTATGTCGACTCTGGGGATGTTCTGGCCTATTTTCGACATCTTCGTAAAAATGGGAGGATAAGAAATGTCTATGAATGATTATGCGGAATTTTTCAAACAACTATCATTGCTGACCAGATCTAAACTGCCTTTACCCGAGGCGTTACATCATCTTGCAGGTGATTGCGGCGGGAAAAAATATGCAGCAATGATAAACCGTTTGTCGGACGGCGTCAACAAAGGCAATACCCTGTCGGCGACGATGGCGGCGGAACCCGAACTATTCAGCCCGCTGGCGGTGAAAATGGTGGAAATGGGAGAAAAGGACGGTACCTTGCCGGAGGTTCTTGATGAATTGTACAAGATGTCCAAAGTAAGATTTTCACTTATTGCAATGGTGAGAGATGTTATGCTTTATCCGGCAATCACAATGAGCATGGCATTGTTTTTATTTCTAGGTGCGATGCTGTTCATCGTACCTGATTTTAAAATTATATTTGAAGAAATGTTTGGCGACTGGCATCCCGTGCCTCTGGTAACCCGCATGGCAATCAACTGCTCGGATTTCGTCAATGCCCACATGCTGGGCGTCGGCATTGGCTTTGCGATACTGATGGCAGCGACGATAATACTTTTCTGTAATACACACGGGTCGAACCGCCTGATACTATGGCTTTCCCAGCGCATCCCTTATTCGGAGACGGTATTTTATAATTCGTCCATGTCGCGATTCTGTTCGATATGGTCCAGTCTGATACGCAGAAAAATCCCGGATGCGCACGCACTCCGCTCAATTGCCGGAATTATTGATTTTCCGCCGCTGGCAATGGCGCTTGAACGTGCTACGGCGCAGGTGGAAAAAGGGCGTACCGTCAAGGAGGCGATTGCCGCCGAGAGCGTCATATCCAGACTGCTGATACTGACCATGGATAATTGCGGCGAAGGGGATTTGAGCAACGAATTGGCAAGCCTGGCGGATATATACCGTGAACGCAGCGCTTATGGTTTCCGAAAGATGTCTATGGTGCTGGAATTAATGACTTTTATCGGCATGGTCGCAGTATGCGGTATATTCATCATATCGCTGTTTGCTCCTTTTGTGTCGATTGTTTCACAATTTTGCTAGGCGGAGAACATAAATTATGCGCACAGGCTTATTTTACAATATGGCGGACACGGACAATGAAATATTTCAACAAGTTCGCTGTTCCAGCAACATAGCACTGCTGATACGTACTCTCGCGTGGGCGGCACAACATGACATTCCCTTTGTGCAGGCACTACTCACATTGCGCGAGCAAGGCGCAGAACCGGTACGGCGCGGCTGGAACAAAGCCCTTGCCGCATTGATACGCCGTCAGCGGAAAGGCAGAGCGCTGGCTCCCTCCCTGCGCGCCAGCATGAGTAACTTTCTTCCCGAATATCTGCTTCAGGCGGTAGAGCGTTCCGAACGCGACGGCACACTGGCGCAGACCCTGCCGCAGTTGGCCGAACGACTCGACGCTATGGCGCAAAACAGAAACTCTTTCGCTAAAGCCC
>JAFGXT010000087.1 GCA_016936495.1 Victivallales bacterium
CATCGGCGACATCGGCGGCAAGATATGGCTGGCACACCTCGCCAGCGCCATGGGCGTATGCGCAGTGGATAACATCTGCGGCAAAACCAACTCTTTCAGATATGATCTGATTCCAGGATGTATCTTTACCGCGCCAGAGATCGGCAGCGTCGGACTTAGCGAAACACAGTGCAAAGAACAAGGCATTGAATACAACATTGGGAAATTCCCCTTTGCGGCTCTCGGCAAAGCCATGGCAATCAACGAGACCGATGGCTTTGTCAAAATAATCGCGGACAAACAGACAGATCAGGTGCTGGGAGTTCACATCATTGGCCCCCATGCAACCGACCTCATCTCTGAAGCCGTACCGGCGATGAATCTGGAAATCACCGCTACAGAGCTCGGCAAAGCCATTCATGCCCACCCCACACTGGGTGAAGCGATGATGGAAGCGGCGCATGCGGTTCACGGTGAATGCGCGCATATGCCCGCACCTAGGAAAAAACATAAATAATTGTTATACCTCAATGCCGTTTTTCATCACGAAAAACGGCATTTTTGTATCTATTTCGCAAAGCGGTTGGATATTTCCGTCAAACAGAGTATTTTAATGGTTGTAAATAACTATAATTATTCGGGATTTATAAAATGTCAGGATTGAAATACTCTTCTATTATACTGGTCGCCATTTTACTGTCAGGCTGCGGCAAAGAGACAACACCGGAACCGCCGCTGACACAGCCGGAACTTGTAATTCAGATACTAAAAGACACTAAGGCGAAAAAACGCGAAGCAGCCTGTAATAAACTCGACCGTCTGATTGCGATGGATAAAAACAACGCCTTCCTTCATGAGCTGAAAAGTTCCGAACAAAACAATATTTACATAGAAAATATCCAGACTTTACTGGATAAAAATGACATTGACGGTGCAATCAGAGAAATCGACAATGCAGAACTGAAACTCGGACGCAATCCGCAACTGAACAACGCCAGAGAAAAACTTGAATACATAAAAAAAATATCCGTATTAAGTAAGTCCATTGCCGAACCAGCCAGTGGCGCGCAACTGGAAAAAGATTGCGTCTCCTTGAAAAAGCTTATAGCCGATTACAAGCCGGCGGAAAAATATATCCCGGTACTGGATCAAAAGATAGAATTGGCACAACTTCTACAGAAACAGGAAGAAAAACGTACTGCTTTCAGTATTTTTTCTGACATGCTATATTTCCAGCAGACTGGAAATTCCCGCCTCGCAAGAATAACCGATGCGGAACTTGAGCTGATCGCCCCCGACGAATACCCGAGGAAACGCGTCCAGTCCATCGCCGGACAACTCAATACAAAAACCAATGAACCCAAGACGGTCAAACCGCAAAGCTAAAACTCCGCAACTTCCGGGGCCGACTCATGATCTTTAAACGGTATATTGCAATATGTACGGTGCTGGCGCTTTCTATGGTCAGCACCCTTGCCGATAATGACCTGATATGGCAGTTTATTCCTGGAAAAGCCGCCAGTGTCAACGGACGAATCATTAGCAAAAGTGAACTACTCGCGACAATGTTCCGCCTGCAGGATCAGGAACAATACCGTCGCATGAACGCTGCGGAACTAAAAATTGAAGCCACAAAAGTAGTCAACCAGATCATCAATAAAATGCTCATTGAAGAATTATTCAAAAAACATGAGATCAAGGTGTCGCCCGAAGAACTTGAGGATAAATTCAAACGTATGGTTTCCAGCATGACCCCGTTGCAGAAAGATATTTTCATGAAAAATTTGCGATCAATGAACCTGTCTCTGGAAGCATATACGGCTCAGGTAAGAAACGATCCTGACAGCATACTTATGCTTAAACAAAAAAAACTCATAAACAAGCTCTTTCCCGGAAGACTTGACATTCCCGAATCCCGCGCAGAAGAATTTTACCGCCTCAACCAGACCTCTTTCCGCCAACCGGAAGGCATCAGCATCAGCAGAATATTCATCTCCGGCAATAAACTTAAAGCGAAACTGAAACAACAGCATCCGGACATGGGTGACACTGAACTGACGTTCAAAGCCGATACGCAAGCCAGAGAACTCATCAGCCAACTGTACGCCGGATTGCTTGCTCAAGCCAATTTTGGGGAACTGGCAACCAAACACAGCCACTGTCCAAGCGCGTCGCGACAAGGCTTCTACGGAATTTTTTCCCGTAAAGACAATTCAGGAGAAGATGAGCTGTTCAAACTTCGTCCCGGACAATTCACCCCCATACAGAAAATCGAAGGCGGTTACCAGATACTATTCATCAATGAACACATCCCGGAAAGTTATACACCTTTCGCCGAGGTAAAGGATTTTATCATAGAAGACATGCAAACCAAGATTGTACAAGCAATATCCGACAGGATTATAAGCGAAGCCAGACGCAAAAAATCAATTGAAATATTTTTTTAATAAGGATGCGTATCATGAATCAAGCGGAAACCTTCCTGGAAACGGTAAAGAATCGTACAAGTTGTCGTAATTACCTTGATGAAGACCTGAGCGATGAAGAGATAAACTTCTGTCTGGAAGCCGCCAGGCTGGCGCCATCCGCCTGCAATAAACAACCGTGGCGCTTTATAGTCGTCAAAGACCTCGAAACACGAACACGAATATGTCGCGACGGTCTCCTCCCCGGCATCCCTATGCCATGGCTGAAAACCGTACCCGTAATAATCGCATTGTGCGCGGAACGAGCCACGTCCACTCACCGCCTCGCTCCATTGTTCTCCGGCGTTAATTATGAGCTCATTGATTGCGGTATTGCCGGAGAACATCTGGTGCTCGCAGCGGAAACGCTGGGACTTGGCAGTTGTTGGATCGGCTGGTTTAAACCGGGTAAAATACGCAGACTGCTTAAACTGCCACGTAGCCTCAAACCCGTCTCACTGATAAGCCTGGGACGCCCCGAAAAAAAGACCGAACCGCGCTCCCGTCTGGAACTAAAAAACATAGCCAGAATAAACAAATGGTAAATTTATTAAAAAACAAAAAATTTCTTGATTTAACAGCAGAAATGTTATATAATACTCCATAAGAGAAGAGAGAAAACGTAACAAGTAGTCGAAAGTAAGAACTATGATTAAAATTGAAAAAGAGTACGTAAGCAGTTCTGGAACTAAATATGTTCGTACCCTTGACGCCAAACCAGATCAAACCAAGATGGACGTCAATGAGAAAATAAGATGGAAAAGCGAGAACCGCAGAATCAGACGCGGAAGATATCTTTCCATGGAGCAATGGCTGGACATAGAAAAACAGGTGGAAGAAGCATACGCGATGGAATATGATGTTGATTTCACCTCGATTTTTGACATATACCCCAAGGATTATCGTGGTGGCGACGGCGTGATTTTTTATGAGACCTATTACAAAGGTGATGAGCAATTCGGACACAGCAGTAACGTTATTCATATCGGCGCCGTAGGTTCATATGTCCCGGAAGCCAGAAAAAGCATTAACCAGAGTGAAGGCAACTATACCACCACCAAAACCGCCAGCTTTAAATTCTATGCGGATAAAGCTGCTCAAGCCAAAGCCGATGCACAATTAGACGCAGATGCAAAAGAAGAAGAAGAATCAGAAAAAATCGGCATAAAGCCCCCTATTCCAGATCCTCAGCATGTGGTAAAGATAAACTATGCGGCATTGGGAATAAAAGTCTGATCCAGGATTTGACTGGATTTACCTCCATTTAAAATATACAAAAAACGTCAGAATATAATCTATTCTGACGTTTTTTTATGTATCAGTCAATAAAAACCGTTCTCTCATAGGGGTGGGAAAGAACGGTATTTATAAAAATCGCTATAAAACTCAGGCGATTGAATCGACCAATTTTTTGAGCTGAGATTTTTTTCTAGCAACTTTGTTTCTGTGATAGATGCCGGCTTTAGCATTTTTATCAAGTCTTGAGACACATGCGTTGAAAAGCTCTACCGCTTTTTCCTGATCATTACTTTCCACTGCGGCACGAAGATTTTTTTCAGCAGTTGCATACATGCTTTTCTTCGCTCTATTAGCGATGTGTTTCAGTTTGCTTGTCTTAAGCCTTTTCAGTGCTTGCTTATTATGCGCCATTTAACTATACCCTTTGTTATTTATTATCATGCAAATTAAATCAACTTGTATCTGAATTTCTGAGACTGAGACTTTCTCAAAGTGAGTAAGTTACCATGGTTTAAAAAATTTTCAAGCAAAAAAAGACAAAGTATTAATTTTTTCACAATTTTACATGTGAGATGAAATTAAAAAGGCGGAGACTGTTTTCACAGCCTCCGCCCATAGGGGGGGGGAGGAAACTATTTTAAACGGGTTTGCCGTTTATATATAAATTTTCTCTATGCCTGGGCATATATTGTTGCATCCAATGCTCAACAACAGGATGAAGAATAAAATCTTCAAGCTCTGAAGACCGTTCAAAAGAATGATCACAGAACGGGCAACGGGAATAACTTTCTATGTCCGTCTGAGTTATGGTCTCAAGACATTGTGGACATAACAACATTTTACTCATACTGCTACTGGAGCTATACGTAAAATTTAATTTATCACTCATTATGTCCTCGTCCCTTTGTTTATATCTGCTATATTCATACTATATATCGACAAATGTATTATGTAAACACCTTTTTTAAAAAAAATAATGAATTTTTCAATTTTTTTTTAAACAATTCGGTAAAAGTTTACAAATTACCAATTTGCGAGTTTTTCAACGGAATTGAGCACGGCAATAGCAAGACTTGTTGGGGGCAAAACC
>JAFGXT010000088.1 GCA_016936495.1 Victivallales bacterium
GTCGGCTCCAGCCTGAATGACACAGGCGACGGACTCAAAACCAATTTTGTATCGGACAAATCTCCCGCGTATTTCGCGGAGATGTACCGGCGCGACAAACTGCACGGCGGTCATGTAATAATGCTCGGCTCCGGTAATGATGCCGCGGCGGAAAGCGCTCTTAACGCCTTTCCCGGCGGACTTCAGCTCGGCGGCGGTGTAAATGCCGATAACGCCGCGCACTGGCTGGAACAAGGAGCCTCACATGTAATCCTTACTTCATATATTTTTAAAGACGGAGAATTCAATCGTGGCAATCTCGACCGTATTCTCGAAGTCGTCGGCAAAGACAAACTTGTTCTTGACCTGAGCTGCCGCCTGAAAGACGGCAAGTATTATATCGTAACCGACCGCTGGCAGAAATTCACCCGCATCGAACTGACCCCCGACACCCTGCGCGAACTCGGCTCCTCATGCGCCGAATTCCTGATCCATGCCGTGGACGTCGAAGGTAAACAGTCCGGCATCGATTGCGAACTCATCAAACTGATGGCTCAACACTCCCCGGTTCCCTGCGTTTACGCGGGCGGCATATCCTCATTTGACGACATTAAACAGATCAAAGTCCTCAGCGGCGGCAAAGTCGCATATACCGTCGGCAGCGCCCTGGACATATTCGGCGGCAAAAGCCTGAGATACAACGAATTAGTAAAATTCGAGCAAAGTTGAATATATTATGATAACGGAATTCGCCTCCAATGTTGAAGTGCCCTATGATTTGCGTTTTATGCCGATTGTACAGGATTATGTCCGAAAAATAGCCGCGCTTGCGGGAGGTTCCGGAAAAGAAGCCGACGCCATGAATCTAGCGGTCGATGAGACCATGACGTTCCTGATAAATTCATACTCCACCCCCGAAGCCTGGGAGCGTATCAAAATCGGATTTTCGCTTTATAAAAACAATACCCTCGAAGTATCCATCGCCAATGCCGGACCTCCGGTTCATCTGAACCGCATACCACAATACAATCCGCAATCACCCGACAATGCGGAACTTGACGGACTATGGCTCTTCCTTGCTCAACAAGCAGTGGATGAAATCACTTTCAACAATCGCGGACGCGACGGCTGGCAGGTAACTATCAAAAAACAGCTCGCTGCGATGACCTTTCAAACATCTTCGGCAAAAGAGGTGAAGCTGGCAAGAAAAACACCTTTTATAACCAGATTAGCAACCCCTGACGATGCCACGTCCATCGTGGATCTGACCTATGATACATATCGTTATTCCTACCTTGGCGAAACTTTTTATCATGAACCGGAACTCAAGAAACTTCTAAAAAGTGGCGAAATAACTTCAATAGTCGTCGAAGCGGACGGACATATAGTCGGCAATTCATCATTTTTCATCAAACCCGATAAGCCGCACTGCGCCTATTCCGGGTCTATGATGATCAAACCGGCTTACCGTCAGTCTCAAGCGATTATTCACCTGCTTAAGGAAATAGACAGACGCATAGAACAAAATTTCCTGAATGTGGATTTGTATTACGGCTCCACCGTTACCACCCATACCGGCTCACAAAAAGCCGGACTCAGAGTAGGATTTCAACCCATGGCTCTGTATCTTTCCGTATGTGGCGCTATGGATTTCAAAGGCATGAGAAGCAAGGCGACGGAACGAGAAAGCGGGGTGGCGTTTGTGCGTATCATCACCGCGCCACGCCTTTCCGTGATGTATTTCCCGGAACGGCATCACAAGGTCATGTCCGGATTACTCGCCCAGATCGGGATTCATTGCCAGATTTCCGGACAGGAAAGCCCGCCGGTAGACGATCATTCCGAATGTCATATTACCGAAATGGATCACGAGCGCTGTGCATATCTCATGCTGACCAAAACCGGCAAAGACTGGACGGAATTATCTTCACCCTGAAAAGCCGGGGCATACAAACCATCATAATTTACATCTCCGCCAATGTCCCGACACCGCCGGAACTTGACCGTAAAATGGCTGGATTAAATGCGATTTTCAGCGGTATTCTTCCGGTGTCCGCCGATGAATGCTATATGATATACAGCGCGTTGTCATGCGCCATTGACTTTGACCGCATACTTCTGCATGACCCGCTCGCGTACGAACTTAAAGAGCACTGCCGCCAACTCTACAACGAAACCTTCACCGAAAACCCGGTTCACTAATTGTCCAACTCAAGATAACGATTTTATATTTAATATCATTTCCGCCAGACCGGTGGTGAGCTCATGCATGGCTTGCAAGTCAAGATCCTTCATGCGCATGGAACGCGTCAGGCTTATGACGCGACTATTGCCGTTAATCATAAAATATTAAAAAAAGACTTGACTCCTGAAACCTTCTGATGTATAATGAATCAGAAGGTTGCAGATTTTATTCAATTAAGGAACCATGTCAGATGTCAATATTGGTAAGAAATGAAAACCAATCCAGCCAGGTGGCGCGATTGATTGAGTGCGATATCACCAGTGGCAAGTTGCCTCCCAACAGCCGTCTGCGCAGTACCCGCGATCTGGCTCGTCATTTTGGAGTAGGTCAGAGGGTTGTCCTTTCGGCTCTGGATATACTGGAACGCAAAGATTTGATTTCTCGTAAACCGCGTTCCGGCATCCATGTCAAAGCACATGGCACACGGAAGGACATCAAAGAAATACTTTTTTTCGCGTTGGCTAATCAGGTGGAGTTTCACCCCATAGTGCAAGCGGTGAATAATCTGGTGAACCTTCCGGAAGCAAACCACAAGTACAACTTTCTCAACCGCCTGGTTTCATCTGATTCAAATGGCGCAAATTATAGTCTTGAGGCGGAATTGGCACGGCTGACGGACTGGGGCGGCTATGTGGATTGCGCCATCCTCTACCCGCGCGGATTCACCCGAAAAACGGTCGAGCAATGTTTAAAGCTACCTTATCCGGTCATTTTTGCTGGAGACCTGCCGGAAGGAGACTATGAAGATTTGCAATATACCCGTCTGGCGTCAGATACGGGGAAATTGTTTAAAACCATGATAGATTATGCATCCGGGAAAAAATACCGTAATTTAATATTTTTCAGTTTAGCCATAATGGCTGATTTTCCCTTTTTTGTAGAGGCGCAGGAAGAGATGCAAAAAATGGCAAAAGCCTGCAATATTGAATTGCGGACGGAGCTTATTTCCGGAACCACTCCTATGGATATGCGAACTGCCTTTGAAATCGCATTAAAGGAACATCATGATGAAATCCGTAATATGGACATAATTGCAAGTTACGGGATACCTCATCCGGACTTTGATGCGGGAACACTTCTAGCTCCATTACGTTTCCCGGAAGACATTGATATGATAAACCTCAGTCCCTCCTCCGGAGCGGTTAAGATCCGCCATATCCAAAGAGATTCGACAATGTTCTGTCGAAAACTATGCGAATTACTTGATAATTGTAACAATTCTACCCCTTGCTTGTATCGGGTTCCGTTTGATTTTGAAGTCATTTAAATAATAGTAAAAAATGATACATATTAATA
>JAFGXT010000089.1 GCA_016936495.1 Victivallales bacterium
ATTGGCCGAGGTTACACAGAGCTCGCATTCGGCTTTGACCGCGGCGGTACTGTTGACGTAGCATACGGCAATGGCATCAGGGTTTGCCGCCTTGAGTTTTTTCAATTCTTCTGCGTCGGCCATGTCCGCCATCAGGCAACCCGATTGTTTTACAGGCAGCAGGACAGTTTTTCCCGGAGAGAGGATATATGCGGTTTCGGCCATGAAGTGGACGCCGCAGAACACAATTACATCGGCGTCGTTTTGGGCGGCGATGACGCTGAGTTCCAATGAATCTCCGGTGAAATCGGCAATATCCTGGACTTCCGCCAGCTGGTAATTATGCGCCAGAATTATGGCGTTGTGTTTTTTGCGTAAAGTGTCTATTCTCGCGATCATTTCGCCGTCGGTCAAAAAAGCCATCTGCTTAAGTCCCTATATGTTCAGTGAAAATTATAATACAGCACATTCCAAGTAATTTAGCTTGATTGAAAACCATTATCAAGCGGGGAATGTGCCGTCGGCGTGATTTTTTTACCTTCACGCCGATTTTTTCAGCGTTGGTTATTTTCTGATAATGGCGAGCAGTTCATCTCGTTTTGCTTCCATCATCTCTTTGCTCTCTGCTTCCACGATCAGACGTAGCAGGGGCTCGGTATTTGAGCTGCGAACATTGAACCACCATTTATCGTATTCGACGGAAACACCATCGAGTTCAAACATTTTGCCATCGCTGTATTTATTTTTTATTTCTTTGATGACTTGAGTCACATCTTTCACTTTTGAATTGATTTCACCGCTGGCGTGATATTTCCTCAGCGGGGCGACCAATTCGCTGGCAGTCTTGCCGGTTTTGCATATGAGGTTGGCGAATTTCATAAATGCCAGCGCCTGCGACTCGGCGGTGGAATTTTCTTTGAAATAATAGTGTCCGGAGAGTTCTCCGGCAAAGACAGCGTCATGTTCGCGCATCTGGTTTTTGATAAAAGCGTGTCCAACGCGGGACATTATGGCGATTCCTCCGTTTGCTTCGATGCATTCTTTTACCGCCCAGCTGCTGCGCAGATCATAGAGGATAGTCGCCGGACCTTCAGAAAGAATATCTTGCGCGATAAGAGCGGTGAACAAGTCCATGGGGATGATTTCGCCTTGATCATCGACAAAACCGCAACGGTCGGCGTCACCATCGAATCCCGCGCCGAAGTCGGCGCCGGTTTCTTTTACTTTTGCACAGAGTGCGTCGAGGGTATCAAGTTGAAGGGGATTAGCTTCATGATTCGGGAAGGTGCCATCCAGTTCCTTGTACATGGGGATGATCTCAAAGAGGTCTTCGATTCCGGCGATTTCCAGCGAGCCCATGGCATTGGCATAATCCACTACAACTTTGAGTTTGCGGTCAAGCTTAGCTTTGGAACGGACAAAATTGCCATATTCCGGGGCTATATTGTAAGGGGTTACAGTGCCGGGGGTATTGCATTCCGACCACAGTCCCTGCATGGCGATTTTTTCAATATCGGCTATGCCGGTGGCGCCGGAAATGGGGATGGCATCATGAATACACATTTTCATGCCGTTCCATTCGCCTGGGTTGTGTGAGGCTGTTATGATAACGCTGCCATCGGCTTTAAGGTGTGCGTTGGCGAAGTAAGACATAGGTGTGGAGCACAAACCCAGGTCAATGACTTGGGCTCCCTGGGCAGTCATGCCTTTGGCGAGCGCGTTGAAAAGAGGAGTTGAATGCGGGCGCATATCATGTCCGACCACGACCTTTTTCGCTCCGGTGAATTCTATGTAGGCGCGTCCGATTCTTTCGACTATTTCTTCATTGATCTGTTCAGGGTATATTCCTCTGACGTCGTATGCTTTAAAAATACCGGCCATGTTTTTTCTCTCCTGCGCTGACGTGTTATTGTTTTCTTTTTGAAAGTCGCAGTACCTGCGAGTTGCTAATATACCACTATCAAAGGCTTTTTCCAAACTTGATTTTTGGCGAAAGCGCGTTATTTTTCATCATGTTAAGCAATGTATGTGAGAAAATAACAGTACAGGAAGTATCGGTGTCAGAGATTAAATTCACTTTAACAGATGTTGAATACCTGATAGACCTGCGGGAAGACCATTCCATGGTTCTTATTACTCCGCAACTTAAGGTCTATTCTCTGATAAATCAGGCGCTGATTGGTGAAGTCCTGCTTGATGGCATGGATATGATACCTTCATTCAAGGTGAATGTAAAAGTGGGGGACAACTCTTTTAAGTTGCGACCCATTAAGGTATTTAATCCGCTTATACGCCATCCGGAAGACGATGATAAGATAAAATTTTATAATATGGAACTGATGCTCTTCGCTGATTATTGTCCTCCACAGAAACACCAGCGCTCTATCTGCATCACCACTGAGCACGTTACGAAATAGTGGTTCACATGAACGATAGTTTGATTCCTTTTACCAGCATTTCTATGGATATGGCGGTTAGAAGCAATCCCATAAGACTTTGACCGGCTTCGAGTATTCTGTTTCCTCCGATCAGTTCCGCGATTGTAGAGGAGAACACTAAAATGACGGTAGCCGGCAGCCAGGCGATAAACATGGCTGCGGCGCAATATGGCAGCGTGGCGTCAGGGGCGCCCTGAACCAGTATGATCGTTGCCAGCGATGAAGGACCGGCAAGCATTGGAATCGCCAGCGGTACAATGAACGGTTCTCTTTTTTCCTTCTCCGGAGCCTTGTCGGATGAAAAAATCATTTTCAACGCGATGAGAAACAGTACAACGCCTCCGGCTATCCCGATAGACCCTTGCGAAATATGAAATATTTTAAGCATATACTTGCCGCATAGGAGAAATACCGTAAGCGCAGCCAATGCAATCAAAGCTTCTCTAAAGATGATTTTTCTGCGGCGTGACTGCGGGACACCGGACAGGGTGGAGATAAAAAAAGGCATATTGCCTAGTGGATCCATTACTAGAAAGATGATTATCGCCGTTGATAAGATGAATTCCATTTTCCCCTTCCTTTAGTTATGTTCATACAAACAATAACCGCTCAATGGAGTTTTGTCGAGTTCGCGTTTACTGAATCTTGTCCAATCACGGAAATTTCTTCCTGCATATAACGTTTTTTTGATGCCATTGCCGACATTTGTTGTTTTTACCGTCATTCATATTTATCGGTAAGAGAAGTGTTTTTTCTGCTTATATATCTGATTTGCGGTGATTTGTGAAGTATTTGGCACGTTCTTTGCTTGTTAATTATTAGCGACATAAAAATATAGATTTTAAGTCTGACGGCCAGTTGAATAAATTATTCAATGGAGAAACATACTGGCATGGACAGCCAAATAATTAAAACACGGAGGTTGGTTATCATGAGAATTCAAAACAATGTAATAGCGGCGAATATATGGAGCAGCTATAGTGGCAATATGAGTAAGTTGCAGGCTTCGATGAGCAGATTGTCCACCGGAGTTATCAAAAGTACCGACGATCCTGCAGGCTTCGGCGTGGGCGCACGCATGGGAACTCAGATCAGCGATGTAGCCAAAGCTCGTCAAAATACCGATAATAGCATATCCCTGGTTCAGACCGCTGATGGCTGGCTCAGTGAGATGACTACTATTCTTGCCCGTATGCAGGAGCTGGCGGTCGAGGCGGGTGGCGGCTTGCTTGCCGAATCCGATAACGCCAATGTGCAAAAAGAATTTACAGAACTGCAAAGCGAAATACTCCGTGTTACTTCTGGAAACAACGCTGCGGGAACGTTCAATGGCGTCAGCCTTTTTCAAGGCGGTGATCTGACCGTTCAGATCGGGGAAGACACTGACCAGACCATTGATCTTACGCTTGTCGATTTAAGTGTTACCAACACCAATTCAATTGGTACTGTAAGTTCTTATGAGTACGACAGCTCCGGTAATGTTACCGGTTCATCCCATACTTCTGTGGCATGGTCCAGCATAATCGATACTTCTATGATGAGCGTGGGTAGCGAAAACGTTATCGGCGCGCTCTCTCTGGCCATTGATTATGTGTCCAACTCAATAGCCATATTGTCTGCTCAGCAGACTCGTCTGGAAAGTACCAATAGTGCGTTGCTGACTTATCAAGACAATTTGAATGCTGCGCAAAGCCAGATAATGGATATTGACATGGCTCAAGAAACAACACGATACAGTTCTTATGAAGTGCTTTCACAGGTTGCCAGTGCAATGCTGGCACAGGCTAACAAGTTGCCGAGCCAGATACTTGAACAGTTGAAATAGTTTTATAATACGGGCAGGAGGAGTTCGTATTTGGGCCGGGACTCAGGTTCCGGTCATTTTCTATTGCTGTGTATCGGGATCAGTATGTATTTCCAGCACTTCGGCGAGCTTTTCCGGCGGGGTGCGGTAAGGGGAGCCTTTGCCCTGATAGAAACCATGTTGACCGATGAAGTGAATAGACATATCGGTATAATCAATACTGGTGTTGTTTTTTAGATTTTTCACCTGAATATTGGATTTTGGTATCATGCCGTGATCTTCAAAGGGGCATCTGAGACCGCCGCGCACTGTGCTTACCCGCACTTCAAAATGTGGGGGCACGTGGATGAATTCGTCCAGTCCTTTCAGCCCTGCCTCTTTGAATTCGCGCATTTTACCGGCGATCTGACGGTGAGTCAGCCCGAATTTTTTTACGGTATTGGCGTCTTCATCAAGGATTTCTATGAGGTCTCTGTGGTCAGTGCCTATAAAGCCCTGCACGGTAATGACGCCCGGTTGCATATTGTCCTGAGCCTTTTTTATTTCAGGTGATTGCTTCATACTGGTGTTCTCCTACGCGAATTTATCGAAATAGATGAGTTCTTCCGGGACGCCTTTGGCTTTGAGCACTTCTACGCAGGCGTTGATCATGCCGGGACTGCCGCAAAGATAGGCTTCGGTATTGTCCCCGCTGCTCATGTGCCGGGCGAGTATTTCGGTGATTAGCCCGGTTTCCCCATCCCAGTCGTCTTCTGGCAACGCTCCCGAAAGTCCGGGAATAAAAGTGAAGTCGTCCAGCTCCTTTTCCAGTTGGCGCATGGTATCTACGTGAAACAGGTCGCGCTTGGATACCGCACCGAAGAAGTATCGCGCCCGGCGTTTGTTCTGTTTTTCTTTCATATCAAACAGTATGGATTTGATCGGAGCCATTCCGGAGCCTCCGGCGATGAAGACGATTTCACGTTCCGTGTCCCTGAGAAAAAAATCACCGTAAGGACCGTTGACAGTCAGTTTATCCCCTTCCTTGAGGTATTTGTGAACGAAAGTAGTGCAGATACCATTGGGAACCAATCGTATTTCAAATTCAACGCTGTCGTGTTGTGAGGGTGGCGAGGACAACGAATAAGCGCGGTAAACTTCTTCTTTGCTGAGTTCATATTCCGGCACCATGATCTGCATGAATTGTCCGGCGCGGAAGTCAATGTTTGAGGGTTCAAGCAACTTCAAGGTAACTTCCTTGATGTCGTGGGTCATGTCTTTTATGGATATGACTTCGGTTTTGAATTCTTTGACCAGAAAATATTCTTCCGGGATTTGCAGCTTGAGGTCGTTTTTGACCTTTAACTGGCAGCTCAGACGGATGCCGTTGTTCTGCTCGTCATCGGTGAGCCAGCCGCGTTCGGTTGGCAGTATTTCCCCGCCTCCGGCGGTAACTTTGAGTTTGCACAGTCCACATGAACCCTTGCCGCCGCAGGCGGAGGGAATGAATATGCCTTCAGATTTCAAGGTGGAGAGTAAGGATTGTCCGCCTTCGACTTTGAGCTTTTTTGCGCCGTCATTGACATCTATCTCACATTCGCCGTAGTTGCCGATGGTGGCGTCGACAATAAGAATAAGTATCGCCAGCCCCGTGGAAATGGCGCAACAGACTATTAATGCTGTAAGTATTTCCTGCATGTTTATCCTTTTATGACTCCTGAAAATCCCATAAACGCTATAGCCATTATCCCGGCGATAATCAGCGCGATGCCGGTGCCAGCCAAAGGTCCCGGAACCCGGGATTTAGTCATTTTCTGCCTTATTCCCGCCATTGCCAGGATTGCCAGCATCCAGCCCAGACCGCTGCCCAGTCCGTAAAAGAAACTCAAGCCGAGAGTGTATTCGCGGATGACCATAAACAAACTCACTCCCAAAATCGCGCAATTAACCGTTATCAGCGGTAGAAATATCCCCAGCGCGTTGTATAATTTTTCCGATAGGCGTTCAATGACTATTTCCGCCACCTGTACAAAGGCTGCTATCACAATGATAAAAACAATAAAACGCAGATATTCCAGATCATATGGCACGATTAGATACTTGTACACTATGTAGTTGAGTACCGTCGTGCAGGTCATGACCAGCGTAACCGCCGTGCCCAGCCCCGCCGCCGTTTTTACCTCGCGCGATGCTCCCAGAAATGGACACATGCCCAGATAATATGTCAGCAGTACGTTCTGCGTAAATATCGCCGAAAAGAAGATCGCGAAATATCCCATGTATTCATTGCTCATTTTTCAGCCTCCCTGCTGTATAAGCCCTTTACTACCCAGAGCAGTATCGCCAGAACGAAAAATCCGCCCGGCGCCATTACCATTATAGACCAGTTGTCCCACCACGCTCCGAGTATCTTCACGCCCCAGACTGAACCCGATCCCAGCAGCTCGCGGATGAATGCTATGACCACCAGCACCAATGCGTAACCTGTTGCATTTGAGGCACCGTCAATTAGAGATGCCACCGGAGGGTTGCTTAGCGCAAAAGCCTCACAACGTCCCATTACTATACAGTTGGTGATGATTAATCCGACATAGGGCCCGAGTTGCCTTGACACATCCGGAAGATGCGCCTTGAGCACTATGTCTACTAGAATGACCCCGGTGGCGGCAATAAGTATTTCCATCATCATTCTTATTCGCGAAGGTATCAGTTTGCGCAGCAGTGATACGAAAAAGTTAGAGAATGCGCAGACAAATATCATTGCCACTCCCATCACCACTGTATTCTTCAATACATTGGTAACCGCCAGCGTGGAACATATTCCCAGCACCTGGATCAGAATCGGATTGTTTCTGAAAATGCCGTCCAGCATAATGTCTTTTGTTTTTGCCTGCGCCATGTTATTTGCCGCTCCAGACCATGCCTGGAGCCTCCTTTGCTGTTTTGTTGACCATGTCTCTCACTGCTGAAGTGGTGATGGTTGCGCCGGTAATGGCGTCAAATTGGTTGTCTTTGTCGCTTTTGGTGCCTTCGGCTACAAAGCTGAGCGGGGATTTTTTATCTCTGAATTGTTCGCAGAACCATTTTTCGGTGATTCTGGCGCCCAGCCCGGGAGTTTCGTTGTTGGCGGTGAAGCTTATACCGGTGATGGTCTTGAATGTTTTGTCAAAGCCTATGACCGCGTCGATCTTGCCCCATAATCCGGTTCCGGTTACAGGAATGACGTAATCGCCGGTTTTTGTACGATACCATTCTTTGTCGCCGTGCTTGCTGACGGTGATGTTTTCGGCATACGTCTTTGCTATTTCCTCCGGTGAGCCTTCCGCTGGTATATTCGCGGCACTCAGCACCGCGCGCTTGGTGAACAGTTCGCTGTTAAGTTTGATTCCGGCTTTGCTTTGCTGGTAGGCAAATGATACGCCTAGAATACATATCGCGGTCATTACAACCGTGAACGCCAGAGTATAAATGTATTCATTGATTTTTGAACGTTTTTTCATGCCGCTTTTTTCTTCTTTGATTTGATCTCATTTACCGCATAATCTATCAGCGGAGCAAACATATTGCCCAGGAGAATGGCAAACATTGCTCCCTCCGCCCAGATCGAAAAAGTTCTTATCACTACTGTGAGAACGCCGATAAGAGCCCCGTATATCCATCTGGATATGTCGCTTTTCGGCGCGCTTACCGGATCGGTCACCATGAATATCGCCGCAAGAACAAAGCCGCCGCTTAACAGTGCGTGCAAAGGCGGCAGGGCTCCCTGTACTCCGCCGTAATAGAGCGCCGCTTGTAGGCCCGCCGCGGCAAGTACACAGGATAGGGTCAGACGGTAGTTTGCCGTTTTCGTGAAGAATAAATATAAGCCGCCGATAATGAGCAGAGCCGCGCAGGTCTCGCCGAAACAGCCCGCGGTATTGCCCACCAGCAGGTCAAGCAGTGATACCTCGCCGCCGCTTTTGAGCACCTGCATCGGAGTCGCCCCGCATACCGCGTCAGTGGTATAGGAACTCAGTCCGCCGAGCTTGTCTCTGAACGGCTCAAACCATCGCCCGGTCATCTCCGTGCTGAAATTTATATAAATGAACGCCCGCCCGGCGATGGCCGGGTTGAATACGTTTTTCCCGAAACCGCCAAATACCATTTTGCCGAAGACTATCCCGAATATAATCCCGATCACCGCCATGGAAAAAGGTATGTTGGGAGGAAGCGACAAGGCGAACAACGTGGCGGATACAAATACCGCCGATGTTACCTGGTCTTTGTAATATCTGGCAAAACAATATTCACTTGCATACGCCGCCAGATTTGCCGCCGCCAGCACCGCGAGACTGCGCCATCCGAAAAAATAAACCGACGCCAGTACGGCCGGAGTCAGGGCGTAAAGCACCTTCTGCATCGGTTTCTGCCACTTGATGATTCCTTTGTCCGCCACTGTTCCCCCGGAATTTTATGGAAATTCCTTCCCGTTTATTTTTTGACACAATATAGTGCCTCAATTACCTGCGCTATGACTAATACAATAATATTTGCCGGTAACTTGTCAAGTCTTTTTTGCTTTTAAGCTCAAGTAAAAACGCAGTAAGCAGATAAAATCACTTGAATAGTTAAATATTAATTCTATATTAGGGGATTTTGATAATAGATTAACTGTATTTACGAGGAATTAGGATGAAAAATATATTGCAGACAGCTTCCGGTTTAATTGATTCTCATGAAGATCATATCAGAGAGAACATTGCCCGGGAGGAAAGCTCCGTTTCATTCTATAAACGGTCGATTCATAAAACCGATGGAGCGATTGTCTCAATGGGACGCGATCAGAAAGAACGTTTTCTTATGGTCGTCTCCGCCAAAGAAACCGGATTGATTTCAGAGTTTTCCGGTGAGCAGATCGGCGATGGCGGTATTTTCGCCAGAAAATGTCCACTCAATCATCACAACGCCAAGATCATCCGGAAATATTTTCCCTGGACTGTGCCGACCTCCGCTGCCGGACATGACCTTACTGTGGGATTCGGCGACCGTATCGGTCTAGCCACTTTGGGGCATGTCGCCGCCGCCAATAGTTTCAAGATCTTCCCGGTGCTGGCTCAGCAGTCGGTAAGGGAATTGCAGATGACCGGAAGGACTTTTTTTGACGTTATCGACGATGTTACTTTTCAGGTTTTTGAGGCTGGGTACAAGGATGGCTATGGAGCCGACGCCGATCATCTCAAGACCATTGGCGATATTGAGATTGCTTATGCTGCCGGTATGACTTTTTTTACTATTGATATTTCCGACCGTATAAAAGTGGCGGCGCTGGAATATGATGATAAACAGCTTGAAACCGCTTTTGCGCAACTCGACAAGGATGCACAGGGCAGGGCTCTTGATAAATATTCCGGCAAAGAATTCAAAGTAGGCGGTAAAAAGATCGCTTTTACTGAAAAGATGGCGAAACTCTGTGCTGTTTTGTATGCCGACGCCATTACTTTTGGTATTGACGCCGCGGCGCATCTGAAATCTCTTGATTCCAGAAATCATGACTTGGAAATATGTTTTGATGAGGTGAACTTTTCCACTCCCGTGGAACATCATTTTTATATAGCCAGGGAATTGCACGATAACGGCGTTGATTTCGCCACTATCGCGCCTTCTTTCAGCAAGGATTTTGAGCAGGCTATAGCTTTTAACAGCACGCCGGAGGAATTCGGCAAGATATTCGCCTTGCATAATGTCGTGGCTGAATTCTTCAATAGCAGACTTTCGATTCATTCAGGCAGCGGCAAAGAAGCGTTGTTCGCGATCATCGCCAAGCTTACCGGTGGAAAATTCCATATCAAAATTTCCGGCACCAGCTGGCTGGAGGCGGTCAGACTTATCGCCGTCAAAGACCCGGTGCTCTTTAAAATAATGTACAGTTGCGCCAGAGATAATGTTGAGAGGCTTAAGAAATTTTATAATGTGTCTCCGGATATAGACAGCATTCCCGAGGTCTCAGGTATATATGATGATCAGTTGACCGCTCTGCTTGAGCGTCCTTCGGTAACACAGATGATGCATGTCGGTTATGGCGCTATCCTCAAGGACAAGGCGATACACCCGATGCTCATCGCTATCCTGCACAAGACCGAAAAGGAATATGTGGAAGGTTTGAAAAATATTTATACTGGATATCTTGAACTTATGGGGGCGGTAAGGAAATAGTCAGTTTTGTGTAAGGCTCAGAGCTTTTCCGGAAAACAAGCACTAAAACAACTTGTCATTGCGGAAAAGTGATGTAACTTTTTATTTTATCTGTCTTTGCGGATAAATATTATTAAACGGTTTTTAGAATTTTTTAAATAAATAATACAAGAACGAAAGGTACAACTTAATGATGAATTCATTTTTTATCATCGGTCAGGCGGCAACTAATGTCGCGTCTCCCGCATCTGGAACCGGAACTGCCGGAGCACCGCAAACTCAGGGCGGTTTGCTCAGCATGGTTCCTTTTCTGGTCATCATGGGAGTGATGATCTTTTTTATGTTCAGAAATCAGCGTAAACAAGCAAAGCAGCGTCAGGAGATGCTTAACGCCATCAAGGCTGGAGACCGGGTTGTTACTGCCGGAGGTATTATGGGCACTGTGAAAAAAGTGCATGATAAGACCTTTATCATCGAAATCGCTGAAAAGGTTGAGATCGAAGTAACCAAAGGTGGCGTCAGCGGCATTGCCGGCGGAACTGAACAGGAAAGTAAGTAATCTCGGGAGGGTTGCAGGGATATGAATAAAAAACCGGTGATGCTCAGATTGATATTTGTGCTGGTGGTGATCGCGGTGTTCGGCGTGTCGATGTATCCGCTTTATCAGCGTGATATATACAGTACTTTTGAAAGCATGCTTAAGGAAAAAGACGCCACTATTGAGAACGTCATTAAAAATGCCAGGGCGGCACAGGATAAAGACGCCAATCTTTATCCGTCACGCGCCTTACAGCAATCGGCCGACACTATGGGCGTCGATTTGACTAAATACATCAATGGTAAGAATATATCTAATAATTCCGATGTCATAAGTCAGGTGATGCGTCAGGCTTCCGGTTCCATTCGTCTGGGACTTGACCTTAATGGCGGAGTGGAATTTATTCTCAAGCTGGTGGAAGATGAACGCGGTAGTTTCGGCGAAGGGGAAAAGGGACGCAAGGAGCTTTCCAGTGATTTCGAGACTTACCGCGATCAGGCTATTGAAATCCTGCGTAAACGCATGGAAACTCAAAATATTTATGAATCGGAGATATCTCCTTTCGGCACTCAGTTCATCTCTTTGCGCGCTCCTATCGTCGCTAAAGATGAAAAACTGAAGCTGGAAAAACTTATCCGTATGTCTGCCAGTTTGGAATTCCGTCTGGTCAGTGAGGACAATGACCGTCTGGTTCGCGAATATCTGGCTGATCCTCAGGGATTCATCCCTCCGGTCGGTTATCAGTATATGACATATACTGATGTGGATAGCAAAGGTACTCCGACTGTGCGTCATTTCTTTGTCGAAATCAAACCGCAGATGACCGGAGATAATATCGTCGAGGCATTCCCTCAGACTGACCAGTTCGGACAACGTAAGATTCTGTTGCGTTTCAATCGTGCCGGAGGACAGGAGTTTGGCGAGGTTACTAAAAACAACGTTGGCAGACTGCTGGCAATCGTGCTTGACGGTCAGCTTTACAGTGCACCTAGAATCAATGGAGCCATTACTGACGGAGCCGCCGAGATAACCGGTAACTTCTCCCGCGAGGAAGCGGAAAGCATTTCCAATGCTCTGGTAAGTGGCAGTATTCCGGTTAAAATCGACGTTGAAGCGGTATTTGACACTGACCCGACTTTGGGTAAAGAAAATATCCAAAGTGGTATTCATGCGGGTATCATCGCCTTGATAGCGGTGATGGTGTTTATGTTTATATATTATCGTCGTGCCGGGCTTATCGCCGATCTGGCTTTGGCGGTTAATGTTATTCTGGTTCTTGGCGCTATGGCTACTTTCTCCGCCACGTTGACGCTGCCGGGTATTGCCGGTATTATCCTTACCATAGGTATGGCGGTGGATGCGAATGTGTTGATCTTCGAGCGTATCCGCGAGGAGTTGGCTAAAGGCAAAGGGTTGGCGAGTGCGATAGATCTGGGATATTCCAAAGCTTTCAGCACGATTTTGGACGCGAACGTAACTACTTTGATAACCGCGCTTATCCTGGTTTATCTAGGCACCGGTCCGGTAAAAGGTTTCGCAGTTACATTGAGTATCGGTATTGCCACAAGTATGTTTACCGCGCTGTTTATGACGCGTCTGGTGTTTGATGTTCTGGGGCGCATCTTTAATTTCAAGGAAATGAAATTTGCGGCATGGTTCTGCTTCAAGCAAAGTTTCGATTTTCTGGGTAAGAGCAAGGTTGCGTTGACTATATCGGCGGTGCTTATGATCTTATCGCTGGTGGTTATTGGTATTCGCGGGCGCAGTCTGCTTGGCGTTGACTTCACCGGAGGTACTGAAATATCCATGAATTATACGGAAAATATTCCGCAGCAGGATATTGCTGATGTGCTGGTTGGAGCCGGATTCAAAGAGCCTAAAGTCAATTACAAGACTTCCATGGATGAGACAGATCGCAAACTGGCTATTCTTATCCGTGAGAAAGACATGGGTGAGTTGACGCGTAATACCGAGCAGAGTCCAAAAGAAGTGATCATCGGTATTCTTAACAAGGCGTTTCCGCAGGCGAATTACAAGGAAGGCAGCGAGACTTCAGTCGGCGGTCTTATCGGTATGGAATTTACTAAGTCGGCGGTTCTGGCGATATTCCTGGCTATATTGGGCATCGTCGTTTATGTCTCGATCCGTTTCGAGTTTGCGTTTGCGATTGCGGGTATAGTTGCGCTGGCGCATGACGTTCTTATCGCCATCGGTATTTTTGCCTGCATAGGTCTGTTCTTTGGCGGGCGTGAGATAACGCTCCCGGTAATCGCGGCGCTACTGACGATCATCGGTTATTCTCTGAACGATACTATTGTGGTATTTGACCGTATTCGTGAGGATCTCGGTCTGGAGAAGGGGGCCGGATTCAAGCAGATCATTAATTTGAGTATCAATCAGACGCTCAGCCGTACGCTGTTGACTTCCATAACTACCGCGCTGGTGTTGGTGGTGTTGTTGATCAGTGGTGGCGTTGCGATCAATGACTTTGTGCTGGTGATGCTAATAGGAGTGATCGTCGGTACGTATTCTTCGGTATTTGTCGCCAGTCCGATTGTGTCTGTATGGCATAAGCGTATTGGTAAAAACGTTCAGTAATAGTTTTTTGCTACATCTGTAGTCAAAATCAATATATGGCCTGTCTGCGGACAGGCCTTTTTTTATTGTCCGCGCAGGCACGGAATATGAGCAAAGGTGTCTTGTCAACACTGACGGCGCGGAAGTTGTTGAAAGTGCTTTTCTGTTGAATTTCAGAGCCTTGTGATGTGTTTTTACAATTGATCTTAAAAAAAATGCAGATTTTTGTCTAAAGTGGTCTGTAACTTGCGTTGTTGTGTTGTTGTGAATTAACTTTTAACACAAAACAAAGGTGTGCGACTATGAATGGTGTGTTTGGCAACTTGCTGGGTGCTCTGGTGGATATATGGAAAAATATCGGAGTCGGTCAGAAGGTAAGTATAATCCTTATCGGGCTGGTGAGCCTGGGAGTGATCGGAGGCGTGTTGTATTTCGGATCGCGTCCGGATTGGAGGATACTGTATGCCGATTTGGATTCTAAGACCGCTGCGAGGGTGAGCGATATTATCCGCGACAATAATGTGGCGATGAAGCTGACCAATGGTGGACGTACCGTCATGGTTCCGGGCAAGGACATTTACAATATGCGTCTGCGTATTGCCAATGAGGGCATCGCGGTTGACAGTAAGGGTGAAGGTTTTGAGCTGTTTGACAACATGCAGCTGGGGCTGACCGACCGTCAACAGCAAGTTGCGTATCAGCGTGCCATTCAGGGCGAATTACAGCGTATGATAACCGAGGTGCCGGGCATAGTCGGCAGTAAAGTGATGGTAACGCTTCCGCCTAAAAGTATTTTCAAGAAAGAAGGTGACAGTCCTACGGCTTCAGTAATGCTGGTGATGGATCGCGGTACTCAGCTTTCCAGCGAGCAGATCAACAGTATACGTTATATGGTTGCCAGCGCGGTACCGGGAATGACTCCTGATCATGTTACTATAACCGACAATCGCGGTCGTTTATTGCGACGTCAGATAAGTGCTGATGGCGCGGGTGGTTCAGACTCCGGTTCCAGAATTGAATTTCAGCAGCGCGCTGAAGCTGATCTTAAGGAAAAAGCTGAGGCGATATTGCGTCCGATAGTGGGAATGGACAAGGTCGTGGCTATGGTCTCCTGTGATGTTGATTTTGAAAAGATTGACCGTGTCATAGAGTCTCTGAATACTGAACAGTCGGCGGTTATCTCCGAAAAGCTTATAACAGACGATGCTCAGCGCAACTCCAATTCTCAGGGCGGAGCTGCCGGAGTAGCCGCAAACCGTCCTTCTGAAGTGCCGGTGAATAATCCCGGCGGAGACGATCCCAACCGGACTATGTCCGAGCAGCGTAAGACGGTCGAAAGAAAGTTCATGATACCTAAATCAATGGAAAAGGTATCTATCAATGGTGGTCGTATCAGGCAGATGACTGTAGCGGTTACCGTCGCCTACAAGGGTGAAAATAAGCCATGGAGCGATGAAGAGATGGCCAATTTTGAGAAACTGGTGGTTGCGGCGGTCGGAGCTGAAAATTATAAAAGAGACAGAAGTTCACGTCCGGTAACCGTTAGACAGATGCCCTTTGCGCCAGTGGATGTGGCAGATGTATTCAAGGTTCCGGTAACGGATCAGATTATTAATCAGATTGAACGTTTCAGTTCCTCTGGTCTGATCAGACCGGTGGCGGGAATGTTGGTGCTGATGGTGCTTTATGGAGTGTTCCGCAAATATTTCAATCGCGCTCAGGTCAGAGGGGCAGATTTTGGCGGTGGTTTTGATGATGACATCTACAGTGAGGATTATTCTCAGCTTGATAGTGGTGGTCGCGATGCGCAGGCAAAGGCTTTGGAAAGCGCGGCAGACGCTTTGGCGAGCAAGGTTGAAGCTACACCGCAGTCTATAGCTGAATTTATGGAAAGCTGGATGACTCAGGGATAATCGGGCAAGAATTTCAGATAAGTTTAAAATACAGGTAAGAGAGTATTATGGTAGACAAATCAAAAATCCAGAAGATGCGTACGGCAAGGAAGCTCGCTATCTTTTTTGCGTCGATTCCTACAGATAAAGCTATTGAAGTGATGAAATATTTCAGGGTGTCCACCATGGAGGCTTTGACCGCCGAGATTAGAAGTCTTGGCGCGATAGACCAGGAAGTACAGGAAGCGGTCTTCAGTGAGATATCCGAGAAGATATCTCAAGGAGTGAAGCATTCTGCCGGTGGAGATGAAGTAGCTAAGGCTATTCTTGCCGGAGTTGTCGGTGAAGAAGAAGCCGCTAAAATGTTGGAGCGCGCCAAACCGAAGCGGCCGAAACCGTTTTCGACTTTGACCGGAGTGGGTGCGCAGGATCTGGCGACTATTCTGTCAAACGAACAACCGGCGACGGTGGCGATCGTATTGAGTTTCTTTCCGCCCAAGAAAAGCGGGGAGATCATGTCGTATCTGGATGAAAATATGCGTGATGAGATAATCGTGCGTCTGGCTAAAGACAGCGAGGCGGATCTTGATATCGTTGAGCGTATAGAGCGTATGCTGGTGGAGAAGGTGTCTTCATCGATCAACACCAATGAGGAAGAGGAAAGAAGCAACCTTGGGGGACCGAGCTTTGTGGCTGAATTGTTCCAGGGGGTGGATAAGAGTTTGGAAGAGGAATTGATGACTTCGCTTCAGGAAGATACTCCCGAACTTGCGGATCAGGTGCGTGATCTGATGTTTACTTTCGAGGATCTGGGCAAGCTTGGCGATCAGGATATACAGAAAGTTTTGCGCGAGGTTTCCACCAGTCAGCTGGTCATTGCGTTGCGCGGCGCAGATCCGGAAGTGCTCGAGCGTATCACTTCGAACTTGTCAAAGCGTGCGCGTGAAAATCTTGAAGAGGAAATGGAACTTACCGGCAAGCTTAAGAAGAGTGAGGTGGAAGCGGAGCGTAAGGCGATTGTCGCCGTCGTACGTACACTCGAAGCCTCAGGCGAGTTGCAACTGAACGCGACCGAAGAAGAGGACGTTTATGTCTAATAATAAATTCAGGTTTTCAAATCGCCTGTCCTTTGTTACCGAGCACGGAGACAATGTGTTTATCAATGACACTCCGCTTGAGAATGAGGAGAATCTCCGCAAAGATCAGGACAAGAAAAAAGAGCTTGAGCAATCTTATCAGCATGGCTGGAAAGCCTGTGCGCTGGAAAAAGACAAGGAAATACAACGTCTGTCCGCGCAGCTGGATAATGTGAGTCGTGCTCTGCCTGAAGCGGTTAATTCGTATCTGGAGGAGTTTGAGAACCAGGTCAAAGGCGAGATCGTCAAGCTGGCGTTGAAGATAGCCGAAGACATTATCAGCCGGGAATTGGAGGATAGTGCATCCTGGCAGGCGGTGATCGACCGGGTTTTGGGACATGTGATAAAAGCGGAAAATTTCACTCTGCATCTTAATCCGGCGATGGCTAAGCTGGTAAGCAGCGGAGAGATCAAGGTCAAATCAGGTATTGAAGTGTTGAGCGATAATAGTCTGGAGATCGGCGACGTGCGTCTTGCCGGTTCCAACGGTATCATCGATGGTACCGTTGCGGGACGTATACATTCGCTCAGAAATGAGTTAAATAAGGCTTTTTCGCATGTTGATGAAGAAGATATAGAAGAATCAGAACAGGAAGAAGATATATAATGTTAAGAACTCCGCAAATAGCAGGTTTTGCCGATGCAGTGGAAGTCGACAGAATCAATACTTTCCGTTCGGTGGGGTATATCAGCAAGGTGGTGGGAATGGCCATCGAATCGAACGGACCTCTGTGTTCCATCGGTGATCTGGTGGAGATTTCTTCCAATATGGATAATAAGAGATCATCTTTCGCAGAGGTCGTAGGCTTTCGCGATGAAAAGGTGTTGTTGTTTCCGCTGGAGGGCATGGAAGGTATCAGGAGTGGAGATAACGTGGTCAGAGTGAGTAAGGGGTTGCGGGTGAATGTCAGTGATGATATGCTCGGAAGAGTGTTCGACGGGCTGGGCAGGCCGGTAGATGGTAAGCCTTCGGTGAAAGGCGGCAGGTCATGGAGTATTCGTCGTCCGGCACCGAATTCGATGTTGCGTTCCAGGATAAAAGAAAAATTTGCGACCGGAGTACGTTGTATTGATGCGCTGCTGACTTGCGGCAAGGGACAACGTATGGGTGTTTTTGCAGGTAGCGGAGTGGGCAAAAGTTCACTTATAGGTATGATCTGTCGTAATTGCAAGGCTGACGTGAATGTTATTTCACTGATAGGTGAGCGCGGTAAAGAGGTATTGGATTTTATTGAGGATTCGCTGGGCGAGGAGGGGATGAAAAACTCTGTGCTGATCGTATCGACTTCAGACAAGTCGCCGATGCAGCGCGTGAAGGGCGCTGAGACCGCTATGGCCATAGCCGAATATTTCCGGGATCAGGGAAAGGATGTATTGTTTGTGATGGATTCGGTTACGCGTTATGCTATGGCACAGCGCGAGATCGGACTTGCCATCGGCGAACCGCCTGCCACCAGGGGATATCCGCCTTCGGTTTTCGGGCTTATGCCGGCGTTGCTGGAGCGTGCCGGTACCAATCAGCATGGCAGTATAACCGGATTTTTTACCGTGCTGGTGGAGGGTGATGACATGAACGATCCGATAGCGGATACTGCCAGAGGGATACTTGATGGTCATATCGAGTTATCGCGTAGCATTGCCGCTATGGGGCATTATCCCGCCGTGGATGTGTTACCGAGCGTCAGCCGCGTGATGTCAAGCGTGGTGTCCAGAGAGCATATGGTGTATGCGCAGAAAATCCGTTCACTGATGGCCACCTATCACAAGGCCGAAGATATGATAAATATCGGTGCTTACAGCAAAGGCAGCAATCCGCAAATCGATGAAGCTATACGTAAAATTGGCGCGATCCGTGCTATGTTGGTGCAGGATATGTATAACCGGACTGAATATGAAGAGACCTTTGAGATGATGAAAGAGGTATCGGCCTGATGAAAAAATTCAGCTTTTCCATGGTGAGTATTCTCAATGCCAGAGTGGCTCAGAAAGAGGCACGCGAACATGAGCTTGTCGCAGCGCAACGGAACTTGCGTGAGGAAGAGGAGCGTTTGAATGGCATTGTTGCTAAAATTAATTCCGCTTTGTATGCGGAAGTGCCCTCGAATCCGGATGGAAGGTATTTTGTACAGAAACAGAAATATGTCTCCATGCTCAAAAGGCTCAGACGTCAGCAACAGACCGTGGTCAATAAAGCTATGGTGGCGGTGCAGTTGTGTCTGAATAAATTGCGTGAGGCGGATATTGAGCTTAAAAAAATGGAAAAACTTCAGGAGCGTGAATCAGCTTCATGGACACTTGCTACTCAGCGTGAAGATCAGAAACAGAGTGATGAAATAGGCACAACGCTTGCGTTTTTCAATAAAATGAAAATATAAATAAAACAGGATATACTTGAAATGGAAAAATTACTGGCATTTTTGGTGTTGATAAGTTCCGCCGTCGCGGCGGCGTGTGTGAGTATGCTCGCTTATGCGTATTCGACCGGGACTATTCCTTTTATAGATTATCCGGTATATCAACAGGTCGCCGACAGGGCGTATCAGGAGAAGTTGCGGCAAGCTGAAAAAAGCCGTAGTCTGGATATATCCAAAGAACGCATAGCGGAAAATTTCCTGTACACTTTTTATGTCGAGCTCAGCGAGGAACGGAAAAAACTTGACGTCGAACGGGAAAATATTGCCGAGAAGAAGCGTAGTGTCGAGGAAATCCTCAATCAGGCAAGATTGATGCAGGAAAAAATAACCAAAGCCGAAGCCAAGGTCAACCGCATACTTATTTTTATTGATGAAAAACAGCAGGAAAACCTCAAACGTACCGCTAAGATGATTTCTGGCATGGATGTTGCTGCTGCAAGTCAGTTGGTGATGCAGTGGGACGAGGACAGAGCTGCTCAGATACTGTATTTCATGAACGAGAAGCAGGCCGGGCAGATCATTGCCGACGTCGTACAGTCCGGCGTAGAGGCGAATGTGACCAAAATGAAGCGGATAGTGGCGAAGGTTGAACAGATATCCGAGCCGCCCGCAGAAATATAATATGAATTTTTTTATGATATTAACATAAAAACAGAACCAGGAGCTGAAATGAATTTGATAGACAGTCTTCGAGGGTATGATAATGCTTCTCAGTCCAATGCGTTGCCCGGGACTGAACGTGAATCCGTACAGGGGAATACAAAAGATTCCGCTTTTAGCTCTGCGTTGATCAAAGAGAATAACGGCGGAGTTGCGGATGAAAAAGGTAAACATGGTAAAGACGGACAGGGAAATACGCTTATGTCCATTGCCGGGATACTTGTCGCAGACGAATGTGTCGGAGAGTTAAATCCGCTTGACCTGTCGGGAACCGGAGGTTTTTTTGTTGGCGAAGATATGCCGGATGGTGAGCTGGAAAGCTTTAATTTGTATGCGTTTGAAAAAATCGATGAACAGATTAAATCAGTTAGCGAAGTTCGTGAAGATGTAGTGAGTCAGGCGTTGCAGGGCACAACTCCCGTTGCCGTGCCGGAAGATAAAGTTTCCGCCAGCCCGCTCGTTGTGCCGCAGACCACGCTTAGCTCGGAAACGAGCGGGATGGGAAAAAGCTTTGCGGCGCAGTCGCAGTCCGCTCCAGTCGGGGACAACCCTGAATCTGCCTTGCATGGTGTACAGGAGATGTTCATACAGACTAAACCCGAAATGGTCAGTGATGCTATTACGGTTAGAGCTGACCAGGCGGCATCTGAAACCGATGGCGGATTCCGCCAGGTTTCTACCGGTCAGGGCCGGCATGAGTCTATTGACGCTTACAAGATGGAAAATACCGACGGAATTAAGATATTGGACGTCAAATATGATAAGAAAGGTCGCCAGGATAGTGGCGCAGGAGCAAAACAAGAATCCGGCGGTTTGTTGAAATCGCTCGCGGGCAAAATCAGTGCGGGTATGCAGCGTTTGCAAAGTCAGCCGCAGTCCGGAGCTGCCGACGTTTCTTTGAAAGTTATGACTTCCGCCGCCATTGCTGCACAAACCATGAAAACAGCTCCGCAGACCGGAAATATACAAAATACCGATAATGTTCAGAATATTGTGTTCGGCAATAATATGGACTTGAGCCAGAGCGTGAATAATATTTCTGCTACCAATACCGGTGCCAGTCCGGAGCTTGGCGGTGGAGCGATTCCCGACAAAGTCGAAGCTGTTCAGCAGATAATTTATAAACTTCAGGATATGCTTCCGCTTCAGGATACCGGACGTGGCAACCGTATCAGCGTGAGTTTCGAAGTTGCAAATCTCGGTAAGATGCAGATGTTTCTGGAACAGAAAGAAAATTCTCTGAAAGTGGTAATCGAATCCGATACCAATTCCGGCAGACAGGAATTGATGAGTCAACGCGAGGGCATGACGCAACAGCTCCGGGCAATGGGGTATAAAGATGTAACTCTTGACTTCAGTAGTAGCAATTCAGAGCATAAGTTCGCGCAACAGCAGGAAAAAAATTCCCCGACCGGAAATGAAGATATTGATAATGTTAAACTCGCGGGCAGCGATAAACTTGATCTGGAGGCGATATTGGCGATGAAATAAGTTTTTGCCCGCTCAAAAGAGCCGTAGGATTGGAAAAAGGTTTCTTCTGAGCAAAGAAGAAACCTTTTTTTATGAGTGTAATGTGAAAATGTTTTATTGCTGGCATATATCATGCGTTAAAATATCTCGTAAAGTATATGGTTGCAGAATTAATGAGTAAATCAGGAGATGTAAGATGGCAGATAATACTATAAGTGATTATTTAAACACTGTAGGTTCGAGCAGCAATGATATGCAGATTGGATCTTCCAATCAGTCCCTTAATGACGTTGGTGCGTTTTACAAACTTCTGGTCGCGGAAATCGGCAACCAGGATCCAACTAATCCTATGGATAATAAAGAGTTGGTGCTTCAGCTCTCCCAGTTCAGTACGCTTGAGGCAACTAAGGAACTCAATACTAATATGAATACCTTCATTGAGCAGAATGCGCTGACCAGCGCGGCCGCGCTTATCGGTAAAGAAGTAACATACATGGATATGGATGGTACGGGAGAACGTATTACCGGTTCGGCCACCGGCGTAGCGCGTACCGGTGATGATTCTTTCGCGGTGATCGTCAACGGGGTTCAAGTTCCGGTTGATTATGTGCTTAATTTGGCTGAGGCTCCGGTGAGCGAAGCCGTCGTGGCAGATGATACATCCGCTTAAACGCTGATAATGCGACAATGTGAATAAAAAAGCAACGATAAATACAAGGAGACAGTAAGATGAGTGGAGTAATGAATATTGCCGTGAGTGGTATGAGCGCCCAGGCTGACAAGCTTTCAGTAATCGCCAACAATATCGCCAACAGTGGAACTCTTGCTTATAAATCACAAACAGCCCAGTTTGCTGAGGCGTTTGTGGCCAGCGGCAGGACTACCGCCTCCGGTACTACCATTCAATATGGTACAGGCGCTGAAGTCGCCAGTATCACTGCCGACTGGGATACCGGTTCGGCTCAGGTTACCAATGACCAGGCGGATATATTGATTTCCGGCGACGGTTTTCTGCCAGTGTCGCTCGGAGGCTCGACCTATTATACCCGTGCCTGCGATTTCAGCCTGACCTATGATAACACCACATCTGAATATGTGCTGATGCGCTCTGATGGCTCGGTGCTGAGTGGTTATACCGATGCTACTTTGGCTACTCCGGCGTTGGTGTCTTTCGCTACTCAACCTACCGCCATTGAGATAAAGGCCGATGGTTCGGTAACTGCCATCGACAGTACCGGCGCAGTTATTGGCACCTTCAATCTCGGCGTAACCACTTTCGTCAACAACGATTCTCTTGAGTCAATGGGACAAGGGCTTTATCGTGCCACTACTTCTTCCGGCGCGGGAACCATAAATATGCCAGGTACCGGCGGTTCCGGTTCTCTGACCCAGGGCGCGTTGGAGGAATCCAATACCGATCTGGTTACCGAATTCACCAATATGATTGTAACTCAGCGCGCTTTCCAGGCTAACTCGAAAGTGATCACCACTCAGGATGAGTTGCTGAATACTATCATCAACATGTAACAACACTAACATTGAGAGGTTATTATGATCTGGGTAACTGATTTAAGAGGACAGAAAACTAAGTTGCATACCTCCCTTATCAGAGAAATCAGAAAGTCTCCGGACACTATTCTGATTTTGTCCAACGGTAACAGCCTGATCGTTCAGGAAAGCGTGGACAAGGTAATTGATATGATATCCGGTAAACTCGAATCGGTCAGCAGCTGATTCCTAACGGAGGGTAATGTTTTGATTAAGGTTACAGATGTTGCCGGTAATGTCAAGTACATTAACTGTGAACTGATAGAGAAGATCGAGGTCATCCCTGATACTCTGCTGGTGCTCACTAACGGACATAATTTTATCGTCAGTGAGGAGCCGGAGGAGATTATCAATAAGATCGTCGAATTCAAACAGCAGTGCTACAGGTACCGCAATACCGGAGTTATGACGGTGGAGCACAAGGTTTCCGGGGATGAACCCGGAGATGTGACCGGTAATTGATAATATAATCTGAACAATACAATAACACAGGTAAGTTATGGATATTGGAACTATTATAGGAATAATACTGGGAATTGTACTGGTTACTTTCCCGATTATCAGCGGAGGAGCAGCCGGCGCGTTTATTGACGTCGGCTCAATGATGATCACAATGGGCGGAACACTTGCCGCTCTGTTAATCTCTTTTCCGCTGCCTAAAGTCAAATCTGTGCTGGTGGTAACCAAAAAGACCCTTAATTCCGGCAGCCTTGAGATCGTGCCGTGGTATTCCACGTTGATAGATCTTGCCACCATCGCCCGTCGTGATGGTATTCTGGCGCTGGAGGAACGGCTTGATGGTATCAGTGATGATTTTCTTAAACGCGGTCTGCAGATGATTGTTGACGGCAGCCCGGCGGACGCCGTGAACCAGATTATGGAGATGGAAATAGAAAACATGGAAATGCGCCATGCCATCGGACACAGTATCTGGAAAGGTATGGGCAGTTTTGCTCCCGCTTTCGGTATGATCGGTACACTCATCGGACTGGTGAACATGCTGCAGAACTTATCTGACCCGTCCAAGCTTGGCGGAGGTATGGCTATCGCATTGATTACCACTTTCTACGGCGCTTTATTCGCTAACCTGTTTTGCATCCCGCTGCAAAATAAACTTGAACAGAGAACCCAGGAGGAAGTACACCTTAAAAGGATGCTTCTTGCCGGTATCCTTTCCGTACAGTCCGGCGACAGTCCGCGTATGGTGGGAGAAAAGTTGGAGGTCTATCTGACCCCTGCGGAAAGAGCTGCAAATCTCCAGAAAGGCGAATAGTTTTGTACCGATTAAACGATCACGCGCTTCAGCGTGATCCGGCAGAGAGTTGATAATGGGCAAAAAAGATGATAATATTATATATGTGGATGGATGTCCTGATTGGATGTTGACCCTGGGCGACTGTATGTCGTTGCTGGTTACATTCTTTGTCATGCTGTTGTCCTTCTCCACTCCCAATAAGGACAAGTTGCAGGACGCGCTTGAGGGGATGAAGGGCGCGTTGAGCGTGATGAGCTTCGGTGATACGGCCTCTCAAACACAGGATGCCAAACGTTCCCGGCAGCATAGCACTACTAAGGTGGATACTTTCGGCGACGACGGCGGTAAAAGCGAATCCGTAATCAGTGATGATAAGCTCGCAGTGGTGAATCTCAAGTCGAATGTTGTAACCAACCGATTCAATGACTTCAAGGAAAGAGTTCTGGAACTTGGGTTTCATAAGTTTGTAATGGCAAAACAACTTGACCGGGGAATCTGTATTGAGATTCCTTTCGATACTTTGTTCGAAAGAGATTCCAGTGTGCTTATTCCCGACAGTTTTAAATTGTTGCAGTCATTCGCCAACCTTGCCAGTTCGATTGATAATGAAATATGTATGACCGCTGTGTTCAATCCCAACTTCGGAAATGGCAGTGTTGTGCAGAAATGGAATCATGCCAGGGAGATGACCTTTGCCGTAGGCAATGTCTTTATCAATAAGTACAGTATACAACCCCAGCGGTTTACCTATGCTTATGAAATATCTGTTGACATTCAAAAGCCTTTCTTACGGCTCATGCTGGCGGAAAAAATCGGAGTCAGCAGAATTACCATAGATGAACTTATAAGTTTTCAGCAGGAGATATAAAACATGAAGAAAACAGTACTCGTCGGCCAACCGGCCTACATGGGGCAGTACACCTCGCTGATGATTATTATTCTCGCGTTTTTTATCCTGCTTCAATCCATGTCCACCACCCAGGAGTCTGGATTTCAGAAAGGAATAGGACAGGTTAAAAACGCCTTCGGTCTTACCGGGGGAATGGGATTGTTTCAATTCATCTCATCCGGCTCCGGCGGCGCCGATGTGCCCAACCCGCATGGAACAGGGGATAAAAGCAGACAGGGTACCCATGAAAATATTATTCGCGGAGAAGGCGGCGTCGGTAACACCAGCGCCGATGTCGAGGATTCCGACAAAGGACGCTACCTCCAAGTCGACGTTCCGATAGAATTTCCCGAATTTAAGACATTTCTCACTCCTGAAATCAAAAGAACACTTGATAAATTCAAAGTTGGCTTCATCTTGTATGATTATAAACTTATGATCAAGTGTTACAGCAGTGAGTATAATGATTTTGAAAAGGATAATCATCTGGCGCTTCAGCGTTCGGCTAATATCATGAGGTATATTCATGAGACCGCCGGGATTCCTTATTCTCGTATGGAGGCGCTGGGCAATTCCAGCACCAGATATTATAATGTTAACGGAAGTGAAAAAATGTCTCCTCAGGAGACTTTTTTCTATATATTTGAAAAAAATCGCAGGAGGAAATGATTATGGCAGAGAACAGAGAAAAAGCAGTGGAAGTTAATGCGGATAAATCCAAACCGGTAGTTATCATGCTGATCGTACTGGCGATCCTGGTACTGGTTTTTACCCCCATTGTAACTATCCTTGCCCTGAACGCTTTTATGCCTCAGGATACTACTAATCCTGAAGCCCAGAACCGTAAATATACGGAAATCGCACTGGAGGCTTTCAAATTCAACGTCGCCGGAACTCAGGCAACGCGTTTCGCCCAGGTCGAGGTTGTTCTTGAACTCAGCGACGAAGCCATGCTTGAATATTTTAAGGATAGAAGTTCCACTAATTCTCATGGTATGCTAAGTATGATCAGAGCGGAGATACTGGATATCCTTGCCGAACGTGATCTGGATAACCTGCTATCGAAGAGCGCACGCGTTTCATTGCGCAAAGAAATTCAGACTAAACTCAACGGCATGCTCAGCGACAGAAAAGTCAAAGGCGTGGTTACCGAAGTGTATTTCCCGAGCTTCCTCGTACAATAAACTCTTGCAAGGAATCATATAATGGCCAATGTACTTAATCAGGACGAGATCAATTCCCTGCTGGGGGCGATGGAGGATGGTTCCATTGATCTTAATGAGTCCGAAGGAAATAAGAAAGGCGAAGATTCGCCTATCGAGGATTACGACTTTCACCGTCCTAATCTGATCACCAAGGATCAGTTGCGCAGTTTTCAGGACGTTCATGAGGGCTTTACCCGGGAAATGGTGTCGAGTCTTTCGCTCTTCCTGCGTACCGGTGTGGAATTCGAGCTTGTAGCGACCGAACAGCTTCAGTATGGCGAGTTTATCAAGACCCTGCCGGGCGTAACTCATAGCGTGGTGTTTACCGCCGATCCGCTACCCGGAGTGTCGGTGTTCGACGTCAATCTTTCGCTTATCTTTGGCGTTCTGGATATGCTCCTGGGCGGCAAAGGCGACATCGAGATCGAACTCAGAGTTCCTACCGATATTGAGATCGCTATTATCACCCCCTTTATAGAAAGAATTATTGATAAGCTTCAGACTTCATGGCGTACGGTTATGAAGGATATTGTCCTGACCCAGGTCAATTCCGAATCCGACCCGGAATACATCCAGGCGGCTCCGGTGGATGCCCCTGTGGTAGTTCTCACTTTCGATGTGAAAATCGGCTTTGTCAACGGCACTATAAATATCTGTTATCCGCTCCCCCTGATCCAGGCGGTGAACGAATATCTGGCAAGCGCCGCTAGCCAGATGGAGTCTTACTACGGTCAGAAAACTGACCGCGAGACTAAACAGAATCTGCTCAATTCGCTCATGGAAGTGGAATTGCCCGTGTCCGCCAGGCTGGGTGAGGCTATTATAAGTGGCTCCGAACTGCTGCGGCTTAAGGCAGGCGATGTTTTGGTGCTCAATTCTTCAGTGATGGATCCGTTGCCGCTCAACGTTGCCGGTAAGGAGATGTTTCTTGGCAAACCCGGTAGAATAAAACAGAACCTTTATTTGAAAATATTCGACCGTCCGCAGAAAAATAGCGAGGGACCCGATATTAATCTTGACTGGCACAACGGTTGAAATTATATTATAACGGAAATTAATTATTAATGAGGTGTATAAATGGCTGAAAAAAATAAAGAATCGAATATCGCTGATGCTGAATTTGGAAGACTTAGCGATACTCAGGTTGTCGGTTCCGATGAGGACGTTCACCGCAATCTGGAAATGATTTTTGACGTTCCCGTGAGCATCAGTGCCGAGCTGGGGCGCTCTGTGATAAAAATTAAAGATCTGCTTAGCCTGGGAAAAGGTTCGGTGGTGGAACTTGAACGGGTAGCCGGCGAACCGGTGGATCTGCTGGTTAACGGGGTGCTGGTCGGGAAAGGCGACGTGGTGGTAGTTAATGATAATTTCGGATTGCGCATCACTGAGGTCGTATGTACTGAAGAACGAATCAAAAAACTTTCTTCTTCCAAAGATGATGAATAATTAATTATGCGTTTTCTCAGGTTGGGAACAGCCGGGTTGCGAGGAGAGACGGGCTCCGGTCTGAACCCTCAATATGCCATAAATTTCTCCTCCGCTTTCGGTACTTATACTGATGGCGGAGTTGTTGTTGTCGGCCGGGACACTAGAATCTCTTCCGGCATGCTCTATCACGCGGTAATAAGTTCCCTGCTCAGTTGCGGCTGCAAGGTTTTCGACGCCGGTATATGCCCTGCACCGATGCTTCAATTTTTGATCCCTTACCTTGATGCCCAAGGCGGGATAATGATTGGTGCCGGACATCATCCCGCCAACTGGAACGCTTTGGTACCGCTTGATTCCTGCGGAGCATACCTCAATTCTGTTCAGGTGCAGGAACTGCTTGACATCTATCATTCCAATAAATACGCTTGCCAGCCATGGAACAAAACTGGCTCGGTGGAAATGGTGGGTTCTGACGCTGCCGATGCTTATCTTGACGCCATTTGCGCGAATATCAATACCGGATTAATCGCTTCGGGTAATTATACCGTCATCGCCGATTTTTGCAATGGCTCCGGCAGTCTCCTCGCGGATAAGCTCAGCGCCAGACTTGGCATCCGTCTGATTTCGCTCAATAATGAGCTTTCCGGTGTGTTGCCGCACGATCCCGAACCCCGTCCCCGGAGCAGTACTCAGGTGCGTTCCATTATGGAACCGCTTAAGGGCGACGTCGGCTTTGTTTTCAATAGTGATATGAGCCGCCTGGCGGTGGTCAGCGATAATGGCGAGACTTTGTCTGAAGAACTTTCCTTCCCCCTCGTTGCCGATCATGTGCTGGAAAAAGCCGGATCTGGACAGACCGTGGTTACTAACACCTGCACTACCAGAACGCTTGATGATATTGTCAAACACCACAACTGCCACTTGGTCAAAACCCGTGTCGGGCAGGCTTACGTTTTAGATTCTATGCTGGAACATGACGCTATCATGGGGGGCGACGGCAGCGGCAGTGTCGTCTTGCGTGGTTCCGTCAACGGCTATGACGGTTTTGCCGCCATGGCGCTTATTCTTGAGTCTATGGCGGAACATCAATGCTCTTCTTCCGGTCTGGTGAAACGGCTGCCGCGTTACTGGATCAATAAAAAGAAAATTTCCTGTATGGCGGTCAACGCCTATTCCCGCATTCGCGAATTACGTAATTTTTATCCTGACGCGCGTGTGTCCGAAGAAGATGGATTCCGGTTTGACTGGGATGACGGCTGGGTGCATCTGCGCAGCTCCGCCACCGAACCGGTTATAAGAATGATCGTCGCGTGGAAGACCCGCGAAGAAGCCGAAGACCGTGCGGTGGAAATACGCGGCGCTATGGAACGACGGGGGGGCTCATGAGCCGTAAAAAACATAATATAACCGGAGATCTGAAGGTAAGCGTAAGCGGCGTGCGCGGTATCGTCGGTGAATCGCTTACCCCTGGACTTGTCGCCGGATTTACGACCGCGTTCGGACAGTATGTCGGTGGCGGCAAGGTCATTGTCGGACGTGACACCAGACCCAGTGGAGCCATGCTCGAACACGCCGTCATCGCCAGCTTGCTGGCGGTTGGTTGTCAGCCGGTGCTTGCCGGTGTGGTACCAACCCCCACGGTGCAGATGCTGGTGGATAAGTATCGCGCCAGTGGCGGTGTCGTTATCAGTGCCAGCCATAACCCGGTGGAATGGAATGCGCTTAAATTTATCGGCGCGTCCGGTACCTTTCTTAATTACAACGAGGCGGCGGAGCTTCAGGATATCTATAATCAGCCGGACAATATTTACGTGGCGGAACACGATTATCGTAATATCCGTTATGTGGAAGATCCTTTTGAGGTACATCGCAAACGCATTTTCAGCAAGATCGATGTGGACGCGATACGCAATGCCCGCTTTAAGGTCGCGGTGGACTGCTGCAACGGCGCCGGAGCTCTATTTGCCCGTTCGTTTCTGGAGGCGCTTGGCTGTGAGGTCTTCACAATCAACGATCAGCCCGACGGCATTTTTCGTCGGAATCCGGAACCTGTTCCTGAAAATATGCAGGAGCTGTCCCGGACTGTTCTGGAATATCATTGTGATATAGGTTTCGCGCAAGATCCGGACGCCGACCGTATCGGCGTGGTCAGAAGCAATGGTGAAGCCTTGTCAGAGCAGAGTGTACTGGTGCTGGCGGTCGATCATGTGTTGTCCGGTACCAATGGTAATGTAGTGGTCAACATCCAGACCACCAAGGCGGTGGAGGACGTTGCCGCCAGTTATAACTGCGCTACTTACTATTCCAAAGTCGGCGAGATCAACGTAAGTGGATTGATGCGACAGAAACATGCGGTCATTGGTGGCGAGGGCAGTAGCGGCGGCGTGATCTATCCTGACGTGTATCCCTGCCGCGACAGCTTTACTGCAATGGCGTTGATGCTTGAAATGCTTGCCATGAGCGGAGCGTCTATTGATGATATTGTCGAATCCCTGCCGATGTATGTGAGTGTGTCCAGGAAATTCAAATGTGACGTTGGAAACGCCAGAAATATTGTACGCAAGCTCAAAGTCCGTTATCGTGAATTGAATCCTATTACAATTGACGGCATAAGAATTAATTTCAGCCGGGACGCGTGGATATTGGTGCGGCCTTCCAATACTGAACCGGTCATACGTCTGTATGTTGAGGCGCGGACGCAGGAACAGGCGCATGAACTGTTGGAGAATTTTGTAGCCGAACTCGAAGAACTTCGCAAAGCGTGAGACGCCGATGCATATAATTGTAACAGTCAAACAGGTGCCCGAGACCCGCACATTGCGGATGGACGAAGCCACCGGTACACTTGTCCGCGATAGCGGCACCGCCATAGTAAACCCGCTTGACTTGTATGCAGTGGAATTGGCTTTGCAACTGAAAGAGTTGCACAACGCGCACGTCACCGCCATATCAATGGGGCCGCCGCATGCGGAAAAAGCCTTGCGGGAAGTAATGTCCATGGGGGTTGATGACGCAGTTCTGGTCAGCGATCGTGCTTATGCCGGGAGCGATGCCTGGTCTACCGCCTGGATACTTGCCGCCGCCATAAACACGGTGAAAGATTTTGACCTGATAATATGCGGAGAACGCGCCACCGATGGCGATACTGGTCAGGTAGGTCCGGAGCTGGCTGCGGCTTTGAACATCAATGCTCTTACTTATGTGAATCATTTTGAGCTTGCTTCTGCAGGAGATTTTACCGCTTCACGCCTGGTTGAAGATGGAGAAGAACAGCTTGCCGGAAAGCTTCCGATGTTGTTGACGGTGGTAAAAGAAATAGCCGTCCCGCGTCTGCCTGTGCTCGAAGGCAAGATCCGCGCCCGGCGCGCGCCGGTGAAGACGCTGGGGCAGAATGAACTCAAGCTCGATGAGCGACTGGTGGGATTGCAGGGGGCTCCAACCAGAGTTGATAAGATATTCCGTCCGCAGATAATGCGTGATTGCATCATGGCATCCGCTACGCAAGGGCAGGGGGCGCTTGCCGCTGTAAAACAGCTAAATGAATTTTTGTTGACGCGTAGAATTGGCGGAGGGGGGGTATGAAAGAGGCTTTTTCTGGAATATGGATAATTGCCGGACAACGTGACGGCGAGCTTTTACGCATTTCATTCGAGCTGATTGCGCGTGGTCTTGAGTTGGCACGTAAACGTAATACCAGTTTGACCGCGGTTGTGTTCGGCGCGGGCATGACCAATAAGGAACTATACCGTCTGATCCGGTGCGGAGCCGACCGGGTGATAGTGGCGGATTTCCCGGAGCTGGATAAATTTGATCTTGAATTGCATGCCGCGTGCTTGACGGCGTTGATAAATGAATATAAACCGGAGGTGGTATTGGCTGGAGCCACCACTACCGGCAGGTCATTGGCTCCTTATGCCGCGATGAATGTCCATGCCGGACTTACCGCCGATTGTACCGGGCTGGATATAGACCCGGAAAGTGGTCTGCTTATTCAGACCCGTCCCGCCGCTGGCGGTAATATCATGGCAAGTATAAAGAGTCCATCGTGCCGTCCGCAGATGGCGACGTTGAGACCGCATTCATGCCTTCCGGCGGAACCGCTTAAGGGCAGGGGAGAGAGTTCCGGTGTGATTTTGCGTATGAAACAACTTCCGCCGTCGCCTGAGGGACGTAATACGGTCAAACATATCGGCTTTTGTCCCTTGAGCGAGGATTTTGGTATTCAGGACGCGGAAAAAGTGGTAGTGGTGGGCAGAGGGATAAAAAAGGCTGACAACCTCAAGCTCGTATTTGACTTTGCCAAACGGATTGGCGCGGCAGTCGGCGCCACGCGTGAGGTGGTAGATCGTGGCTGGATGAGCTATCCGCATCAGATCGGTTTGAGCGGTAAGACTATAAGTCCGCGGCTGTATATGGCGTTCGGCGTGTCAGGTTCCATTCAGCACCTGGCGGGTATGCGTACGGCCGAGACTGTGGTGGCGGTCAATACTGATCCAGAAGCACAAATATTCAGTATCGCCGATTTTGGTATTACAGGTAGTTTGTTTGATGTTATTCCGGCTCTGATCGGGGAAATCAACGCGGGGAATGCAACATGGATAAAGTAAAATACAGAACTCTGACACCGGAGATCGCGGCGGAATTAAAGCGTATCGTCGGAGACGCTTATGTTATTTATGGAGATAAGGAACGGCTTGAGGTGTTTTCTCACGATGAGATACCGGGTACGGAATACCGGGGGATGCCGGAAGCGGTCGTGCGTCCGGATTCCGCCGCGCAGATATCCGCGATTATGAAACTTGCGAATCTTGAAAAAATTCCAGTAACGCCGCGCGGCGCCGGCTCCGGTTTGTCCGGCGGTGCGGTGCCGGTTTCCGGCGGAATAGTCTTGTGTCTGGACAGAATGAACCGAATACTGGATATTGATGTTGAGAATATGATGGTTGAAGTCGAGCCCGGAGTCGTTACTAATGAGATAAATGAGGCGTTGAGGAAACATAAACTCTTTTACGCCGGGTATCCGATGAGTTTGGAGACTTGTTTTATCGGAGGTAATGTCGCGGAGAACGCGGGCGGCGGCAAGGCGGTAAAATACGGTGTTACCTCCCGTTATGTGTTAGGTCTGGAAGTGGTTACCCCTACTGGAGAAATTGTTGAGCTGGGGGGGAAGCTGGTCAAGGACGTTACCGGATATAATATGGTACAGCTCATGGTCGGTTCCGAAGGTACTTTGGGGATATTTACCCGTATTGTGTTGAAACTGATCCCGTTGCCTGAATTCCAGGTTGACCTGTTGTGTATGTTCAGAAATACGGAGGAGGCTGTTGGAGCCGTGCCACGTTTGATGACTGTATCGGGAATTATTCCTGCTTCGATCGAGTACATGAATCGTATTGCGGTCAAGGGCGCGTGTGAATATCTTAATGAGAGCATTCCTTATGAGGATTGTGGCGCAATGTTGCTGGTTTCGCTTGACGGCACGGATCAGGAACGGCTGGCGGATGAATACGAAGCAGTGGGGCTTCTGTGTCGCGAACATGGCGCGTATGAGGTTTATGTGGCGGATAACCCTTCTATCTCCGAGCGTTTGTGGCGTATCCGGCGTAATATAGGTGAGGCGTTCAATGTTTTTTCAAAGCGTCAAAGCGGCGAGGATATGGTTGTTCCGCCTGCGTCGCTCCCCGCCATGGTGGCAGGGCTTGAGCGTATCGCTGAGCGTTACGGTATTTCCGTTCCCTGTTTTGGACACGCCGGCGACGGCAATGTTCACGCCCGTTTGGTATGTCCGCCGGAGTGGAGTGATGATAAGTGGAATTCGGAATTGCCTATGATTCTGGATGAATGTTATCGCGATGTTGCGGCGTTGGGCGGCAGGATTTCCGGTGAACATGGTATTGGTTGCAAGCGGAAAAAGTATATGGACAAAGTGGTATCGCCCGAATACATCAGTATGCTTCGAGCTGTTAAAAAAGCTTTTGACCCTAATTGGATTATGAATCCCGGCAAGATATTTGATCTGTAAAGCCCATGCCGGGTTATGCGTTTTTTATATTTGCTGATGTTGCTGTTTGGGTAATTCCATGATGAAGGTGCAACCTTTGTCCGGGTTTGATTCTACCATGATGCTGCCGTTGTGCAGATCCATTACACGGTGAACGATCGCCAGTCCAAGACCTTCCCCTTCGGTATTGCCGGGGTTGACCTGAAAAAATGGCTGGAATACTTTCTCTTTGAATTTTTCATCAAATCCCAGACCATTGTCGCTGATCTTGTATCGCACCATGGTGATGTCCACTTCCGAGGATATTTCTATTTTGCAATCGCGTTCCGGCGAGCGGAATTTGATGGCGTTTTCGACCAGTTTGACAAAAGCTTGTTCAATCATGGAGCCATCGCCCTGGCAATCCGCCAGATTGTCGGATATATCCAGTTCCGCGCCCGCCATGCCTAGATGGAATTTAAGGTGTTCGGATATGTTTTTCAGTACCGCGTTCATGGGCAGGTGCTGGATGTGCATGGTTTCTGCACTGATGCTGGCGAGCATGGAGAGTTGTTGTGACATGGATTGTATTTTTTTCAATCCTTTAGTCATTACTTTGAGCTCGCTGTTGAACTTTTCGTCAGAGGATTCGGCATTTTCTTCGAGTTCATAGAAGTATTCGCTGCATTTATTGAGTTCGACCAGGCGTTGACGGAGTTCTTCTGACATCATGTGGAGGGTGTGATCCATTTCCTCATTTTTGCGGGACAGGGTTTCTTCCTGTTGTTCGATGGTGCGGTTGCAGCTTATGACTTTTTGTTCGAGGAATTCGTTGATCTTTTTAATGTCCTCGGCATCCTCGTGGATTTTTCCATCGCGCAGTTTGATGGTGTTTTGCATATTATTGAAGGAGTTGGCGAGGAAAGAGAATTCCTGCGGGTTGGCTATTTTTACGCTGGAGGTGAAGTTGCCGCTGCTGATGCGTTTGGTGGCGAGGTCGATTTTATTGATGCTGCTGATGATATTACGATATATGCCGGTACCGGAGATGATGATCAGCGCCAGCGCGAACAGGCATCCGACGGTCATGATCAGGAAGAAGTTGCGCAAAGTCTTGATGCTTTTTTCCTGCCGCAGTTCCATTTTGCTGTTTATCATCAATATGGTGTCGTGCACGGAATGGCTGAAACGTGATTCTATATTCATAATATGCTGGGCTTCGGCGGGTTGATTTTCGCGGCAGCACTGTACTGCGCGTTTGTAGGCGTTTGCCTGGCGTTTTTTGTTGAACATGAAGGTTTTGGAAAATACGGAGTTTTCTAAACTGCCGCTGTCTTCGGATATCTGCCAGGTGGCCATTTTCTGTTTCCAGAATTCTATTCTGGCGTACCATTTGCCGATATCTTCGTCGAGTTTGTCTAATTCACTTATGTTGTTCTTGTTGACCGGATTGGCGATGAAGTTGCGGATGCGGTAGGTCAGGTTTAGTTCTTCGTCCTCAAGTTTAAGGTATTCGTTGATGGTAGTATGGGTTTGACGCATTTCATTGATGTCGGTTTGGGCTCGTCTATAGACGAAAAACATCTCCAGAATGAGCATTAGTGCGAAAAAAACATATAGGATGCCGATGACCGCGAATTGAAATCTGATACTTTTACCTGGCATATTCTTATTAACTCCTGCAAATTATATTATCATTATTATTGTGTTATGGTTTAATTGGGAAACAGGAACTTTTCCAGTTTGTCCAGTTCTTTCATGTATTCAAAATGAGGGGGCTCAAAATTCATGGAATTGCGGTTGTAGAGGGTTTCGCGTCTGGAGAGCTGCCAGAGAGAATTGCCTAGTTCCACGAGAGATTTTCTGTTGTAAAAATCGCTTTCCATACTTTTCGCGCTTACGCAGATGAGGGATTCGGGGAGTTTTTGAGATATCCACATCAGGTGTAATTTTCTGGCGTTCTTTTTGTAGGTGGTGTTGTGTATCAGGCTGAGAAGGTCGCAGGCGATGATATCGGTTTCGCCTTTCAACAGAGCATCAAGTGAATACTGATCTGATCCGCTGAAATCAATCTTGGAAAACCAGGTTTCCAGTGGTTCGGTTATATTATTGCGTAGATGCCGTTCCGGCACCAGATATCCGCACATGGAGTATTTATTGGTAAAGGATATGCGTTTACCGCGGGTCTCGGCGAGGTGTCCAAAGGGTTTTATGGAAAGCAGAACAGCGTGATTATATTCCATTTCCTGTTTTGAATAGAGCTGGAAAGCGACGACGTCGGCGTTATAGTTTTTTTTCAGGTACAAGTAATAGGCGGGGTTGATATAGAGCAGGTCTAGCGAACCGTGGATAAATCCGGAAATGGCTTCATTGTAGCTGGCGGTGTAGCAGGGCTCCAGTTCAAAGCTGCCGTGTTTTCCCGCTACTTTGAAAAAATTCTCAATGGTCTTGGGGGTTTCGAGCCTGTCCGGGTTGGGGGTTATGCCCAGTCTGATGTTGTCTATGTTGTTTATAGCTTCATTTTTATTGTCGAAAAACACAACAATGCCGAAAGCTATCAGATCCACCGCCAGAAGTATGCTTAGTGTTATCAGGAGCTTATTAGTTGTCTTCATTACTATATTTCTTTGCCGGATTTAGATTTGTTTATATTTTTTATGTGTAAAACAGCAGAAAGCATACCAGAATGACGGTATTGCCGATTTTTTACAGCTATGATCTTAAAATCCTTTTGTTATAGTGTTGCAGGTGTAATATAATTACTGTATGGGAGCGCAATATTCAAGTATTTTATTTTAAAGATTGTGTTTAAGAAGGTTTTTTGTGTCGCGGGAGCTGATGGCGAGGGCCTGTGGCGTCTTTGGCATGTATATTGCGAAAATTATCCCGTGACTAATTGACTATGATATAAAAAATAATGGAGAATATATTGCAAATGAA
>JAFGXT010000090.1 GCA_016936495.1 Victivallales bacterium
CAACTTCGGGAACCACAATAATATCGCAAGTGGAAGTACCAAAAACTTTGACCAGCTCATTGGCTCCGGCGGCGGCGCCAACGGCTCCGGCATGACAATCGAACACTCCACCGGAGACTACAACTGAAGGAGATAGTCCAAGTTTTTCAGCCCAGAGCGGAGACAGGGTTCCGACCGCTTTTTCGGCGGTATCTGTATCCTGAAAAAGCCGTTCGCGAAGCCCGGCAAGCAAAGGACTCAATCCGGCAAAGAATTCCTCAGGCGGCAAGCCATCCCAGGAGGAATGCCACATGGCTTTGTGTCCGGCGGCACAGCGTGAACGGCTCATGCGTAAGGGATCTGTTCTGCCGGTGAGTTCAGCGGCTATCCAGTCGCAATGTTCCACCCAACTGAAAGCGGCGGCGCGAACTTTTTCATTGTGCTTGAGGACATGCAGTATTTTAGCCCAGAACCATTCGCTGGAATATATACCGCCGACATACATGGTATAATCGACATCACTGTAATTTTTCGCGAACTCATTGATAAGCGCGGCTTCTTTCAGCGCGGTATGGTCTTTCCAGAGAATAAACATGGCGTCGGGATCATCGGTAAACTCCGGCAGCAACGCCAGCGGAGTACCGTTACGGTCAACCGCGCAAGGCGTCGAACCGGTGGTATCTATACCAATACCGCAGACCCGTGAAGCATCGACGCCGTCAAGAACGCCGGTAATTACCGTTTCAATACCCTCCAGATAATCCAGCGGATGCTGACGGAACATAGAATTGGCGGCGTCACAATATTTGTTTTCCGACCAACGCCGGTAATTGTGTACACGTGAACCAAGTATTTCTCCATTGCCGACGTCCACCAGCACGGAACGAACGCTGTCCGAACCAAAGTCCAGCCCGATAGTAAGTTGTGAACCCATGATTTTACTTTTTCTCCATCTCTCGTATTTTTTTATATTTCAAGTTCAATTATGCGCGGTTTCCGTTACGGTTTTACCATCGCGAATCTCACGCATTTCTATCTTTATTTCCGACTTCTCCTTATTCATACCGCTTATAGTAAACTGATGAACTCTGCCATCTTTAAGTTTTACCGTCAGACTTTCGGCTGTGGCAGCCTCAACGGACTGGATAACGCTTTCCTGTTCAAAAGGTTCTATCACAGTCAAGAATGACGCCTTATCCGCTCTGGTCTTCATACCGATAGTAATACGCCGTTCGGCTTCGTTGCCGACCGGATAATCGCCGCCGACAACGGTTTTGAGTCTTACGGCGTCAAGTCCGCTCAGGTCAAAACGGTATATGGCAGGCTTGTTTTCGCCGGTTTTTCCGGGATCGGCGGGCAGACCGAAATTATAATCACGTCCGGCTATATTGATCTTGCCGCCCTGATAATCCTGCGTCGGAGGAAACTTACTATCCAGAACGTTGATTTTTTCCGCTTTGAGTTTGGTCAGCGGAATCTGTCGTCCATCAGCGGTTTCGATAAACGCGTCCGCCCAGAAAAGGGTATTGACTTTACCGCGCCCCTCGATGGCGGTAGACAGCTCCAGAGTTTTTACATCCTTGAGAGGGACGTCGATTTTCGCGTCGCCAAGAATCCACGCACCAAAAGCTCCCGAAGCAAGCACTTTGCCATCGCCCCTGACCTCATATGCCAATTTGCGATTGACGCCATGGTTTTCCGGCGCTAGCCCGGTAAACAAAGTCCGGTCATTATTAGGATAAGCGTAGTATACATTCATATACAGATCGCCGTCTTCACCATAAATACGGGTGCCGCGATTATCGGCTCCAGCACCGAATTTAGTTAGGAATCTGGCGCATATGGAACCGCTGCCGCGATAGAAATTCACGTCGGTTATAAACTGAGTGGATTTAAGAGGATCAGTATCCAACTGAGGCGCGTGATTAGTCTTTTTAACATTGCCGTCAATGCCAAGCAAGCCCTTGATCTGAAACAACAGATCGTAATCATGCTGTTCACCGCCCCGGATGTAATCAGAAAGCACGACATAGTCATCGGTGAGGATCATAAGCCTGCGTTGAAGTATTTTTTCGGTGAATCCACTCATTGAGCCGTAACGCGGTTCAGGATCGGGAATAGGAACATAACGACCTTCGCCAATAGTTTTGCTGCTGAAAGTCGGGAAGCCGATATGCCCCCAGCGCAGACCTCCATAACCGGGATAACTCCATCTTGACTCAGTCTCGACCGCACCAGCCTGAAAAAGTTCGCCCTCATGGAATATAACCCGACTGCTGTCATCGACCTCCTGCTGTTTGCCGTCCACCGTTACCATATTTTTGGCGATGGAACTCTGCACGTAAAAGTTGTACATAAACGGCTGATAGCTGTACCAGATCATTTCCGGGTTGAAAAAACTTCTACCGTAACGCATCAGCGAAAGCAATCCGGTACGGTCATAGTGCCCGTGGTATCCGCCGTGAGTACCGTATTTGAGCACCGCCTGAATACGTTCACGCGGTTCTTTCTGATTAGAACGGAGCATTACCAGTCCCACATTATCGCTGTATGCGGAACCTTTGCCGATCTCCGGGGTGGTGTCGGGCAATTCACCCACGCCATACAGCAAATTAGTACGCTCTCTGGCAGTTTTCAAAAAAGCGGCGTAGGCGGGATCACGAAAGGCGTAATAGGCTATTTCAAAACGTCCACCGCCGACATTGTTTTCAGTGGAATCATTGATGCCGAATATCCAGCCGCGATAATCAATATAAGGTATCATTGCATCGAACATCTGCTTGATGGTGATGCTGTTATTCTCTATATTGCCAAAAATGCGGAAGCTGTGTCCGTAATGAACATTACGGCGAAAATTCAGCTCGGTTTCATCGTCATATTGAGTATCGGGAACATTGCTGAAGTTAACCGGATATTTACGATTCAGCAACGAATAACCGAAGCGCTCCATTGCCATGGACATCTGAACGAACTCCTCGGCACACCAGAGATTATAGCTGATCGAGCATTCATACCACCAGCCGTCACTCATGGTATAGCTGGATAACTTATCGCACAACATGCCGGGACCGAAAGTAAACAATTCCGCCTGATGCAGGTCTTTGAGCGCCAAGGCACAGAACAAAGCTCCAAGTTGAGTGGACACCGCCCAATTTGCGCCCGCCGGATGCTGATTGTTTTGTTTTATCATATCGCAATAGAGTTGCAATGTAGCGTCTATTTGTTTTCTGTCATCGGCGGAAAGCACACCGGAATCTGAGATCATATCATATGCAATGGCGATATGCTGGAACATATGCCCTTCCTGCACCTCGCTCTGATGACCAACCTGACGTGTCTTAGGGAAACCTTTAAGCGGGTCGGAAATGCGACGAAGGAACAATGCCGCTTTTTCAGCGTATTTCTTATCACGGGTAAGCTGCCAGGCGATTGCGGCGTTCATCAATTTATGCTCCTCATGCATATGTACCAGATAGCGGCGTTTGGTGTCGGGACTGGTGCCGAACCTTCTGACTTCGGGCACGCGCCATTTTTCCGCCTGATCAATATATTCCTGTTTACATTTTGCCGCCCAAGGATATTTTTCAGCTTTGGCGCGGACTTCATCCCAGCCTTTGCGATCATGAAGAATAAAGGGAGCGTCCTTATCCACAAAGGTAATCAGACGCACGGTCTGAGCATCATTCGCTTTGCCTCCCGGAGTAATGCGTATGTTCTGATATTCTTTTCCGCCTTGCGGAATTTTCGCGGATATATGTACTTTTACATCAGCAGTCGCACTTGCTCCGGGCATAATATCCAAACGTTCAGGAGTGATTTTCACTTTCATGCCTTCCCAATTCTCCTGAATCCAGCGCAAATTATATGACTGAGGCTCCTGACTGGTATTAGTAAGTTTCAGAGTATAGGAAACTTCCGATCCGGCTTTGCCGGCTTTAGAGTATGACGCGGTTTCAACAGCGAAAGGATAACCTTTCAGAACTCGCACGGAATCAATGATTATACTGCCGGTTCCTATGGCTTCGAGCGTAAGAGTTTTGACTTTGTACAATACATCTGACACATTGGCTGCAGGGTTGACGAAATCCTTAAACGGCAATAATACGGTTTGAGCGCCGGGACGCGAAAGTTCCACATTGATACTGCGGGAAATATTACCGGTATCGCGATCCTCTTTGGGCAAAGCTTCCATTCCGGCGGTGAATTTCAAGGTCAATGAACCACTGGTACAGTTATCTATTTTCAGCTCAAGTCCCCAGAGTTCCGTCCAGTTCATAACGTTGTCGCTAAGCATCTGCCAACCGTGTGGATACCAGCCGCGCGGGCCGTCAGGCTCGGTAAAGACAATACGCCCCGGAGCTTTCATTTCATAAAACGTACGTCCCAGCCCGGCAAATGAACTTTTACTTTGAAGTCCATGCCAATTATCCAATACATCCATTCTGGAATATTCATCAGGACGCTTGTCCCGCAAAATCGAAACCGCATAAACGTCCCCAACATAACTTTTGCCATTAATAGCGGCAAAACCTATCTTTAACTCCTTTCTGCCCTTAAGCATCTCAGGCGGCAAAGGATAAAATTCATCAAGAAAACCATTGGGCATATTGCGATTAAGCTCCTGCTCATCCAGCACCTTGCCATCCACAAGCACCTGAAACTGGTTTTTTAATCCCGGCTTAGAACGATCATCCCCTGAATAACGCACATGCAAAAATGCAGCCTCCCCTTCAGCCGGAGCCTTCAGAGTATAAGAAAATGAGCCTCCCGGAGCAGTCGTCCGCGCTAAAACATCATCACGCCCTTTAACTACCATACTGTTTTCCGAAGTAAAATGATGCAAACGTTCCGATGCCTCATTTCCGGCGGTTACCTGATCAACACCGTAGGGCTTCATGCGCTCCAAGGCTTTATCCGCACAGCAAATCAAAGCCGCACACAACAGAATAAATACGCTGCATATATTTTTTTTCATCATCATTTCCTTTTTGTTAACGATGTTTAAAAATTCAAATATTATTTAAATATTGTTAATAAATTAACTGTTTCTACAATCTATCAATCACTGCCTGGTGAAAAATTTCGTCCATCGGCACCGGGAAAGAAATGCGCCATAACTGGTAATATAGCGATATATGTGTTCAGTGTCAATACTTTTTCTCCTGTTTATATTAAGGATTAACGGATTAACGGAGCGTTTAAAAATATATGAAACATAAAGCTTCAAGCCAAAGACTCCAATTTAATTATAATCAAAATGAAAATAAAGTCAAGATGCATAGTGAAAATTAATATAATAATTTTCACTTGCCATCATCCCCATAGTCATTTACAAAAAAGTGAACTTAAGCATACTACAGCAGGGTATTTTCAGTAATTTTCAAAATTTTTCACGGGTAAACAGAGATAAATACAAAAAATCATGGCGACTGACATCACCTTGCAATCATGAAAATTATTCAATTTTTTTTCATAAAACTATTGACCTGTCGTAATTCATAGCGTATAATTACAACAGAAACAACAAAAGAGCGAGAAATCATGGCAACAATCACACAAATAGCAGAAGAGGCCGAAGTCAGTATATCCACTGTCTCCCGCTATTTCAACAATCCCGGCAAAGTGCAGCCCAGAACAGCTGAGCGGATTCAGAGGGTGGTAACCAGACACAATTTTGAGCTTGACATCCGTCGTCCGGGCCCCAAGACTCTGGAGCGGGTTGGAATTCATTCCGGAGTGGTAGTATTTCTTTTTCTGGGCAAGATCCAGCCGGACAAACTATTTTCCTATCCAGCCATATTACAACTTTTCGGATCGATCCAGGCGGAAGTCAACCGTCGCGGTCTGTCATTGATAATGACAAACTTACAGGAAAACGGCAAGTTACCGGCGTGCATCGACCCGAAGTTATGTGATGGACTGATTCTTTTCGGCAAACCGGATGAACATAAAGTCATGAAACAACTGCACCGTGTATTCGAAACTATTCCGGCGGTCTGGTGCTTCCGGGAGCATTGCGACGACAATGGCGAGACAGATCATGTTTTCTATGACAATGAAGTAGTGGGGAGACTTGCCGCCGACTATTTGGCATCACGCAACCACAAACGCGTGGCGGTATTCAATCCCGACGCCGAACATACCGCGTTCAGTACGCGTGTGGCAAGATTCGCGGAAAAGGCAATCGAACTCAGGATGCAATCAGACTTACTTGTGCTGCCTCGGGAAACCACCCCGGTTACCGCCGGATACGGTTTACTGGCAGATAAATATTTATCCATATGCGATGAAGTTCCTGCCGCGTTTTTCTGTTCTGACGACACCATGCTGGGCATCTGGAATGAACTCCGGGCGCGTGGCGTGGATATGCGCAAACTTGATTTTATCGGCGTCAATGCCGACGAGATAATTCTGCGTTTCATGGATCCCAGACCCGCCACCATTGATATAAAAATGTCACAAGTGGGAGAAATGACCGTAGATCTGCTGCTCAACCGCATCAATGGCGTCAGCAGTGATTACCGTAGCGAAATATCCATAAAACCGGAACTGGTTCCCGGTAAAAAGTACAATGAAGACAAGGACGCCAGAATCTTAAAACAAATGATTCCTTAGGGACAGGAACAAAAACAAAAATAGGAGAGAAATAATGAAAACACAAAAAACAGACTTTACACTCATCGAACTCCTCGTAGTGATCGCCATCATCGCCATCCTTGCTGGAATGTTGCTTCCGGCGCTCAACAACGCACGCCTGAAAGCCCGCTCTATCAACTGTGTAAACAATCTCAAACAGATTTCCGTAGGCGTAAACATGTATACCGATTCTTATGAGGGCTACCTGCCGCCTGAATCCAATGCGAGTCAAGGCTCATCTCTCTTCGACTATGAAGTGTTAAAAATCATCGCCGGAGGTGACAAAAACAAGGCCATGATTTTTCTGTGCCCGAGCGATCCCTACAAAGATATAGCACGCAAAGAAGGACGGGCTGTACGATCTTATGGAATAAATCAGAGGTTGCGTACCGCATCCGCGAATACTCCAACAATGAGAGCCTCCGGTACTATTATGAAAAGCAGTACGATTCGGGATGCTTCAGGAACCATATATATTGCGGAACATCCGAATAGAAACATCAATAACGCAATCGGCTTCACAGCTCGCGCCGGAGTGAGCAATCCATATCACAACAATGGTACGGACGGACAATGTAACAGTGGCGCGACAGAAGGAGACACCCCATTTGTTCCAGTGCATTCAAAGAGATGGAACTACCTCTTTGTTGACGGTCATGTAGAAAACCTGTCTCCCGATGATACCATCGGAACCGGATCTCGTACCAATGCCAGAGGCATGTGGACACCGGTTAGCGGCGACTAATTTCAAAAATCATAAAAAAAGTAGAGAAAGTAATGAAACGACTATTATCATGTGTGTTATTAGGTATGACCGTGGCGCTATCAGCAGTTGAGCTTCTGGAGGTCAAGTTTGGCGTTGATACGCGCTGGACGGATCTGACAGAGGCGGTCAAAAAGGAATACAAACGCAATGATAACCTTTACTTTGGCAATATAAACGCGCACCGTCTAGCCGGAAAAGATCCTGCTCACGGAGCTAAGAAAAGTGTGATATTCCGCTACCGGGACGAAAGCGGTCGGGAGATGACCTCAAGCTTTGGCGAACGCGGCTTTGCCGGGGTCTCCGACGGCGTCGTAATCAGTGACGATTTCAAACTTGGCAGAGCCTGGTTCGGCTGGGGAGCAAAGTATATTGACGTAACTCCGGCGATAACTGATATAATAAAATCCGGCAAAAAAGTCAAGCTTGATTTCAAAACGTTGGGAGTCAATCCGAGCGCAGATCCCGCGCCGGGCAAAAGAAAAGAAATCGTGATTTTCTACTCGATAGACAATGAAAACAAACTCCAGGTTTACTTTGAGAACGACACCTTTCAAGGCAGCATGATAGATGGTTCATACAATCCCCTCCCCTTGGCGACAGAGGTAACTTCACCTTTTACCGGATTGGAGCTGGACAAGGCGGTATGGCAATGGGCGGTTCCGCTAAAAAGCGTAATCAGCGGAGAAAATGGAGAACACCCGATAGCATATCTATGGATACCGGAAAAAACCCGTAAGCTACGCGGAGTGGTCATGGGTCCGTTCAACATGCTGGAGCGTCCAATAATGGAACATCCGGTTTTTCGTGCTGAAATGGCAAAACTTGATTATGGCTGCATTTGGATCGCGCCATCGTTCTTTGGCGCACACTTCAACTTCAAAGATCCGAAACAGGCGGCGGCAATAGAAGAAGCTTTTAATTCCCTCGCGGACGTCTCCGGCTACAATGAACTCAGAACCATCCCCTTTGTGGGCATCGGGCATTCGGCAATGGCTGACTTCCCATATCAGTTGGCTTCATGGCATCCGGAACGCGCGGTATGCGGCATTTCTTACGATGGCGGCGCATTAGGCGTAGACTGGCACTATAAACTCGGCAACAATGCTATTCTTGATGAACAATCAATAAATAAACTTGCGGGGATACCGCTGCTTCAGCGGGACGGCGAATATTCAGGCGGACGCGGTAACCGACGTCCCTGTGTGATAGCAAATCACAACCCGGAGATTCTAATGTCATTCGTATCCGACCCGGGAGCCGGACACTTCGGCGGCATTTCAGACCATATGATGGAATATCTGGCTTATTTCATAAGCAAAGCCGACAAGGCTCGCGGGGTAGGAAAAGGCAAACTCAAACGGGTTCCGGCGGAATCCGGCTGGCATGTAGACTTCTGGCAAAACGGTGGAGCACCACGCGCTAAAGCCGCTCCGGTAAAAGAGTTCAAAGCTCCAGAAGGTCGCTACGGCAAAGAGTTCATCTGGGTTTTTGATGAAGAACACGCAAAAAAGCTTGAGGCATATCAAACAGCTTATGACGGGAAAAAAATTCAGCTTCTGGGTTATGAACAACAGGGCAAAGTTCTGCGCGACAGAAAAACCCATGCCCAAATACATCCAGGATTTATCGCCGAAAAAGACGGACAGTCATTCCCACTTCGCGCAGTGTTTATCGACACTGTCACCGAAGGGCGCGCTACTGGTTGGACAGGGAAAAAGGTTGGGGATTCCGTTGAACACGGCAACGATATCGAAAATATAATAATCACTCCTATCTGCGGTCCGGTAGTGGCTCTCGGAAATGGCAAAATGGCGGTACGTTTTGAACGTTTCGGATTCACCGCCAGCAGACGTTCGAGAGAAATCTATATGATGGCGCGGCATCCTGGCGACGACACATTCCGTCCGATAGAATTGCAATCAACGTTGATGGTGCCTCTTTTCAACTGGAAAGGCATATATCAGAAGATACGTTTCCCGGAAATACCCGATCAAAAGGTTGGAACGGTGTCATACGACCTTAACGCCACGGTCAACACCGGTCTGCCGGTAGAATACTTTGTAGTATACGGTCCGGCATATATAAAAGATCATAAGCTGATCTTTACGGAAATACCCCCCGGCGCGAAATTTCCGGTCGAGGTAAAAGTTACCGCTTATCAGTACGGCACGAAAAACCCGCCGGAAGTAAAAAGCGCCATACCCGTAACCCGTACATTTAAAATAGTAAAATAATCAACACCACAAGGGTATTACTATGATCAGAACTTTTATAACAATGGCAATAGGTGCGCTTCCGCTCCTCGGCGGTATGACTTCACCACCACTGGCAGCGGAAGAAACAGATGCTATTATACTGGGCAACCCGGCTTCCGAACAAGCACATGCTTTCAGCGGCACGGAGTCTGAGATCATCCGCGGTCTCGGCGGATATAACGCCCGGGTACTGCTGCCGAAAAGTCCGGCGGAATGGCAGGGTGGCTCCATAAAGTTCAAACTCAAAGTAATACCCGGTGTCGATAACTATCTTACGGTACGCCTGTCCGGTAATGACGTCTCCAGTGATATGCTTATCATGTATATCAATGGAAAGCAACTCGGCTACCGTCATCTTGGAGACTACGAATGCCTTGATCAGGGCAGCAAAGAGCCTTATAAACCGGGACGTTTCTACTACCGCACCACGGTACTGCCGCGTTCTCTCACCGACGCCGCCGATGAAATAGAAGTAGAAATACGCCAGACCGGAAGAATATGGGGGTACGGCAAAAATTTTGAACAATATCAGAAAGCCACAGAAGGTAAATCGCGCGGGATTTACGCGATGATCTCACACACCGCGCCCTATTATGTAGAATCCGGAGTAAAACTCCCGGCTCTGCCCGCCATACGCCAGCCAGAACCCGAGAAAACAGATTTTTCTGAAATACGTCGACGCGTAAATAAAGAAGTAACCAAGTTCATGCGCCCGAATGAACTGAGCCCAAGCCAATTCCGCATGGAAGTCCTTGCCCATGCTTATTTCCTGCCAGGCAATGCCGCATACAAAAAAGATATAGTGCGCCAACGCCTGTTGGAGGGCTTCGATCAATACTTTATCAAACACCGCAAAGACGGCAAGCTCGCCACCCATGACCGTTCGACTTTCAACCCTCAATGGTTCGGCTTCGCCCATATGGGCTCGGCTATGCTGCTGCACAAAGATTATATCATACCACGTCTGGATGAGAACATCAAGGACGAAAACGGCAAAGACATAAAACGTCGCGACGCATATGCGGAGATGTTCAAAATCGCACTGGATTTTCTAATCACGCACCGCAGACAGTACACCAATCAATCTATGATCATTGATAAAAACATCCGGGTCAATAACGATGTACTCAAATTCGTCGCTCCCTCCAAAGCTCTGCCCGATAAACTCACGCTTCAATTTCTAAAAGAAGCAGTAGGGCTTCTACCCTGGTCCGGTTCCCTGGATAAAAACGGCAAGTCTACCTGGCCTCAGGGTAAAAATTTCTACCTGCTGTCCCGCAAGCATCTGACCCGTGAACTCGGCTATGTCGGTGCCTATGGCGAAGTGCTTGACCATGTAGCCAGAATATATGAAGCCACCATCCCCGCCACCGGTAAAACCGGAGATAAGGATATATTCAACGCCCTCAACGATATCCTCAAAGCCAGGGCGATATTCCGTTATCCCGCCAGAAACACCGCGCATGAACGCATTATGCGATTGGAATCGGAAGTCGGCTGGCGCGACACTTATCTGCCCGGACTGATCACTTATGCTCAACGTATGAGCCGCGACGGCTCCTGCATTCAAGCCGCGGCGCTGTTGCTCAGTGACGAAGCAATCGGCTACTGCAAACAAATGTTTGATGAAAGCCAATTTATGGTTCAGGTGAAAGCTCTGCAAAAAGCGGAAAGTGGTCTACGCGCTACTTTCGGACTGATGACCGTACCCCGTGAATATGAGATACTGAGCAAAGCCAAAGATTCAGGAATCCGCCTGCCGATGTCCCCGGAATCACCGGATTTCGTATTTGCGGATGAGGAAAACGGCGTTGTCGCCATCAAGGACGGCGGTAACATATTGTACGCTTCGTTATATTGGCGCGCCCGTACCTCCATAAATTTCCTGTCCAAAATACATTTTGTAAGCGATGAGTTCGAACAGACGGCGGTCATCCGCAACAAGACCTTGTTCACCCCTGAAGGACATAATACAACACTTCGAAATTATCATAATTTCGGCTTTACCAATGGCGGTCCGCGCTACCCCGGTAAATTTGATTCTCTCCATGCCGGAACCGTCCAACCCATCGCAAAGATTCCCAAAGGCGTAAAAAATTTCAAGCCCGGACAGGAAAACATTTTCTCGGGAAAAGGCGACTACTATGAACTCGCCTACAAAGATTATCTGATAGCGATGAATGCGCATAAATCAAAAACATTTGAATGTCAACTCCCGTCCGATGGAAAATATGTAGCACTCACTGACGGAAAGATATATAATGGAGGAAGCACTGTAAAGCTGAATCCCATGACTACAACTGTATTTAAGTTAAAATAGCCAATCAAAGGAAGTTAATCATGCGGCATGTATCAGTATATTATCAGAGCAGAAACGGAAGCTGGATCCCGGCGGGGAGCTTTCTGAATAAAGAATTCGCCTTTGCGGATGAAAATGTAAGAATCCATGTTTCATGTTCCATAGAAAATGACAATATCACCAGTTATTCTTTAAATTTCTCCTCCTCGTATCCTACTCGTATTCGCCTGGAAATGACGAATACGGGTAGGAATTTATGGCACTTGATCCCCTGTTGCATTCATGGCGACAACGCCCTGAAACATGCAAAACCGGATCAGTATCCCAATCTCACTGAAGAATACCCCGAAGCGGTCTACTCCTCCCCGCTCTGGGAATTCCGCGCAGACCGTGCCAGCCATCCGGTTTCCATGCTGGAAGGGGAAGCCGGTCTTTGCGCGATCTCTATAAATCCTTATACCAAAGCAGACAACGGCACGCTTATCCGCAATGGCGTATTCGCTGAACTGCCTAATCTGTGCGGCGTTACCGCAGGTTACGCCAATCTGCCATTTACTTTTGTAAATAAACGCTGCGATCATGACCCGGGATTTTCCAAGTCAACCTCCGACCCCTTCTGCAGCGGAACGGTTTCCGGCAAAATATTCTTTTATCCGGACGAAAACCGCTCCTCTGCCAAAAAGGTTATTGAAAACCTGTACCGCCAGTACCGGGAACGCCCACGCTTCAAAAAGAGTTTCCAGGAAGCGGCAAGAGCAATTATGGATAGTTTTGTCTCTCAGAACTGGTCTGACGAATTCGGTCATTATACAAATCAGCAGGCGAACCCGCCCCGACAGCCGGAATTACGCCCATGGCGCGCGTTGCTGGAAATAGGCTGGACCGGCGGCTCGATTCTCGCCTATCCTTTTATCATCGCGGAAAAACAACTAGGTCTGCCGACTGATTATTTCGCGGACAGAAAGAGCGGTTACAAGCTTTTTGACGAAATAGTCGATGGCTATAACCCGGCGGGAGGATTTTTCTTTGACCTCGTCCGTGAACTGAACGGCAGCCGGGTCAACGGCTGGTGGGATTTTCTTAAAATAACCCATGATCTGCATTCAGCTTACACCAATGGGCACGCGCTATATTATCTATTCCGCGCCATGAAATACCTGCGCGATAATTCCCTGCCGGTTCCTGAACCATGGCGGCGAAGCGCCATGAACGTGGCGGAAAACCTCCTTGAACTCCAGCGCGAAGACGGCTGTTGCGGTTTCTCTTTTCACACTGACCGTCGCGAGGTTGCGGATTTTGATGGTTTCACCGGATGCTGGCCTGCGGCGGCTCTCGCCGCCGCCTATCGGTTCAACAAAGATGAACGTTTCCTTACTGCCGCCGCCCGCGCCGCGGATTATTATTTCACATACGTAAAAGATCTCAATGTGTTCGGTACTCCTATGGACACTTGGAAAGCACCAGATCAAGAAGGCAATCTTGCCTTTATGAAGCTCGCGCGCTACTTGCATGAGGCTTCCGGCGACAAAAAATACCTTGATATGCTCGAAGAAGCCGCCCATTATGAATATCTCTGGCGCTATGGCTTCAAAGCTGTGCCCGAAATAATGCCCCTCAAAGGCTCGCGCTGGAACTCCTGCGGTGGTTCAGTTACCAGCGTGTCAAACCCCCATATCCACCCGATGGGTGTATTGGTTACACAGGAATTGTACTATCTGGCTGAACATACCGGCAACGACGTTCATCGCATGAGAGCCGATGACGGCATAGCCTGGCTGATGAACTGTCTGGAACTTTACCCGGAAATCAGCGGATATGGAAAATACGGCGTTACCACCGAGCGATTCTGTCCCAGCGACGGTCTGACTGATTACCATTATTCCGATGGACGTCCCGCGTCAATGTGGTATTCATACAATGGCTGGGCTGCGGCAAACGCGCTTGAAGCCCTGCTTTATATGCTCGGCAATGTTAACCGCTTCGAAAATTAATATAATCAGTAAATAACAGAGAGTAGTATTATGCTTCAAACTTCAGACTGGCTGGTAATCGGCTTTTATCTTTTATTCATGCTCGCACTGGGACCGGTGTTCAAATCTTTCAATAAGAACTCCAGCGATTTTTTTCGCGGCGGCGGAAATATGACATGGTGGATCGCTACCGCGTCAATCTTCATGACCGGTTTTTCCGCTTGGACTTATACCGGAGCGGCTGGAAAAATATATCATACCGGATTGTTTTTCCTGACACTCACCATCGCTAACTTTTTCGGCGCGGTCTTTACTGTTATATTTACCGCGCATAAGTTTCGTCAAATGCGCGTCATCACCGGCAACGAGGCGGTACGCAACCGCTACGGAAAAATAAATGAACAGATCATAACCTGGCTGCCCATGCCCTTCAACGTATTGTTCGGGGGGATTGGACTTTATACCATAGCTCAATTCATGAGTTGTGCTTTTGTACGCGAACTGGAAATGGTCAATACCGGCTGGTTCAAATCGATATGTGCAAGCTTGCAACTGGATCCGGGCATAGTTTTTCTCATTCTCATCCTGTCTGTGGTGATAGTGGTTATGACCATGCTCGGTGGTTCATGGGCGGCGACTGCGGGAGATTTCGTACAGATGCTCATTCTGGTGGTGGTGTCCATCGCCGTCGCGGTACTGGTGCTGTACTCTGATATTAACGTCAACGGAACCATTCACAAAATGGGCGGAATATCCGGGCTTATAGAAAAAGTTTCAAATCGACCCGATCTAGTTGACATAGGCACCATCAGCCGCTGGTGGATACTCATCCCCTATCTGGGCACATTGATACTAAACCAGACCATTCTCCAAAACAGTCTGACCGCCGGAGCCGGAAAATTCGTCTTTGTAAAAAGCGGACACGACGCCAGAAAGATCAGCGCCATCGCCTGGCTGGCGGCCATCCCGCACACCATGATATTCATGATTCCCGCACTCGCCTGCGCAGTTATTTTCACCCTGCCGGAACTTCAAACGATGTACCCCAAACTGGCAAACGCTCAGGAATCAGCATATATACAAATGGCGACCATGGTTCTACCTCAGGGCTTGGTCGGACTGCTTATTTGCGCCATATTCGCCGCGACTCTCACCAGTATGAATTCCGGACTCAACGCCACTTCCGGATCAATCATCCGCAATATCTACCTGCCATTGGTCAACCCCACGGCAAGCGAAGACAAGCAAATATGGCTCGGACGGGTTTTCACTCTGGTGCTGGGCATACTCTATGCCCTTGTGGCAATCTTTTTCTCCACCATAAAGACCTTGCCGCTGTATGAACTCATCCTGATCGCCGCCACCAGCACCGGCATCCCTCAAGCTGTTCCGCTGATGCTCGGCATGTTCCACAAAAAAGCCCCCGACTGGGCGGCATGGAGTACACTTGCCGTCGGCTTCGCCACCTCCATCGCACTGGTTATCCTGCTCGACAAAGGTAATCTGGCAGTGTGGTTCGACAGATTCAATTTATCGGACAACGAGCTTAACGACCTGAAACTGACACTTACCACCGGCATTCTCATAAGCGTATGCGTGGGCTGGTTCTATGCGTGCATGGCATGGGGAGTAAGACATACATCGGCGGCGGCGGAACGTGTCGAGAAATTCTTTGACGACATGAACCGTCCGATAGACCCCGACCAGGAAAGCTCTCACGACGCCTACAACAGCGACACCCGTCAGTTTGACGTCATCGGCAAGTTGTGCCTGGTATATGGTATTTCCATCATCGTGCTGCTGGTATTTGACAACGCCCTTGGCGGACGCCTTTGCATCTTTACTTGCGGCGGTTTCATCACCGCTATGGGTGCATGGCTGTTTTATTACGGACGCCGCAAGGCAGCGCGTCTGAAACTTGATGCAGAAAGTCTTCAAAAATAAGAAAATAATTCCGCGAAACGGCACAAACTCAACCGGCAGTGCCAAGACGCTAATCGCCGAAAATGGAATGTTAGAGCTGAGATTTTTTCAATACAGCCTGACAACTGATCATTTTTGGCGATTTTTCATTTTGCCATATTGACTTTAATTATCATTGCGCTATAATTATAATTATGATAATCATTGCGCAACGATAATAAAAAAGGCTTTTATCAATGGCAAGGAAACCACAAGAGATAAATATAGCTGTAATCGCCGCCAAGGCAAAGGTTTCACCTTCCACAGTATCCCGGGTGATAAATTGCCGTGCGGGAATCGGAGAACATACCAGAAAACGGGTTACGGAACTCTTGCGTGAACACGGCTTTAAACCTAATTATCCAGCAGTTAAAACCACAAAAGTAGCGGTGGTATATCCCTGGATGGCGCTGACCGACTATTTCCGCAAAGCCATGGAAGGCGTGTATGCCTATGCCATGGATAAACAGTTGATGATAAACACAATCATCGCACATGAGAATCGCCGCGAGACTTTGCTCGAAGCTCTGCGCGAACAACAATGCTCCGGCGTCATAGCCATGCTGCCGGAACATTATATGGAAGAACTCGACGAGGTCGCAAGTACCGAGCTTCCAGTCATCAGCCTGGATTACAGTACCGCGAATGCGCGAATCGGCGCGATTGACAATGACTCTTATGCCGGGTCATGCTTGGGCGCCCAGCATCTAATAGATCTCGGACACCGCAAAATCGCGTATATCACATATGATAAAATGTCGTTGAATCAGATTCAACGCTTTAAAGGCTATCAGGATACTTTGGCGAAAAACCATATAGAATTCGATGAAAATCTGGTAGTCAGAATGAAAAAAGCGGATGCAGCTTTGGTGGATTCTCCCGAATATTTTCCGGTTCCATGGGAGGACGCAGGCGGAGATTTGTTTCGAAAAATGAGGGGCTGGGGTGGCTGTATTGCCATGAAACTTATGCTGCGGCGACAAACCGAATTCACCGCCGTAATGACCACTGACGACTGCATGGCGCTGGGCGCCATGTCCGTCCTGCATGAAAATGGCATCAGGATCCCCGAAGACATTTCCGTCGTCGGCTTTGACAACTATGCGGAAACGGTGTTCTGGACGCCACCGCTGACGACCATCAATCACTCTATTGAAACCGCCGGATATATGGCGATCAAGTCCATGCACGAAGCGATAAAAAAACCGGAAGAATGGATTCCCCCGCGGGAAGTCCTGTCCACCAGTCTGGTAATCAGAAAATCCACCAGTTTAAGGAAATGAATCCATGTCAGATATTAATGAAATAACGTATGCGAAATGCGGTTTTGCCTTCGGCGACCAGCGTATCCGCCGCTGGACCGCGTCCGGCGAGGCGCCGGTGCCAAGTAATGTTAAGAATTTTACAGCCAACAAGTTGTCTGATAAAATCCTTAACATGGTTGCCGCAGATATTGCTGCGCAATATCGAGGAATTTGTATAAACGTGGAATAAAAATTTATTTCGCATGAGTCTTGAAGTAACGTAAATATAAGGAGATTAAAAAATGTCAGGAAAAAGAAAAACAATCGCCGAATCATCCATTTTCACACTCATCGAGCTCCTCGTCGTGATAGCCATCATCGCCATCCTCGCCAGTCTGCTGCTGCCGGCGCTGAATAGAGCCAGAGCGGTGGCAAAATCAATTAATTGCACTTCCAACCTGAAACAAATCGGTACATGCTGCTTAAATTATAGTGGTGATTACAATAGTTTCTGGGTTCCTGCGGTTATGGTTCATGCGGAACTGACCCCCAATAAGGTTGACTGGACTTGCAATCGAGCTTTTCTTAAGTATCTTACCGGCAAGGATTATAATGATTACAGCACAAATCCACTATTTGGTCGCTCAGCAGGCAACGTTCAGCGCGGCATGGTATGTCCAGACGCTCATCTTGCATTGACGACGCCTTACAACCGCGTTAATACAGCCACGCTAACCTATTCATATGGAATGAATACTACCGGTTATATGCTTTACTCAGGCAATAATATATGGAACGCAAGTTTCTCTGGAGCCGCCACCTATTTTCTTCCCAAAATCAAAAATCCATCTTCGCGCTATAGCATTACCGACGCCATGCAGTACAGCGTAGGGAACACCGATGACCCAAATACCAACTACTGGGTAAAAGGTGAAGTTGCTGCTGGTGGAATCGCCTATCGTCATGGAAACAAGGACAAGGTAAATATGTTGTTTTTTGATGGTCATGTAGAAGCCTGCCACTGGAAAAGCTTGAGCAACGTGGTGAAACCATGGGATGCCTATGGTGTTAACGACTAATGTTCACGCAGGTATGAAATAAAGGAGCACTAGAGAGTACAGCAGATATGTTCTCAGAGAGATACTACAAGGATAACAGTTTATGATGCATTGGATTGACTGGATGATAGTGATGATTCCGCTTTTTGCGGTAGGGTGGATAGGTTTTAAGACCCAAAGCTACGTGAAGGGGGTCGCCGACTTCCTCGCCGGAGGTCGTGTCGCAGGGCGTTATGTAATTTGCGTGGCTGGAGGAGAAGCTGGGCTTGGACTTATTTCGGTTATAGCACTTTTTGAATATTATTACAAAACTGGACTTTCTCTAGGGTTTTGGTCAAGTATTTCGATCCCGGTTTCACTAATTATGACTTTGACCGGTTTTATTATCTATCGCTATCGTCAGACTCGTGTGATGACGGTTGCCCAGTTCTTCGAAGTTCGTTATTCACGACGCTTTAGAATTTTTACAGGACTGCTTGCCTTTATTTCTGGAGTGGTCAATTATGCATTATTTCCCGCTGTCGCTGGTCGCTTTCTAGTTTACTACTGCGGTCTGCCAGACTATATTTCGCTGCTCGGCATCAGCATTTCGGTTTACGGTCTGGTGATGGCGGTTGCCTTGGGCGTGGCGTTGATGGTTGTGTTGACGGGGGGACAACTAATGACAATGGTGACTGACTGCGTTCAGGGCATTTTCAGCTACTTTGGTTACGCCGTGATAGTCATTGCCATTCTGATGTTGTTCCGGCTTGATCAGATTCGCGATGTGATACTGACTCGTCCCGCAGGCGAATCGTTTATTGATCCTTTTGATACATCTAGTTTCACCGAATTCAATTTGCTCTACATTTTTATTGGCATTTTTGGGTCAATTTACAGCCGGATGTCTTGGCAGGGGTCGCAGGGGTATAATTGCGCCGCAAAATCACCTCATGAACAAAAAATGGGCGGGGTTCTGTCTGCATGGCGTAGCGGGTTTTCCTATCTTACTATTATGTTGCTAGTTGTGGCAGCCTTCACTTATCTCAATCATCCCGATTTTGCCACCGGTTCCAAGCAGATTCATAGCGAGCTGGCGGCTCGAATCAACTTGGATTCCATTTCTGCTACTTCGACGATCAGGAACCAGATGTTGGTTCCGGTCGCGCTAAAACATATTCTGCCGATAGGTGTTTCCGGTGTTTTCGTGGCCATCATGATGTTTCTGATGATCAGTACTGACACTACTTACCTTCATTCCTGGGGGAGTATTTTCGTTCAGGATGTAATCTTGCCGTTGCGAAAAAGAGAGCTCAAGCCGGAAAAACAGTTGCTGATGTTGCGACTAACGATTGTCGGAGTGGCGATGTTTGCCTGGATTTTTAGCTACTATTTTGGGCAGTTTACCTATATTTTGATGTTTTTTGCCATTACCGGAACCGTTTATATGGGCGGAGCCGGGGCGGTGATTATCGGTGGACTTTATTGGACGCGGGGAAAAACCGCCGGCGCTTGGGCTGCGATGTTGATCGGCGCGGTTGTAGGCACGTCCGGATTTGTGACTCAGAAGTTCTGGTCTTCGCACATCTATCCTTTTTGGAAAGATTTTTCCCCGGCGAGTCTGGAATTGTTCAAGACTAAGCTGGAGGCTTACGGAGCCGCTTTACCGTTTGTCAACTGGAAAGTCGCCGGGGACAGTTTCCCGCTTTCGGGAACGGAAATTGGGTTTGCTACCATGCTGCTGGCTGTAACCGGTTATGTGTTTTTTTCTTTGTGTGGGAAAAAAGAGGAATTCAATCTGGATAAAATGTTGCATCGCGGGAAATATGATTTACGGCACGAGCATGCAGATGGAGATGCGGTTGCAGCGCAACAGACCGGAAGGGGATGGGTGGCAAAGATCCTTGGCATTGATGATGAGTATACCCGTGGTGATCGTATTCTGGCTTGGTCAGTGTTTATTTGGACAATGAAAAGTTTTGTAATCTTTCTGGTGTTGTTGACTCTTAATCTCTTTGTCAAGCGTTGGTCGCCAGATGGCTGGTTCAACTGGTGGAAATACTATACTTTGCCATTGTCTTTGCTGGTTTGTGTTATTACTTCCATTTGGTTCACAATCGGCGGAAGCAGGGATTTGTTGGAACTTTTCCGTTCACTCAAAAATGTCAAACGCGACGACAGTGACAACGGTTGTGTGGTCAATCATATGAATGTGTCCGATGTTGTCATGGAAAAAATTATTACTGTGGAGGAAGATAAGGGGCTGTGAAGAAATTACCTTTATCCCTCAATATCGGCTCAGTTCAAGTAGGTTTAATATTTTTTGGCGAAAAGATCAAACCAAAATCATGTTAGACATGATTGCAATTGCCGTGAAGCAATTGCTTAACATGTTGTGTTGAATGCATTTGCAATTTTAATTAGAACTAATAAACACAAGACCCGAGTTTTCAGGACAGGAGGAATACAGGCAAAAATCAGGATTTGAACAGAATTTTCAATGAAAAACACATCGGTGGCGTCAAAACAGGCTTGGCGCAGAAAAAAAAGTTATTAACAGGGAAAAGCCAAAACTTTTGAAATTGGCTCAATAAAAAAACAAATAAGGAGCCGTTCAGAAATAACCTTTACATTTGCTCGGTTCTCGTGAATACTTTTCGTGCCGCCGGTTCGTTACATACCTGAGGGTATGCTCTTCACCGTCGTCCCAAAAATCAAAGCACGATATTTCCGGCAAATTGTCAAGTTAATTTCTTTGCAGCTCCTAAGTAAAGGAGGCACAAAAAGAATGATGAAACATGAACAACAACTTAGCAGACCAGAAAGAATGTCTGATTATTTTGGGGCAAGCAACTTGAAGGCACTAAATAGTTGCAACAATCTTAATGGGAATATGAGAGAAGCCAAATACTTTAAATCACTTTTTCGCCTGATCGTGTGGGGTTCTCTCTGCGTTGTAGCGGTGTTTTCAAGCGTATGTTTCGCTACGACCGCGCGTAACGCCAGACCCGAGGCAGATGCATGGTTGCTTCCAACACCTAAAGAGTCTTCCGTGGGAGTTAACCATAGTTTTGCGGGCAATACCTTTGTTATCGATGACAAGGTCTCTATGCCACCGGCCACCCGCCAGTGGCTGGTCGGCGAACTCAAGCGCATTCTGGACTGGAAGGAGGGCTCGGATTCGAAAAATAGTTGCGCCATCCGCTTCCGTAGACTGGATAGCGCAAAGCATAAAGAGTTCTATACGCTGAAAATTCAGTCAGACGGTATTGAAATCGCCGCCGCCAACATTGATGGATCCTGCCGCGGGATTGGACGGATGCTTTGCATTATGGAATCTCCGTTGGTGGAAATGCTGCCGGAAGGGGGGATAAATTGTCCGCAACTCGCTATCAGTGACTGGCCGGACTTCCCCTTGCGCGGTCTGCATCTGCGTATGAACAGCGGTGAAGCGCATATGTCCCTGAATTCCTCCCGGCAAAAATATTACCTTGACCGTATGGCGATGCTTGGATATAATATGGTGGTATTTGAACTCGGCGGACATTTTGAATCGGAAACCCATCCTGAATGCACTGTAAAGCCGGTCTGGAGCAAAGCGCAGATACGTGATGTTCTTGACTATGCTAGGGCACGCGGTATTCTGCCGATTCCCTGCGTCAGCAGTATTGGACATCTACACAGCGGACCGGTGATCTTCCCATTCAACGGGCCTAAAAAGGGCAAGATACAACCCATTGTCAACAATATTGCCCACCCAGATTTTTATCGGATTTATTTTGCCATGGTCGATGAGCTGGTCGAACTGTTCGATAAACCTCCATTCTTCCATATCGGTTGCGATGAGTTTGACCGCGATGAAGGTGCCGCCATGCTGGAGAAAGCCACGGGCAAAACAGGGCATGAATTCTTTGCTGAATTCCTCAACAAGGTTCATGCTCATTTTGCCGCTAAAAACATTAAAACAGTCATGTGGCATGACATGCTTGCAGAACCCGGCAGGTTCAACCGTCTCGAAGAAACAAATGGAAAATCCACCTGGAAAGCGATTGACAAAATTTCCCGTGATATCATAATCAATTTTTGGTGCTATTACTATATCGACCACTATGAGTTCCCAATTGCATTGAAGGATAAAGGCTTCCGTGAATTCTGGGTCAGCCCATGGGATCAAAATGACAATGTTGAAGCGCTTTGCCGTCAGGCGTACAAACTGGGAGCCACAGCGGTACTGGGAACTTGTTGGTGGATGACTCCACATATGGAAGCTATTCCGTCAACTGCCGAATATTCTTGGAACGCGGCGGCTGAACCATGCAAATTCATTCAAATATTCGCGGCATTCAATGACCTTTTTTTCCTGAACCGCGATGCTGGTGGCAAGGCCAGCAAAGTCATACAAAAGGATTTCCGTAATTTCAGCAACATCAGCAGCACTACATATCCCTCAGATGAATTCATAAATAAATTAAAACAAGTTGCGCCACGTAATTATATCGAATACAGCGGCATACATGCAGATATATCTGGGGCTCGTTCGTTTTTTGAGGCTGGCGCGACACCTCCGTCTTCTTTTGACGCCTCTGCATCTGCCAATTTTGCTTCACGCGGCAAGTTCGAAGATATGCGTGTGCATGTTCCCGGTAAAAACAAATGGATACGCCTGACTGGGGTGAACAAGGCTCGCGAACAGGATGATTGTATCATCTATACGCCAGATTTCGGCAAGACCACTAATACCAACAAGTGGGGCTACGAGGTTGCGGTCAGCAACGTACGGATTATTGCCGACGCCTCTAGTGAAGGCAATATGGAGATACCCCGCGATGGGTTTGTGGTATCCGGGCATGGCAAACCGAACACTGATGTTCTGAAA
>JAFGXT010000091.1 GCA_016936495.1 Victivallales bacterium
GGCATTAGCCCCGTTAATACCCCCGCCGAAACGGGCGCTGGAGCCCGTCCCGGCACTGCCGGTTGAGTTTAATACGAGGCCGACGTTCGGCTGCTGCTCAGCTTTTTTTCTTTTTTAAACTTCTGTCGGGTTCGTCTATTTATGCTGATTATGGGGAGATTAACAAGCCATTATAAATGTCCAGACTCATAAAGAGGCTGAAGGCTTAAAGTCATGATAGAGAACAACCTGTTTTTTTATACTTCAATCGATTTGTCCCATAAATTCGCCGGGATTTATTGAATTTTTAATTTTTATCATTGACTTTTGGTTCGTTTTGGTATATAATTACACTGATGATATACCAATGGTGGAATAATGAATGATAATGTGCTAAAAAAAGATTATGTCCGGAAAGACATTGTATTTCGTATACTTTCGGGTCAATACTCGCTGGCGGGAAGGATTCCACCGGAGCGCGAACTTAGTAAATCCTTGAATGTCAGTCGCATGACGGTTCATAAGGCGATTGACGATCTAATGGCTGAAGGCATTTTGATAAGAAAGGGGCGCAATGGCACTCTTGTTAACAAGATTCCTGAAAGGTCGGTGGAGATGGATTCAAAGACTATACCCAGGATATTGTTCATATACTTTTCCAGTATAAAGGGACATCCGGTGGAAAAAAGCGGAGCTTCCGCCCGGCTTTACCATGGCATAGAACTTTTTGCGGAAAAGCATAATATGTCTATATCGGTTCAATCCGGCGAGAATTTTTTGCGTAATCCCATGCTGAGTCATGATGCGTTTGACGGTATTATCGCCAGTGGATCTCAGCTGGAGACGCATTGGCGGAAGATAACCGGTTCCGGTCTGCCCGTAGTGGTGGCGGGTTCGACGCCACGCATTTTTGACGTGGATATAGTTTGTGGGGATAGAAATGAAATAGGATTTCAAGCCGCAAAAGCGGTACTGGAAAACGGCTGTAAAAATCCTTTATCTTTGATAATCCGTTATGAGAATGAGGATTTCATTCAGCCGAACTTCATCACCATAAGTAGAGCGTTCCACGAATCAATCAACGGCACTGATGTGTCAATAAATGAATATATCATTGACTACAAAGATTTTATAGATCACGATGAGACCTTGCGGAAAATAAATGATATTATCCTGGAAAAAGATATTGATTGCATCATAGATTACTCTGACTTTTGCAACGAAAATGATTTTCCCAACCTTCCGCTAATCAGCACCAGTGGTTTTAACAAGATGATGTTACGCGAAAAAACATGCGTATCCATTTGCGTTGATGCGGAGCGGATCGGCTATCTGGCTACGGAGTGCCTGTTTAAGCGCATACAAAATCCATGTCTCGAAAATATTCGCATATTGATCCCCGCAAAAGTATATAAAACCGGCAATAAGGAGCATTAAAATGGACAGGGTATTCAGAACAAACAAAGGAAGTTGTATTTTTACGCTCATTGAGCTTCTGGTAGTGGTAGCCGTCATTGCGATTCTTGCAGGTCTATTGCTTCCCGCGCTGGGTTCTGCCAGAGAAAAAGCACGTTCAATCAATTGCATGAGCAACATGAAACAATTGACCAGCGGACTGATCGGGTATTCTCTGGATCATCAGGATTGGCTGGTTCCATGGCAGTATAAGAGTAATCGGTTCAACTCTATTGATTCCGATGACCGGACGCCATGGTACAGTTATGTCTCCAGTTATGTTGGATACGGAGAGATGGCAAAGGGAAGACTTGCAGTTATCCCGTCAGCGTTCAGGCAAGGGATAATCGCGTGTCCAAGTTTTGTCCACCGTTATCCCGTGTACGCATTTGAAGTACATTACGGCATGCACCAGTATGGGATAGGAGGGGATAACTTTGGAGGTAATTTGCAAGTAAGTAAATACACTCAGGTAAGAAATCCCTCCGGAGTACTGTGGCTTGGGGATACAAATTTGAATAACCCCAGCTACTCCGGTTCCAACAGGTTTAACTATAATGGCGGTTACTTGGAGTTCCGCCATGGAGGAAATATTAATTTTAGTTGGCTTGACGGCCATGTATCCAGTGAAAAGAGATCCTGGTTTAATTCTATCAGTGTTGGCGACGCCTGGAAATCACCTCCGCTGTGGTGGAAATAACTATTGTTTATTGCGATATCCGACAGCAGTACAAATTTATAATAACGAATGAGGAGAAAAGATGATTAAGAGAAAAAAACAAAGAGAATATCAAAAGGGGTGCAGCAAGGTAAATGGCGGAATAAAGAGTATGACGGTTTTACTGCTGTTATCCATCACATTGCCACTAATGGCAGAATTTAAGGAGAAGCCAGATTCCAACACCCTGTGGATTGAAAACGGAAAGGCTATATCGACAAGCGGAAAAAACTATTGGATAACTCCTTTCTGGCGGTTGAATGGTTTACAGGTAACAGGAATTAAAGAAGGCGGGTTCAAGATTGAACCAAGCGGAAAATCGAATGCAATGAGTCGGATTGTTCCGATATCTAAAGACTATCCATGGTTGGTATTGGAACTGGAAAAAGTGGATGTCAAAGAAGATTATAATGCCATTGTAATTCCATCTGGAATAATAATAACCAACGATATTCCGTCAGCTACAATTGTGATACAGCCGGAAATGAAAAATAATAGCTTGAGAATGGATTTTCATGGAGCGGATTTTTTTGTAAAGTCTGTTTCCATGGTAAAGACACCGGATTTTTACTTGGAAACAATTAAAGAAAAAGATGGAAAAGTTTGTTTTCGGGTAACCGGAAAAAGAAAAGTCGAAGACGTTGTTATAAATTTCACCGAGAACAATGGAAGAGAGGTAAGGCTGAACGGTTCTTCCTCTCTGCAATTGTCCGTTAGAAAAAGTAATCCACTTGTATGGGAACGCATCATAGACATAGAGTCTCTTTCCGCTACTACTAAGTCCGGGTTGCTCGCCAGAGTGTCCATAAACGGCGGAGGTGTAACGAAGCCGGTATTGACTTGCCTGCGCAACCTGATTGGAGATTAATAGATGTATAAAGTAATATATATGCACTTTGTTTCCAGATGTCATTCAGCAGAAAAACACATCCGGTCGGGATTGACGTTTTTATTGTTGATCTTTATCTTTTCATCAGGCATGGCGGAGGCAGCAGATACCGTGATAAAGGGCTTGCGTCCCGCCCCGGCTTTGACCGTTTATTACGTGAATCAGCAACCGGACGCCGTCGGGCGTATCAGCATCCGGCGCGGTCGCGGCAGGCAAGGAGATCGTCTGATGATACGGATGTTTGATCCCGACGAGAAGCTTGCTCTATGGCAGTATGTCGAGCCGGGCAGAGTGTTTAACGCCGAAGTTTTTGGGGAGAACGAGGTTGAAAAAGTTATTACTTCTGTTACGCCGCAGACCCGTCCCGGCGATCTCATGCTGGACATGGATCTTCTGTTCCCTTGCAAAGGCATTTATCAGATACGCGTTACCGCCGGAGAATCAAATTCCGACGTGAATATCGAACTTCCGGGCGATGATTACGGTATATCATTTCAGAACGGTTATTTCAGCTCCTGGAAAAATCAACCGGATAACTTATACATGTACATCCCGCCGCACGCCGAAGAGCTGGTAATTGAGCACGGAAAACTTGAAATAAACGGAAAAGAAGTTAAAAATAAGTTTTCTATTCCCTCCTCCGAGCATAGAAAAACCTGGCAGGTCAAGCTGCCGTCCAATACCAACCGGATGTTAATGTATGGTTTTCCGGTGATATTATGCAGTTCCGTCAGAGCGGCGGAAGAAATAAAAGCTTCGGTGATAGAATCCGCCGACGGCACTGTTTTCTGCTGGAAATTTCAGGCAGACATCCACAACCTGCTTAAGGAACTCTTGCAGGAAAAATACATCGGCAAAACCGAAGATCTGGTCGCCGACTGGAGCAAGGTAAAAGACTCACTTACAGGCGATCCGGTACTTGAAACTACTTTACTCACCCCCTTTGACGCGCTCATGCCCGCAATAAATCCTTTGCTTAAAAGTCAGAATCTTGACCCGCAGTGCCATTGGAGCGGAGCGATGGATGGCTGGCAGGATAAAATTAACGCGTCATCTCCTGAAAATCGATGGGACAGGTTGCGTAATATTCCAAGGACATCTGGCGGAGTAACGCCTGCAGACTGTTCGGCAGGTGCTGAAAAACTGGCGTTGGCGGCTACTTTTGACTTTCCCGGCAACCCGTATTTCAATAAAAAAGAGTTGCTTTTTCGTGCTGCCGCATCCGCTTTGCGCGATCTCACCGCAATGGGTGAAGACGAAGTCTGGCGCGGCACCGGACATGGCAACAGAGTCGAAGATCCATATCCGGGATTTATGGCGTTCTCGCTCGGACAGCAGACCATGCCGGTGTTCGCTTTGGTTGCTCCTCATATGCCGGATAATATCCGCAAACTGTGGTCAAATGCCTTGCGTCACATCATCGACCGCGCCTATCCTGACGGTCTGGTGTCCTGTCGCAATCAATCTTCGCATTATCTGGTGGCGTTTCAGGCGTTCGCCATTGGCTCAGGCGAACCGCGTTACGCGGAATTGGCAAAACATTACGCCCGGAGGTTCTCCGAGGGTACTCATCCAGCAGGGTTTCAGGTTGAAGCTATGGGGCCCGATGCCGGTTATACCGGCATGAGTCACTGGCATATGGCGGTATATTACCGTATGAGCGGAGACAAGGATTTCCTTGAGACCATTCGCCGCAGCTACTTCTTTTTTAATCACACTGTGGCGCCTGAGCCGGAGGGTGGCGTTATTGGCAGCAATAACTTCAGCCACCGGACCCGCCATAGTTTCGATGCTGAATTATGGGGAGGCGCCAAAGGTATTCTTGATGATGTTCTGCCTGAGGTCGGCGTATGGGCAAAGGATAAACAGACTTCTGATTCCGCTCGCGCGGATATCGTAAGAGCTATTAAGGCAATGCCGGAGACAATGGAAAAGTCCCGTAATAAAAACATTTTTCGTTACAGCATATCACCTGTACGTTATGAATATTTTGCCCATGAGCCGATGCCTGGAATTCTGCCGGCATTGGAAAAAAACAACTTCATCAGAAACATCGCCAACGAATTGGTGGCGGTTAAACGCCCCGGTTATTACGCGGCGATTTATGTTGGCAAGCCAGCGCCGGTGGCGCACTACATAAGACGGAAGGAAAATTTCCGTGATGAATCCAAAGAAAGTAAACGCCAGAAATACGTAGCTCCTTTTCTCGGCGGCGGATTGTCCTTGCTGTCTTCGCCGGATTACGGCACATTGGTGGTCAGTTCTAACAGGTCACCGTTGTACCGTAACGGCTTGCTGGCTTACGACAAGGGCAAACGTTACTGGGAGGATTATTTCGCTACAAGCTTTAAGCTGGATGAGAAGTCCGGTATACTGAGTGTGTCGGGTAGGCTCGAAAAAGTTCCGGTAAAATATACCCGTACCTATACTTTCGCCGATGACGCACTATACATAAAAGTGGAATTGCAGGCAGAAAAAGAACTTGAGCTTGAACGTTTTGTGGAAGTAATCCCGCTGGCGCAGGGAAAAGCCAAGTCCGGCGGTTTCAACATGGAACAGGAAAAAGGACAGGTGAAAATCCGCAATAACGCGGGTAAAGGTTTTGACCTGATTTTGCCTGCGGATATGCCGTTTGCCAGCAAGAAAGGCGCCATTGAATCGGGAACATTGCGTATTGACCGGCTGGAACTGGAGTTGCCTGAAAAATTCTCCCGTGGACAGAAAGTTTCATTCGGCTACTCAATCAAACCAGTCGACAAGTAAATCAGCAGTAAAAGGAATATTTAAAAGGTGTTTATGAAACGGATTTATCGAAGTTTTCTTGATTATCTGGATGGAGAACGTTTGTGCGGAGAAATCGAAAAGCTGTGGACGCTGGAACTACCTCAGACGTCTAAGGCTTTTGCCGAGTCCACCGCGTATTGTTATGAACTGTTGAAAGAATCCGGATTTTCGCGATGCGAGATTATAGATTTTCCCGCGGACGGCAGAACCAGCTATCAAGATAAGCGTATGCCTCTGGCATGGAACGCTTCTGTCGGCAAATTGACGATTACTCGAAGCTCAGTGGCTTTTGCCGATCCTGTAATTGCCGATTACAGCCGTCATCCCTTTTTTCTGATACGAGGTTCCGTCGCTCTCCCCGAAGGCGCCGCCACGGTCAGCATCTTTACCGAGCAGCAGATGAACAGCGGCATTTCCGTTGAAGGAGCTTTGGTACTCTGCGAAGCAAACACCAACCCCGGAAGCGGAATCCTTGGCGCTGCATTGGACAAAGGAGCACTGGGAATTATCAGCGGGGCGGATTACAGGAAAGATATATCCGATCCTTTTCTTATTGAAAAAATCAGCCATTTTCCCGTCGATGACGCCATCTACTGGGTCAACAGCTGTACCGAGGGGAATAACTGGCATGTGCAAATCGATGACCGCCCTTTTACCAGTTTCAGTATAAGTCCGAAGGCGGGAAATAAATTGCGGGAAGCCTGCGCTCAAGGGGAAGTCCACGCCTTGTTGGAGTGTGACGGGATACGCAGCGAAGGCGTCCTCTCGGCAGTTACCGGAATCATTCCGGGCAGGAGCGAAAAGGAATTATGGATTCTGGCGCATTTGTATGAACCTTTAAGTGATGACAACTCCACTGGAGTAGCGGGGGCGATCGAAATATCCCGCTCAATACAGCACATGATCGCAGATGGGGTTATCCCTGAACAGGAACTGACGCTCAGGGTGATATTTTCCAGTGAGATGTACGGCTATGCCGCGTTCGCGGAGCAAAACAGGGAATTATTGCAAAACAATGTCATCGGCGCAATTAACATCGACAGCATGATATCGGGTAATCCCGGACAGCGTCTGCATGTGATGCTCACGCCGCCACCCACTCCTTTCTGGGGGAATTACCTGCTTGAAAACCTTGTGGAGGAATGTTCCGCACAAAACACTATGGCTACATTGCATGAAAACGGCGGATATGGCGACGACACTTTTCTTAATGACTCGACCATCGGTCTGCCCACCGTATGGATGCTCGGAAGGCATAAAAAATACTGGCACAACTCCAAGTTGACGATGGACGTCATAGACCCTGAAGTCATTAAAAGGTCATGCGCGTTTGCCGGTACATGGATAGCGTCAGTAATCACCTTTAATCCGCGCATGATGTCCGGCACAGTCTGTAAGGCGTATTCGATCGCATGCGCCCATTTGCACAAGGAATACAGGCGCATAATCACAGATATAGAAGATTCCCGGTACAGTATTTTAAGCTCTCCCCGAGACAGCATCAGGGAGCGGATGGCATATCAACTTAAGACGGAACAGGACAGAATGAACGATTTCCTGACTATTGCTCCAGACATGGATAATATGTCTGAATATCTTACCCGGCTTAAAGAAGAGACGGAAACTCTTATTTTAAATTTGGAAAAATTTTCAGCCGGAAGATTGATGGCACATCATGACAGAGATGAAGCGATTGCCGGTCTTCTGGCAAATAAGTTCTATGCCCGAGCCACGACAGGTTTTCCGTTCGACCTCGTGAAAATTCCCAAATGCCAAAGACGACCACTCCCCGATAATATGATCTATGGTCCTTTCGCCAGACTCCTGTCCAATATGAATGGCTCAAAATCTCTTTTACGCCTGCTTCAGGAAGCAGAATGGGAGGAACATGACATATTTACCCATGAACAAATCAAAGAATATACAGAAGCGCTTGAATACCTGACCCAATATGGTTACTTGGAGAACTGATGGTTACAATGACAGGCAATATATCAGCAACTCATTAAAGCCTGCTGAAATTTAACATGCCAGTAACATTTCACCTCTTCGCTTCACTAATTTCTTTCTTTTAAATACTATTTATGCTGATTGTAGACAAGCTCCACGATTTGTTTCAGGTCGTGGAGTTTGTATTTTGCGTTCTGCTTGGCGTTGATGAAAGGGATCTTGCCATTGAGGCGGTAGACCTCGCGTCCGCATTCCAGGAATATCTTGCCGTCCACAACTTTGACCGCGTGAAATCCGCAGTGCGCCGCCATTATTCGTATCCGGGTAACATCAAACATATTGACCGCGGATTCCGGGAGTTTGCCATAACGGTCTTCGCATTCTTCCGCCAACGCATCCACCTGCTCCAGTGCGGACATATTGCTCAGTCGCCGGTACGCCTCGATCCGGAGGCGTTCGCAACTTATATAGTCAGGCGGGAATCCGGCAGCGACATTGCCTTCCGCCGCTTGATGCGCGAAATCCAGAAAATCTATGGTCATATCCACTTCCGGCAGGACTTCCTGACTTTCTCCTTTGAGTTGTCCAACAGTGGATTTAAGCAACTGGCAATAGAGGTCAAACCCGATACTGTTGATGTGTCCGCTCTGTTCAGCTCCGAGCAGATTGCCCGCGCCACGTATTTCAAGATCGCGCAACGCCAGCTTGAAGCCCGCGCCGAGATGAGTAAAACGGCGTATGGCGGACAGGCGTTTACGGGCGTCGGAGGAGATGATATTGCTTTCCGGCAACAGCAGATACGCGTATGCCTGCCGCGTCCAGCGTCCCACCCGACCCCGCAACTGATACAGCTCCGCCAATCCGAAACGGTCGGCTCGCTCAATGATGATAGTATTGGCGTTAGGAATATCCAGCCCGGATTCTATGATGGTGGTACATATAAGCACATCGATTCTACCGGCAAGAAAGCCAGCCATGACTAATTCAAGTTCATCCTCGTTCATCTGCCCGTGTCCCACTCCAAAGCGTATGTCCGGCATGGCTTGCCTGAACTTCTCAGCCAGACGATCAATGGTCTTGACCCGATTATGCAAATAGAAGACTTGTCCGCCGCGCTGCACTTCCTGACGAATGGCACTTTGCACTACGGCGTCATCCTGACGCGCCACAACGGTATGCACCGGGAGTCTCTGACTGGGAGCCGTAACGATGGTACTGAGGTCTCTAACGCCGGACATGGACATATATAAAGTACGCGGTATCGGCGTCGCGGTCATGGTCAAAACGTCCACCGTGGCACGATAATTCTTGAGCTTTTCCTTGTGCCCCACCCCGAAACGTTGTTCCTCGTCGATTATCGCCAGCCCCAATCGGGCGAACTCAATATCGTCCTGCACCAGCCGGTGGGTTCCGATGACGATATCGACCGTGCCTTCGCGCAGACGCTGTATTATCTCGTTCTGTTCGGCGCGCGACCGGAAACGGCTCAGCATATCGATTATCACCGGATATCCGGCAAAACGTTCACAAAAGCTGTAATAATGTTGTTGCGCCAGAATAGTGGTAGGCACCAGCAACGCGACTTGCTTGCCCGCCATGACGGCTTTAAACGCGGCTCTAATCGCGACCTCGGTCTTGCCATAGCCGACGTCTCCACAGAGCAGTCGATCCATCGGACGCGGGGCACACATATCGTTTTTTATATCAATGGAAGTCCTTACCTGGTCAGGAGTGTCTTCATAAGGGAACGCGTCTTCAAATATACGTTGTTGCAAATCGTCGGCAGGGAAAGCTATGCCTTCAGCGGAACTTCTCAGAGCTTGTACTTTAAGCATATCCAGCGCGAAATCCCGTACCGCTTTTTCCGCGTCGATCTTGGATTTCAGCCAGCTTTTACAGCCGAGCTTGTGCAGTTTTACCGAGCCAGACCCCGCGCCGATATATTTGCTGATAAGCGACGCCTGACAAACCGGAACATATACCATCGCGCCGTCGCGATACTCCAGCACCATCACTTCGCGCAACGTCCCCCGGCGCTCGACTTCCCTTATTCCCCTGAAAATGCCTATGCCATGAACGATATGCACAACCATATCGCCCTCATCGACGTCAGCTTTGAACACCTCTTCGTCGGCGGAATCAATGAAGTTGCGTTTAACTCGCGGCAGCGGCATGGCGGAAGTTCTTTTTGCCGGTCTGGCGGCGAACACTTCTTTTTCTGTCAGGAACACCTGCTTCTCTGCGGGGAGGATCAGTCCATGAACAAGATCCGCCACGTCTGTATGCAAAGCCGCATTTTTTAATGCGTTTTCATGCCGCCAGGAGTCGATATGCTCACGACTCGCCTCGTCTCGTGCCAGCAGTGTTACCTGATAACCGGTATCAAGCCACTGGTTGATCTGTTCAATCATAAGCTGACGGAGTATTTCAATGCCGTCTCCGGCTATTTCGTCAGGCATCACCTGGCGCAAATGCGCCACCGCGGGAAAGCATCCTGCCGGAACGGCTCCCGGGGTGGTTCCGCCCTCGGTCGTATCCAGCAGAGAGAACATTTTGCCACTGGCGGAATATTGCGTGAGTATATCCTCCCAGCGGGGAGCTCGGTCATTAATATCAAAGCGTTGCAGGTGATCCGCGCACATGGCGGGATGCACCAGCGCCAGGAATGGATGTATCCATGTCGCGTAATCAAAAAAATCCGAATCGTTTTCCGTTTCGTTCAGGGAACTGGATCGGGGGATAAGGCGGTATTCCTGTACTTCGCGTACCGACCGCTGAGTATCCGGGGTAAATTCCCGCATAGACTCAATATCATTACCCCAGAATTCTATTCTGACCGGAAACTCACAAGCAGGAGAAAACACATCTATTATGCCGCCGCGCCGCGAGAATTCGCCCTGGGTGAAGACTTCAAACTCATCATCGTAATCCATTTCCACCAGCCAGGCAAGCAGTTCGTTGTAATCCACCTGCGCGCCGACGCGCAACAGCATCTCACTCCGTGCGAATTTGTCTCTGGGCGGCAGGGGGGCGAGCACCGCCGTTATGCTGGCGATTATTATATCAGGCGCATCGCCATCGACTATCTGATAAAGTGCCTTGACGCGATCAGCCTCGTTCTCAGGAATAAAACGTCCGTTTTCCGCCGCCTCCGGCAAAAACAGCAGCGAACGACGCATATCCAACTGCTCGTTCCAGCGTAGCAGATCGGCATAGATGTATTCTGCCTGATCCATGTTCGGGCATATCACCAGCAGGGGAGCGCGCGCCGCAGCACTGCACCGGAGCAGGACAGGCGCGAGATTTTGTTCATCAGTTTCAGAGAAAAGTCTGACCGATAAATCACTTTCTCCAAGCCAGTCTTTCCATAATTTACGCCATTCCATCAAAATTTCCTGTTTTAATCAGATAGTTGCCTTGACATTCAACGATACGGCAATATAGTTCTTATTCGTTTCGTCTTGACAAGACGGGGCTATTTTTGTCTCTATTTCCTGTATGTATATTATAAGAACAAACAGATGATTACAACATCAAAAATATAATTTTTTAAAACTTATGGCACGTTCAATAGATAAAATCAAGATAGATCTGGATGACGTCGATCCTGATATGATAGACGAAGAACTGATCGAGAAGGCCGAACAGGCAATCAGAAAGAAGGATAGTAAAAAATCCAAGAAGCCTGTTACCAAAACCGAAAAAGAAGCGGAACGGGTTAGCGCCCTCGATGACAATTCAGATCAGCTCCCCTCTAAAAATGACACGATGAAAGTATACATGCAGGATATCGGTCAGATATCACTGGTGTCAAAAGAGGAGGAAGTGGAACTCGCCGACGCTATTCACGGTACCAATGAGATGGCTCACGATGAAGCGCGCGCGGTGCTGATCAAGGCGAACTTGCGTCTGGTTGTGAAAATAGCCCACGACTTTAAAGGTCTTGGGCTGCCACTGCTCGACCTGATTTCCGAAGGTAATATCGGACTGATGCGGGCGGTGGAAAAGTTTGATCCCTCAAAAGGTGCCAAATTCAGTTCTTATGCCGCGTGGTGGATCAAACAGTCAATGCGCCGCGCTCTGGCAAATCAGAGCAGAACCATCAGAATACCGGTGCAGTCAGCCGGCAAAATAAATAAGATCAAATCCGTCAGGATGAAGCTTGCCGAAGAACTCGGACGCGAACCCACTGACGCGGAAATAGCCAATCATCTGGATTTCAGTGAACGTACCGTCGCCGGGCTCAGGCTCGCGGATCTGCGGACGTTCTCGCTCCATGACCCGATCCAGCAGGGCGAAGACGGTGAATTTCAGGACATCATCCCGGATCGCGGCGCTCAGACTCCAGACCGTATCCTTGGCGACGTCGAATCCGTAGACCGTCTGCTGAATCTGCTCGACACTCTCGAAGAACGTGAAAAAATGATTCTCAAAATGCGTTTCGGTCTGGATGGACAGCATCCGCGGACGTTGGAAGAGGTCAGTCAGGAAATAGGCAGGACGCGCGAGCGTGTTCGCCAGATACAGAACCAGGCATTATCAAAACTTAGATCATTGTTGGCGGATGAAGCTGATTTCGTCAATGACAAATAATGTTAACATTAAAACATCCGAAGGGGGTGAATCAATAATGGAAGCGACCGAAGTACGTCTGAAAAAAGGCGAAGCTATCGATCGTGCACTGCGTCGGCTGAAGAAGAAACTCGATAAAGAGGGTACTCTTAAAGAGCTGCGTAACCGCAGGCACTTCGAAAAGCCCAGCGAGAAGAAACGCAGAGCAAAACGTCAGGGAAGAAGAGGCTGATCAGACTCCTTGAATGTTTACCATCAAAAGGCGTCTGATTTCAGGCGCCTTTTGAATATCACATACATGATAAAATTCAGAGAACGATAATATATGCAACCCGAATCTCAAGAAAAAGCACCGGTGCCACTTACCAAAAGGCGCTTCGGGATCAACCCGATACTGGACGGATATATCTTGCGCGAATTTATGATCCCGTTCTCCTTGCTCATACTTGCTTTCGTCATCCTGTTCATCATCGGAGACATCTTTAATGACCTGGAGGATTTCCTGTCCAACAAATCCTCACTTCGTACAATTTTTACTTTTTTTATGCTGAAACTTCCCGGCAACGTCCGTTTTATATTGCCGATAACCGTACTTCTTGCCTGCATGTACACCATGGCAAACTTCGGCAAAAACATGGAAATAACCGCCATGCGTTCCTCCGGCGTTTCTCTTATGCGCTGCGGGGGCTCCATCTTTGTGGTGGGATTGCTGGTTACCGGATTGCTTTTTGTGCTTAATGAGAAAGTTGTCCCTTATTCCGAGCGCGAAGCTTTGATAATGCAGACCATCGCCAGCAAAGGCAAAGAACGAGTGGAGGAAATGTATAAAATGCTGTCCTACAGAAGTACCGACAAACGCCGTACATGGCTGTTTGAATACTTCAAACAGAACGGAGAACACCAGAACGTGATCCTGAAACTCTACCGTGAAGACGGCATGCTTAATTCCGACCTGAGAGCCCAAAGCGCCTCATTCTCAAACGACGGTTGGATATTCAAAGATGTTACCGTAACCGAATACAGCAAAGACGGGCTTATGCCCAAAAATCCGGTACACCATGACGAATTAAAAATACCACTCAGCCAGATACCCGAAAATCCGGAGCAGATAATCAATGCCAGCAAACCGCCGGAGGATCTACCTTCGTTATCTATCATAGCGCTGCTCAGAGACACCGAACACATGGGCACAAGATGCCGCAATATATATCTTTCGACCTTATTTTACCGTTTGGCGTTCCCCTGGTCATGCTTTCTGGCGGTATTCCTTGGCGTTCCGCTTGCCACAAAAAACGAACGTTCAGGGATTTTTATGGCGATTATTTCCGCGGTCGTGGTCATCGTCGCCTATCAGTTGAGCACTCATATTTTTCTGATATTGGGCAAACAGGGCGTGCTGAATCCGATAATCGCTGGCTTTACTCCCTCGCTTGCCTTTATTATTTACGGCTGGGTTAATGTAGTGAAACGCGTCTGAGTGGAATATGGCGGCAAAGAAGAAAACATCCGGTTTGATTATGCTGTGGATAATCGTTCCACTTCTGTGCATAAACGCTTATGCGTATTGGCAGCTCACGCAGTCGGCTGAACATTGGGGATTAAAACTGTTCAGCTCCATTGGGGATGGATTGACGCAGTTGGCGCTCATACTCGCGGTCAACACCGCCACCATCCTGATCTTGTCTGTACTGAAACGTTAAGAAAAAGGGAGAAACGCGAAATGACGACCAATAACATGTTTTCATTCCAGGACAAACAAGCCATCCTGAAATTTGTACGTTCAGTGATAAAAAGCCGCCTTGACGGAACTGAAAAACCTGAACTGGCGGCAAAGATTCCCGGCATAAAAAATCCCGGCGCGTGTTTTGTAACTCTGCACACTGCTGACAATATGCTCCGGGGGTGCATCGGCAATATCGCCGCCACTGAAAATCTGGGCGCCAACCTTGAACACAACGCCGTCAACGCCGCGTTTCTTGATCCACGCTTTCCTGCCGTCGCTTCGGTGGATGAATTGAATACACTGAAAATCGAAGTATCCGTCCTGACTCCGATGAGAGATATCTCCTCGGCAGATGAATTTATCCCCGGACAACATGGTATCGTATTGATGCTACACGGCAGATCGGCGGTATTTTTGCCCCAGGTTGCGCCGGAACAGGGTTGGGACAGAGAAACCACCTTGCGTCATTTATCCATGAAAGCCGGATTGCCATCTGACGCCTGGCAAAATGCTTCCGCCCGGTTCCGTGTGTTTGAAGCTCTGGTGTTCGCGGAGGATAAGTAATACAACAATGCGGAAATTTATCCTGAAAAATTTCAAATTGCGCCTTAAGGCAATCAGTGAAACGGGCAATCCTGACCTGAAATTAAAGTCATACGTCGCTGCCGCGCTGAAGCTTTCGGAGCATCAGATATTGGAATTGAATATACGTGGCAAAAGTACCGACGCCAGAAAAAAAGGCGACCCGTTTTTCATCTACACCTTGATTATTGGGCTTGAAGACACAGTTGAACCACCTCCTGGCTGCGAAATATACACGGAGGAGGTGAAATTTGCCCGTCCTGCGTACAAACGTTCCAATATGCCGCAGTATCCGCTGGTCATCGGCACTGGCCCGGCGGGGCTCCTGACTGCGCTGACATTGGCACGGGCGGGATGCAATCCTATTATCATCGACCGCGGATTCGATGTGGACAAGCGCGGTGCGGAC
>JAFGXT010000092.1 GCA_016936495.1 Victivallales bacterium
GCACCGTAGCCGGAGCCGTGATCGCCGCCGCTGAGCGCTCGGCGGAGCTTGGGAAAAAATAAAACAGGAATGATAACATAGTGAGTAAGTCAATGGAACGTGTTTTGAGTGTAGTGATGCCGGTGTTTAATGAGGTTTCGACCATTGATGATATAATCAGCCGGGTAATGGGCAGGCCGGAGACCGGAGAGCTTATCATAATCGATGACTTTTCCAGCGACGGCACTCGCGATAAGCTTAAGGATTATGAGGGCAAGCCTGGAATAAAGATCTTGTATCAGGAAGTCAATCAGGGGAAAGGCGCGGCGGTTACCCGTGGCTTCGCTGCGGCGACTATGCCTTTTGTCATCGTTCAGGACGCCGATAACGAATATTCCCCGAACGATTATCCGTTGGTGCTGGAACCGCTGGTTTCGGGCAAGGCGGATGTGGTTTACGGTTCGCGTTTTATGGGAACCGCCGGAATGGTGCGTTATTTTCGTCATGAAATGGGCAATAAATTCCTTACTTTCATCTCAAATGTGTTCACTGACATTCATCTTACCGATATGGAGACATGTTACAAGGTGTTCAGGCGCGAGGTTATTCAGAACATCAATCTGAACGCTCAGCGTTTTGGCATAGAAGTGGAGTTCGCCGCCAAGCTGTCGCGAGCCCGTTGCCTGCGTATTTATGAAGTGCCGATCTCTTATAATCCGCGTCGTTATAACGAGGGCAAGAAGATTACCTGGAAGGATGGCGTCTCTGCTCTGTATCATATTGTCAAATATAACTGGTTGGATAACCGTAAAAAATTCTACAAGCGTCCGTGGGACGAGATACTGGATATTGAAAAGTAAGTTTGGTGAAATAAAAAACGAGCGGTTAAGAATTATGCTTAACCGCTCGTTAAGTTTTTTATAAGAGTTATTTGCTTTGCGCGTTCTTGCTTTTCTTTATGTAGTCGTCGGCCGCTTTCTTGTGCCAGCTTTGTGACTTGGGCATAGTTTTAACTTTTTCCAGTTCCTCAATCGCCTTGTCATAGTCTTTCATATCGTAATAGCATATACCTATGTTGAGCTGAGCATCTGACTTATGGGACGGATGTCCTTTTTCAAAAGCGATAGTATCTTTTGAGGTTTTGATGGATTCATCATGTTTTTTCATGTATCTTTGCGCGCGGGCTTTGTCCGTCATAGCGCCGGATACGTGGTGAGGATGAGCTTTGGGAGAGTTGATGGCTTTGTCCAATTCGACGATGGCTTCATCGTATTTCCTTTGGGTTATCAGAGTGTTACCGGTCATGCGGTGCCCTTCAGAGATATGGTGTGCGTGGGCTTTAGGAGAGGTAACAGCTTTTTTGTATGATTCGATGGCTTCATCGTATTTTTTCTGATTACGTAAACTATTACCTTTGACTATATATGCTCGTGATACGTGGTGAGGGTGGGCTTTTTCCTGACTTAAGAGCTTATTGAGGGTCTCGTCAGACAGGTCATATTTTTTCTGTCTATAGTAAATATCTGCCATTTCAAGGAGGGCGCCGCTGGTGTTATGCGGATGAGCTTTTTCAATGACCAATACAGCTTCATATTCAGTCAAAGCTTTGTCGTAGTTTTTGCTGCCACTCCAGAAATAGGTCTGTCCAGCTCTACGTTGTGCACGGCTTTTATCATAGCCGCTTGCTCCTTCAACAGCCGCGGCTTCTTTGAATACAGCGGCAGCGTCGTCAAATTTGCGTGCTTTTCTGAGACTTTCCGCCTGACCGTATAGCGCGTTAAATTTCTCTTTGGGATTTTGTGCTTGTTCAAGAGCCTTGGCGAAGCCTTGTGCCGCCTCTGTATACTTGCGTGCTTTGTCTTGTTTTACTGCTTCATCGTAGGTTTCTTTGAACGTGGACGCGGAGAGCGGAGCCGTAATGACGGCCGCAACGACAATGGTAATCAGTTTTTTCAACATGATTTTCCTCTGTGTTTATTGACGATAAAATGCGATAGTTTATAATAACACACAATATGATATGTGTCAAGTTTTTTTAAAGTCATTGGATATAAGGTGTTTGTGAAACTTATTCTCTGGTTTTGTAAAAAACAAAGGTGAGTTGCTATGCTTATTTTAATTCCACCGCCACCGGGCAGTGGTCAGAGCCGTCTATGTCATTGAGAATGGCGGTAGACCTGACTTTATCGAGTAATCCTGGAGTGATATAGAAATAATCCAGTCTCCAGCCGACGTTTTTACCTCTGGCTCCGGCGCGGTAGCTCCACCACGAATATTTGACGGTATCGGGGTTGAAGTGTCTGAAGGTGTCGATATAGCCGTAGTGTTCGAATTTATCCATCCAGTCGCGTTCTATGCGCAGGAAGCCGGAGGTGTTTTCATTGGCTTTGGGGCGTGCCAGATCGATTTCGTTATGGGCGGTGTTGTAATCGCCGCAGATGATAAGTTCGCGTCCTTCTTTGCGACGGCTTTCGCAGTATTCCAGGGTGGCATCATAGAAGTCAAGTTTGTATTGCAGACGTTCTTCATCCTTCTGTCCATTGGGGAAATAGATGTTGATGTGGGTGAAAGCGTCAAATTCGGAGATGAGAATGCGTCCTTCATTGTCGAAACGGCTTTCGAGACCGAAACCGTGGGCGGTCTGAGTAGGTTTACAGGAATTGCGCACGTAGTTGGCGACGCCGCTGTAGCCGCGTTTTTCGCCCTGTGTCCAATAGCTGGTGAAGCCTTCAATGTTCCTCAGTGAATCTGTGAGCTGATCTTCGTGGATCTTGGTTTCCTGAAGGCTGACTATATCAAAACCGCTGGTACTTATCCATTCAAGCAGACCTTTTTTTTCTGCTGCGCGAATTCCATTTACGTTGAACGACGCCATTTTCATAAGTTGCTGTTACTCCCGGGCTTTTTGTATGTTATTGTTTGTTTTTAGTTTGTTTTCGTCGCATCCGCCATAGTTCCAGACGTGAATGACGGCCATTGGGCTGAGTGATGTTTTGACTTGAGGTTTTGCTGGTTGCGGGTTTACGGCTTTTTTCCAGTTCTTTTTTCTTTTCGCGCTCGGCTATGTTTTCGATGCTTTCGCCTTTGTTGTCTCTGGCGATGATTTCGGCAGCTTTCTGCCGTCCAGCCAGTACTTTGTTTTCCGCTTCAGAGGCGTGAATAACGGTGAATGAGTATATCAACAATGCTAATAATATAAGTTTTTCCATATTTTATTTCCTGTTCACTGGCTAAAGTGTTTTAATTAATGTATTATAACAGCATTTGAGATTTTATCAATGCAAATATTATTCAGGTGATGCTAAATGGGGTACATTGTCAAGGGGATTGGAGGTTCAGGTTTTAGCCTGATCATCTGCCTGATCCTTTTCTGGGGAGTGTTTGACGTCCGGGCTCAGGAGCCTGTTCCGATTTCCAGGGAGAAATTCGATGAAAAATTTGAGTTTTACCGGGTCAGCTATTCGCCGTTCAAATATCAGGAGGCGCGTGAGGAGGCGGAAAAAAGATTTCCTTTGTTGAAAAAAGGTACTTTTATTACAGTTGAATCCCGCTTGAAACGGGTTTCGGGCGAATATAAGGGCTATCAGCTGGGGCGTATATATGTGGGTTCGGAAATGGTGTTGATCCGGGATGTGAGCGAATCGCAATGGTATAAGTTTGACAAGGAGCTCTGCGAAGAGATCCGTCGGAAATATATTGAGGAAAATTTTCGTGCTTACCGTAACAAGCGTGCCGCAGATATAGAAAACTTCAAAAAAGAGCTTGCAAGTAAATACGCGATAATAACCAATGTAGACGCGAAAGACAACCCTGAAAGCGCTCATGTCCGCAGTGAGCGTACCGTGATCGTCAACGGCGATCGGATGGAACAGCCGCCCATGACCGGTATTGTCAAAAACGATATTCTATCCGGCTCGACTTCGGTCAAGGCCGGTACTTTTATTAAGGACGTCAGGCAGGTCGGATACAATCGCTATCGCCTTGAAACTCTGGATGATAAAATTATCTTCGCGGACAGCCGCAATGTGTTTGTATTTCGTGATCTGAAAGATCCCGGCGATGTTTTTGCCATAACTCAGGCTGCTCTCGGACTTATGTTGAAAAATGATTTTATCGAAGCAGTCTATTACACCCGTCTGGCCGCTCACGTGGATGGTTCGCAGAAACGTTCACGCTTGCTTGAAGATTGTATCCGGCTTATGCACGGTTCGGAGCTTGAAGTGAGAAAAGCCAATGCCGCCGTCAGCGCGTTGAACAAGGAAATAGAAGATACGCTTAAACTTGTCGAACGCAATCACAACGCAATGAAAGACCAATTCGCCGTGAGAGCCGGTATGCAGGATCGCACTGATACTCTCGCCGCCAAGGCCGTTTTGCTTCGTGAAAAACGAAAACAAGTGCAGAGCGAGATGAAAGATAAACTCAAGGCACTGGATGACTTCTGTCGTGATGAAGTCAGAAAAACCGCGGCATCCGGAGATTTCATCGCCGCCTGCCTGATCAACGATATGCTTGTACGGAAAATCACGCAACTGCGTCATAATGCCGATCTCACCTGGGACGAGGATGAGGAAAACGCATTCCGCCAATCCGTTCTGGAATTGCGGGAGTTTATCGTTGATGAGTATTGTCGCAAGATCCACCGTCCGTTTACTGATCGCTGGTCTGTTTTTCTTGACCGTTACGTGAAGGATTTTGGCGAGGATGAAGCTGTGCTGGCAAAATTTGACCTTGAACCTGCTTATCATAATTTGCTGGCGGCGTCAAGAGCCTCAATCGCGGAAACTCAAAATTTTTCCTTGTCCGTATTTCACCATGATTTTTCCGGAGTCTTCAACAACGGCATGAAAATATTGTTGATAATGCCGCATGCGGATATAGCGGAAAGCATACGGGTGAGAATAAATAACGCTTTTGAGATGATGGACAGGACGGTTAAAAACATTAAAACTCTCTCCGCCGCTAAGCTTTATGGTAAGGTGCTTGAAGTCTCCGCTAAATTGAATCCCTTGCCGCTGGCTCTTCATTCTGATATTGAAACGGCGGAGATAGAGGTGGCTAAATCCAATGCCGCGCTGGTTAAAGCTGAACATTCTGCCAAGATAAATGACTATGCCGCGGTTTATGTCAATATCACTTCCGCGCTGGAGATATGGCCGGGTAACGTCGCCGCGCAGAAGTTCTATAACGAATTTATGCGCAATCATAAGGATATCATGCGCGACGCCGTCCTGCTGGAAGGCTATATAAAGCAGGGCCGTTTCCGCGACGCGTTGGATAAATGCAATGTTATGTTCAAAGAATATCCCGGCTATAGAGAACTGGTTAAAGGTCTGCGCCTGAAAATAGAACAGGCGATTTCGGAATACAGCCTCGCTATGGTGTCCGCCAGGAATTATTTCAAGGCGGGCAGGTATGAAGACGCGTTGCGCATATATGTGCGCTTTCAGCAGACGGAACACATACTCAGTACGTATCAAGCGATGCTTGACAGAGCCCGGAAAAATGATGATATAAAAGCGCAAATAAAATATCTGGAGCTTTTGGAGATGTGGGATGAGGCCGGAAGCCTGCGCCGGAAACATTCAGTTCAATGATTTTATTACGTTTAAGATTTGATTTGTTAAGATTTTTATAGTAGAATGTTCTATGATGTTTAATCCTGGAGACGCGGTGATGGAGCAAGTTCACGGAGGTGATATATCAGACCGGCTGGAAGCGTTTTACGCTCTTGTCGCCGAACGTCTGACCGAAGATGAACGCAGAATTCTTGCCGATGTAACTGCGGATGTCAAGCAGAGTGAGCTTGAATCGGCGGAACAGGGTGAAATGAAATATTTTCGCGAACTCTGTGAGTTTCAGAGCCGCATAGCCGGCGCAATCAACTCTTCACGCAGTATAAGTGATTTTGCCGATAATCTTGCCGCCGCTGGAACGGATATAGAGAATATTGATTCTGGAGGAGTTTATATCTGCAAGGACGATTCGGAAGTTTTTGAGAAAATTGCCGAAGTCTCCGCCGCCTCCGGGGGAGAGTTGTATAACTCTTTTTCTCTTAAATTCATCCGTGAAATACTGCATGTTAATGACGGTACTGTATATCTTTCCTCCTCAGATATTGAGGCGTTGGGACGTGATGGCTTTTCCTGTGGCAAGGGGTTTCGCAGTCTGGCGTTCATTCCAATCATTTACAACGAGAATTTGCTGGCATTGCTGGTCTATGCCTCGGCAACACAGGATGACATTCCCGCCGCCGCCCGCGCTATGCTTGATACGATCGGGGCGGACGTCGGTTCGGTATTTTCACGTATGGCGGCGGAGAAGGCTCTGCGCCTGAGTGAAGAAAATTACCGTCTGCTGGTTGAGAATCAGGGGGATCTGGTGATGAAGGTCGACGTCCAGGGCAGGATCATATTCGCCAATAAAGTATGTTGCAGCTTTTTTAACAGCTCCGGCGATGATGTGGTCGGCTCTCTGTTGCTAAGTTTTCTGGAGGAAGACGAACGGCGGGAGCTGGTGAATAAGATGCGGAATTTGATGCAGCCGCCACATTCTTTCTATTTCGATCAGGAATCGTGTGCCGGCAATGTCAGACGCTGGATATCATGGCGTTGCAATGCGGTATTGAACCAGAGTACCGGAGAAGTTTCCGCTTTTATCGGGATCGGACGCGATATGACCGAACATAAGAAAGCAGAAATGCTTTTGCGTCAGAGTGAAGAACGTTTCAGACTCGTTATTAAGGCGGTGAGCGACTATATATGGGACTGGGATCTTGAACATAACAAGCTCACTTTTGATGATAAACTTTATGTGTTCCTGGGATATGCCGTCGGTGAGGTGGAGCTGAATATATTTGATTTGATTCGAAATCTTGTACATATAGAAGATCGCGGCAGGGTTGAAAAACAGATAAAGGATCTTACTGATGGGATGAACGAGACTTTTGACTGCTCCTACCGCATTTCCCGTAAAAATGGCGATTATGCCTGGGTGTTGATGCGTGCCGTGGTCGTTAAGAACAAACAGGGTGTTCCTGTACGTATGGTAGGGTGCCTGGAGGATATATCTGAAAGAAAGAATTATGACCGCATCAAGGAACATTACGAATTTCTTCAAAATATTCTCGACGCTCTCCCGCTGCCAGTATTCTATAAAGACCTTCAGGGACGTTATTTGGGGTATAATCGGGCGTCTCTGGATTTTTTCAATATGATGGGCGCGGATAGCTCTCTGGGCAAGACCACACATGAGGTCTGGAATAATATTGATTTTGAAAGCTGTGAACAGATTGTCAGAGAGGAGTCGCGTCTTATTCAGGATGGCGGACATATCAGCTATTCTATGAACCTGACTCCGGAGCATGGTGAGGAGTGTGATATTGTAGTGCATAAATCCATTGTCAGAAATCCCCTTGGTATACCAGAATATATTGTCGGAGTGCTTATTGACGTTACCGACATGAAAAAGACTGAGAATGCCTTTAAGCTTGCCTCTCAACGCCTTAACACCATACTTAACGTCATGCATGAGATCATTATATGGTTTGATAAGGATATGAAGGCGGTATGGGGGAACCGGGCGGCTTATTCCGTTCTTGGAGCCAGGCATCATGGAGAAATAAAAGGCATATCCTGTCGTGAATTGTGGTATGGTTCCGATGAACCTGGCGGCGAGTTGGATCTTTCTGAACAGGCATTGGAAGAGGGGCATCGCAGCAGGAAGCGCCGGATTATCAATTTTGAAGATGGCAGAATATATGAGACCTGGTTTTACCCGGTGCATGAGTCCGGCTGCGAAAGGGGCTGGGTGCAACTTACTCTTGACGTATCAGAACAGGAAAAAGCCAGAAAAGAAGCCGAGATCAGGCAGGAACAGCTTATTCAAGCGGATAAAATGACTTCTCTGGGGATACTGGTTTCGGGCGTGGCTCATGAGATAAATAATCCCAATAATTTCATTGTGATTAATGTGTCCATTCTGCGCAAAGCCTGGGAAAATATTATCGAACTGCTCAATGACTATACCGAGATCAAGGGCGAGTTCAGTGTCGCCGGAGTCAGTTACCAGAAGTTTCGCACTATGGTCGGAGACCTGCTCGCTGGCATTGATGAAGGCGCTGAGCGAATCAGGGTGATCGTTAATGACCTCAAAGATTACGTCCGGCAGACGCCTACCAATCTGAGCGGCAGATTTAATGTCAATGATGCTTTGTCCAGATCTTTCACTTTGTGCCGGAATATGCTCAAACGCTGTACCAGCAATTACAAGATAATCTATGGCGATGACCTGCCGCTGGTCAGGGGAGATGTGTACCGCATTGAACAGGTGGTAATAAATGTTGTGCAAAATGCTTGTCAGGCATTGAAAAACAGTCATGATGCTGTTATTGTCAGTACTTATGCGGCGTCGGGAGCGACGCGTGAGGTGGTGATCGAGGTGATTGACGAAGGCATCGGTATATCAGATGAAGACTTGAAGCATGTTACTGATCCATTTTTTACCACCAAAAGAAGTATCGGCGGCACCGGATTGGGTTTGTCCATATCCAATGCGATAGTCGAAGAACATGGCGGCAGACTGTGTATCGAATCGACGCCGGGCAGGGGAACCTGTGTTAAGATCTGCCTGCCGTATTGTGATGACGATGCGGCTGATTCTATAAAAAAGTAATTGATGAATTATAATACCAGGGGTATGGAATATGTCCGAAAGTCTTTATCCGGAAAAACCTGTTCTTATTGTCGATGACGAACCGATGGCGTTAAAGAGCTATGAGATGGCTTTTTTGTCTTCCGGTGTTAATAACGTGATAGCTTGTGCTGACAGCAGAGAGGTGGAGGGTATTTTAGAGCATACCGAAGTGGAATTGGTACTGTTGGATCTGATTATGCCTTATTTGTCGGGAGTTGAACTGCTTAAACTAATTATTGAGCATCATCCGCATATACCGGTGATAATGGTTACCGGCGTTAATGAGGTTGATTCCGCCGTGGAATGTATGCGTTGCGGAGCGGTGGATTATATCCTTAAACCGGTTAAGACTGACAGCTTTATCAGCCGGATTGAAAAAGCGATGGAATTCGGAGAGTTGCGCCGGGAAAACCAGCGGCTCCATAAGACTTTGATGAATGATTCCCCCTTGCCGCCTCCTGCCGCTTTTGACCCGGTCATCACCGCCGACAACGGGATGCTGGCGATCTTTAACTATTGCGAAGCCATCGCCGGAAGCCGTCAGCCAGTGCTCATTACCGGAGAGACCGGGGTGGGAAAGGAGCTGTTCGCTCGTGCTATTCACGATTTATCCGGGTGTTCCGGGGAGTTTGTCGGCGTGAACATAGCCGGATTTGATGACGCTATGCTTTCTGATACCTTGTTCGGGCATCGTAAGGGCGCGTTCACCGGAGCGATTGAAAATCGTAATGGTATGATTGAAAAGGCATCCGACGGAACTTTGTTTCTTGATGAAATAGGCGATATGAATATAGCCTCTCAGGTTAAACTTCTGCGTCTGCTCCAGGAGCGCGAATACACGCCACTGGGTATGGATTCCCCCAGGCGTTCCAATGCCCGTATCGTGCTGGCTACTCATCATAACCTCATGGAATTACAGAAGAATTCAAAATTCCGTAAGGACCTTTATTATAGAATAGCCACCCACCATATCCATATCCCGCCATTAAGAAAACGTAAAGATGACATAAAACTTCTGGTGGATCATTTTCTTAAAGCCATAGCTCTGGAACAGGGCAAGAAAACGCCTTCATATCACCCGGAACTTATCACTCTGCTGAAGTCATACCATTTCCCCGGGAACGTCCGGGAGTTGCAATGCATGATGTATGACGCGGTCAGCAATCATCAGTCCAAAATGCTTTCCATGCGGGTTTTCCTGGAACATATTAAGAGGAATTCCGGCGCTTCGGCTCAGGTCTTTGAGGAAACCGGGCAGGGTGATGACAGCGACTGGTCGGTCAATCTGGAAAATCTGCCCACTATACGGCAAGCTACTGACAGTTTGGTGCGGGAGGCGTTGCGCCGCGCCGACAGTAACCAAAGCGTCGCCGCCAAGATACTGGGCATCACTCCTCAGGCTCTCAGCGCGAGAATCAAAAAGAATTCCGATTTGAACAGCTTTTGAGACTGGGCACGCAGTTTTCATTTGTCTTTGTCCGTAAACGGTTGTAAATTCCCTTTGTCAACATCAAAAGCAGGATAGTGGTTTTATTTATGTGCGGAATTGCAGGGATAATAAATTTTGACGGCGCCGCCGTCTGTGAAGAACTCTTGAACCGTATGAACGTCTGCCAGTATCATCGCGGCCCGGATCAGGACGGTGTTATGATCTCCGGTCATGTCGGTTTGGCGCATCGCCGTCTTTCAATTATTGACCTCGCCAATGGCAGACAGCCGCTAGGTAATGAAGACGATTCGGTGCATATCGTGTTTAATGGTGAAATATACAACAGTCCCGCTTTACGTGAACAGCTCAAACAAAAAGGGCACAAATTTCTTACTGATACCGATACCGAAGTTATCGTTCACCTTTATGAAGATTGCGGCTCCGACGTAGTGAATCACCTTAACGGCATGTTTGCTTTTGCCATTTATGACTCCGGCAAGCGCAAAGTGCTGCTGGCGCGCGACCGTATGGGGCAGAAGCCGCTGCTGTATTTTCGCGATGCTAGGCGCTTTGTTTTCGCTAGTGAGTTCTCCGCGCTGAAACAGCATCCGGATATGCCGCGCGATCTTAATCTTCAGCGTATATATGACTATTTTTCTTTGCAATACATTCCTACGCCTTTCACCGCTTATCGCGATGTGTTCAAGCTTCCCCCCGGATACCTTGCCGAAATTGACACAGTAAGCGGTCATGTTGAGCTTAAACAGTATTGGAATATTGATTTCTCCCATAAGATAAGTTTGGATTTTGACAATACATGCGAATTGATGCGGGAATTGCTGGAGGATTCCGTTAGAAAACGTCTTTTATCCGATGTTCCTTTCGGTGCTTTCCTTTCCGGTGGTATCGATTCTACCATTATTTCCGGGCTGATGGCTAAAACCTGCGCTCTGCCGGTTAACACTTTTACCATAGGTTTTGAGGATCAGCGGTATGACGAAAGACGTTATTCCCGTATCGCGGTAAATCATATCAACAGCCTAGGGTACACCGGGTTGGAAAATCACGAGAAAGTGGTCAAACCCGATAACTTCGATGTCTTGCTTAAGCTCGTCAGGCACTACGGCGAACCTTTCTGTGATGCGTCCATGCTGCCCACATGTATGCTGAGCGAATTTACCGCGGAACATGTTACCGTGGCGCTCAGCGGCGACGGCGCGGATGAACTCTTCGCTGGATATTATCGCTATTTGCTGATGCGGATGATGCGCCGTGTGGATATGATTCCTGCCGCTCTGCGCCGTCCGTTTCTGAAATCGGTGCTGGCGTTCATGCCTGCTCAGGTGGACGAAAGAAGCTTCACCGGTAAGCTCCGGCGCATGTTGAGAATAGCGGCGGCTCCGGCGGATCGGCGTTACCTGACTATCATTAACCGCTTTGACGAAAATATGAAGAAACGTCTTTGTGGTGAAGCTTTGCATTATGGCGCTCTTTCTGATACTCAGAATTTTATGGATATGCTTATCAGCGCCGCTTCCAGCTCTGACCCGGTGGAGAAGATAATGGAGGCTGATATAAAAAGCTACCTCGTCGATGATATCCTGTGCAAGGTGGATATTGCTTCAATGGCGAATTCGCTGGAAGTCAGAAGCCCCTTTATGGATCATCGGGTGGTGGAATTTGCCGCCAGACTGCCACTTGACTATAAGCAGCACGGGCGGCAGCGCAAACATATATTGTGCGAAGCGTTTAAGGAGTACTTACCTCAAGAGCTCCGCAGTCGCGGTAAAGCCGGATTTGGTGTGCCGCTTGCCTCATGGTTCAGAACCGGCTGGGACAAAATCTTGCGGGAACGTTTGCTGGAAGGGCAGGCGGTCAAGGAAGGTTATTTGCTTCGTCAACCGCTGGAAACCTTTATCAAAGAGCATCAGAAGATCAAGGCGGATCACAGTTATCCTATCTTTGCAATGCTGATGTTCGAACTTTTTCTTGAAGAATGCCGTTGATATAAGAAAATTACAGCGCGTCGCGATTGTAATCGCAAAACGCGCCGTCATTATATATAATTCAGATTCAGCGGTTGCTGGCCATATAGTTGGGCGCGTCTTTGAGCATGGTTATATCATGCGGATGCGCTTCAATTACTCCCGCTCCGGTAATCCTTACCAGTTTTGCGATACGATGGAATTCCGGGATGCTTCTGGCTCCGACATAACCGCAGGAATACTTCAGGCCGCCAACAAATTGATGTACCACGTCCTGCACCGGACCACGGAATGGTACAAGCCCCTCGATTCCCTGGGGTACGAGTTTTTTGTCGTCGTCAACATCTGACTGACCATATCTTTCACGGCTGCCTTTGCCGCTTTTCATCGCCTCAAGACTGCCCATGCCGCGATAAATAACATATCTTCTGCCGTGATGCAGGGTTACTTCTCCGGTGCTTTCCGCTGTCCCCGCCAGTGCCGAACCCATCATTACCGATGAAGCCCCCACTGCTATCGCCTTGGCTACATCACCGGATTGTTTGATTCCGCCGTCCGCAATCACTGGAATATCGCCAATGGCTTTTTTCGCGTGATATACCGCGCTGACCTGGGGCACTCCCACTCCGGCGACTACGCGCGTGGTGCATATTGAACCGGGGCCGATACCTACTTTGACTCCGTCTGCTCCCGCATCCACCAGCGCCTTGGCGCCTTCGGCAGTGGCAATGTTTCCGGCAAGTATGTCCACCTGATCGCCATATTTGTCTTTTACCATTTTAACTGTTTCGATCACGCCTTTGCTGTGTCCGTGGGCAGTGTCGATGACGATGACGTCCACACCTGCGTCTACCAGCGCGTCAGCTCTTTCAAGGTCATAGGGACCGATTGCCGCAGCGGAACGGAGCTGATGCTGGGAATCGCGGTTGTACATGGGGTGGTCTTCTATTACAAGTGATTTTACGTCGTGAAAGCTGTAGAGACCGATAAGTTTATTTTGTTTGTCGACGATTGGCAGTTTGCCTACCTTGTTGGCGATCATTATTTTATACGCTTCATCCAGCACTGAGCCCACGGAGGCGGTTATCGGCATGGTGGTCATTACATCTTTGAGTTTGATGCTGAAATCTGAAATGAATTTGACATCGCGGGCGGTAACTATTCCCACCAGTGTGCCATCGCTTTCAACTATTGGAAAACCGGAAAAATTATAATTTTTGTCTTCTTTTTCCGCCAGCATATCCGCTACAGTTTGTTCCGGATTGAAAGTTATCGGACGTTTGATGAGACCGTTGAGATAGTGTTTTACTTTCCTGACTTCCATGGCTTGCGCGGCTATGGTAAGATTCTTGTGGATTACTCCAATACCGCCGAGACATGCCATCGCAATCGCCATTTTGCTTTCCGTAACGGTATCCATCGCCGCGCTGATAAAAGGAATGTTCAGCTTTACATTGCGGGTGATGAAGCTGCTGACGTCCGCGCTGTCCGGCAGAAAATCTGCATATTGGGTGATCAGGGATACGTCGTCAAATGTCAAACCTTCGTGCTTGAACGTTGACATGAAATCGTCGATTTGCGGATTCATATATAATAACTCCATGTTTTTATGTCAAAAATTAGAATACAAAAAACCACAGGTAAGTTTTACTTCCTGTTAAGTTTTAAAGATAAATCGTTTATACGCTTCGAGCAAATTATGATTGTTAAAAGAAAAATATACATGAATTAGTTGAAAAGTAAAATCCTCTATGAATTTTATTTTCACAAAAATGGCAATTAGCGGTCTTGCTGGGATAAATAAGCAGTTTTATCGTGTTTTTTTTGACTTTTCAGTTCAATGACGGTTGGAAAATTTGAAATCGGGCATAAGTTTATAGAAAGTGGGAAATTTCGTTTTTTTGGGAAAAATATTTGAGGTAATATGACTCTTCCTGTTATAGTAATTGTAACAATAATATTTATGATTCTGGTTGCTTTTGTTTTTGTCATCAGCAACAGGAATTACCGTCTGATAATAAAAATCAAGGATTTGATGCACCAAAAGGCAGAGATATCCAATTTTCTGAGTATGTTCTCTCATAACTTGCATAACTTACAGGATATAGAGAACTCCATGAATATGACCGCCAGATATGTCGCTGACCTGATTGAGTGTGAGGCATTCTGTATATATGAGCTTCAGGACGGCGCCTTGCGCGCGGTAGGAGTTTCAGGTAACTTCCCTTTGCTGCATCAGTCCAATCAGTATATTCTGACCAAACCGCGTTATATTGCCGAAGCGCTCAAACGTGATCGTATCAAGATCGGGGAGGGTATTATCGGACAGCTTGCCGCCAAACGCGACACCATATTCATCGGCGACGCCAGTCTGGATGACCGCTTGTCCGGCGTGAGCAGCCTGTTTCCGATTCGGACGCTGATGGGTGTAGCCATGATACGTGAGGGCAAAGTGGCAGGGGTTATATGCGCGGTCAACAGTCGTCATAAAGACCGGGCTTTTACGCCTGAACAGTTCAGCCGCCTTAAATTTATATCCTCACAGGTGCTGCTTTCTCAGACTTTTGTACAGGTATACTCCAGTTTGAGCAAACAGCAACGCATTAATCAGGAATTGGAATTCGCGCGTCAACTTCAGGCTTCGCTTCTGCCGCGTTCTTTTCCGGCGTGGGATCAGTTTGTGGTGCATTCTTTTACGCGCTCGTCTAAGGAGGTCAGCGGGGACTTTTATGATTTTGTTGAAATTGATGAGAATCGGCTGCTCATTGTGGTCGGAGATGCCTGTGGCAAGGGGATTCCAGCGTGTATGATTATGGCGATGACGCGCAGTTTTATCCGTTCCGCCATTAACCGCTTCACCACTCTGGAGGATCTGCTTAAAGAGCTTAACCATAATCTGTTCCGGGATACCGAGGCGGAAAGTTTTATGACGCTTGCCTGTTGTCTGCTTAATAAAAAAGATTCCACTTTGGAATACGCCCGCGCCGGACATACTGAACTGCTTACCTTTGTGCGAGGTCATATCCGGATGATCTATCCCAACGGAACCGCGCTTGGGCTGCTACCTAATGAACTGGCTAAATTTGATACCATCACTTTGAATTTCGATCCCGATATGTCCATATTGTTGTTTACCGACGGTATTACCGAAGCTCTTAATGATCATGATCAGGAGTATGGTAACGAACGTCTTTCCAGTGCCTTTGAGAATTCACGCATTAATAATGACACCCCCGTTATAACTATTGAAAAAATCCTTCTGTCCATAGATAATTTTACCGGACTTGTTGGCGCTGAACATCAGATCGACGATCAGACTATGGTAATTATCCAACACCTGTAGGGGGGATGGTTAGAGGTTCAGCTCTTTGAGTTTATGGCATAACAGTGTATGCCGAGGCTCACGTATGGCGTTTCTTACTGCCATTGACACCGCTTTTTTCCCGCCAATTAGCACAAGCAGTTTCTTTGCACGGGTCATCGCTGTATAGAGCAGATTGCGTTGCAGCATCATATAATGTTGATTCAGCAACGGCAGGATAACCGCCGGAAATTCGCTGCCCTGGGATTTATGCACTGTGATAGCATATGACAGGGATATCTGATCTACTTCGGTAAATTCATAGTCCACCTGATGCATGCCGTATGCCACCTTGAACACGTTGTTGTGTGCGTCTATATTGACGATTCGACCCATATCGCCGTTGAATACATTTTTATCGTAATTATTCGATGTCTGCATCACCCGGTCGCCGGCCTTGAACAGCCGTTCCCCGATCTTGAACTGTGGTTTATGACCGGAGTTAAGCTGCTCCTGAAGCAAAGTGTTGATGCTGCCGGTGCCGCAGATACCTCGATTCATGGGCGTAAGCACTTGAATATCCCGCATCGGATTCAGACCGAAGCGTTCGGGAATACGCTCACATACCATCCGTACTATCATATCCAGAGTCTGTTCTGGGTCCTCCTGTTCTATCCAGTAAAAATCGCTGAGAGTGTTTTTGTCATGAGCTTTCAGTTCCGGCATGCGCCCGGCATTGACCGCGTGGGCGTTGGAGATGATGCTGCTTCCGGCTCCCTGACGGAATACCTGAGTCAGCCGGGTTACTGGCGCGATTCCTGAATTTATCAGGTCATTGAGCACCTCGCCTGGACCTACGGATGGCAATTGGTCAGCGTCTCCGACCAGTACAACGGCGCAACCTCTCTCCACTGCGCGTAACAAATATACCGCCAGTTGCGTATCCAGCATAGACACTTCATCGACTATGAGCAGATCACATGGCAGTTTGCGGTTGAGCCCATAAACAAAACGCTTCTCCACCGGTTCCCATTTGAGTAGACGGTGAATGGTTTTTGCGTTCATTTTAGAACTTTCAGAAAGTCTTTGCGCGGCTCTTCCCGTGGGCGCCGCCAGGTATACTTTGAGCTTTGCCGTCTTAGCGCGCCTTACCAGCTCGCCGATGACCGTGGTCTTTCCTACTCCAGGGCCGCCGGTGATGATGCTTAAAGGGCTTTGAGCAGCGCCACTCACAGCACGATACTGCTCCTCGGTAAAAGATTGCCCCTGAAGTGCAGGTACTCGTAGCATATTTTGTGCTTTGAACCTTCCCACGGTGAGCAGATTTCTGATAAGTTCCGGCAGTTCGCTTTCCGCCCGATGCAGAACGGCGTCATATACCATGCGGTCATGAGCGTTTACCGCTTCAAGGACAATACGGTGTGCGGCTTCGGCGTATTTTATGCCGTTGATAATATCCGCGTCATCCACATCCAGCAACTGCGCGGCATATTTAATAAATTGTTCTTCAGGATAACAGGTATGCCCTGCTTGTTTTAGCTGATTCAGCGAGTAAATAATCCCCGCGGCGATTCTGACCAGTGAATTCTTTTCAACTCCAAGTGCGGCGGATATCCGGTCTGACATTATAAAACCCATTCCGTTGACCTCATCCGCCAGCCGATAGGGATTCTGTTTTACGACCTCGGCGGATTGATTGCCGTAGACCTGATATATCTTATGGCAATAAGCCTGACTTATGCCGAGCCCCTGCATGAAAATAAATATATCGCGCCGGGCACGTTGACTTTCCCAAGCTTCCTTGATGGCTTCGACTCGTTTCTTACCCAACCCCGGAATCTCCGCCAGGCGTGCGGAAAATCGATCCATTATTTCTAAAGTCTTGTCTCCGAAATAATCGACGATACATTTTGCCAGCTTTGGGCCTACGCCGGGGATCATGCCGGAACTCAGATAGCGTTCAATGCCCTCTTTAGTGTTGGGCAATATGAATTTATAGGAACTTGCCTTGAGCTGGCGACCATATTCTTTGTGTGTTTCCCAGTGCCCGCTTACTTCGATATGGTGGCCACTGTACGCTCCGCTGATACTTCCGGTTACGGTGTTTTCCACCCCTTGCGCGTCGATCACCTTGATTATGCAATACGCGCCATCGTCACTCTCGAACACTACTCGGGATATTTCCCCCCTGAGTGTGCTTTCGGTTACTGCCCGGTTGCTGTCTGAAGCGGCTAAAGAATCTGTCATTAATCTACCTGATCGGTTTTTCCTTATATCTCATATTGTAGCCCGCTTGACGCATTTTACAAGAAATACCCGCAGTTTGAATAGGATAATTATACCTGATTTTTCCCGCAGACGCGTAAAACAAGCATAAAAGCAATAAAATTTGCTTAAACTTGGGGTGAACTTTATTCACTGCATTGATTTTAATCCCTAGTTAATGTAGAGTGTAGTGTAACTGGAAGAGGCACCTGAATTTAACTTAAGCGCAGGCAATAATTGAACAGTGATGACAATAATATCCAGTCGGTGATAACGATAGCTGCTGATACGCATGTCGGGCTTGTCAGAAAGGCAAATGAAGACAGTTTCGGCTATCATGTCGACCCTGAAAGAAATTTCGCCATGTTCGCGGTGGCGGACGGTATAGGCGGTCATGGTAATGGTGACGTCGCCAGTGCCATCTGTATACGTTTGATGTTGGAACAATGGCGTAAACTTAATCTGGACGAACCTTTTGGACGGGAGCAGGCGACGAGATTTTTCAGTAACACTCTGACTGCGGCTAACGACAAGATATTCCAGATCAACAACCGTTTTAGTTTTCGCTATCCGATGGGTACTACAGTGGTTGCCGGTATTGCCACATTGGAAGATGTTATCGTGGTGCATTTGGGGGACAGCCGCTTTTATCGTATGAACGGTGAATTGCTCGAAAAGGTTACTGAAGACCATAGTTTCGTCGCTGAAATGGTCAGGAATAAACTCATTTCTCAGGACGAAGCGCGCAATCATCCCTTTTCTCACATAATCTCAAGATCCATAGGCCCCAATCGCGATATCGAACCTGAATTCAGTTACTTCAAGCGTGTCCGCGGCGACAGAATGCTGCTGTGTTCGGATGGACTTTCAAATTATGCCTTGGATGATGAGATAAGTGCCAGAATGATTGATGAAGGAACTCCACGGAATATTGTCAATAATTTACTTAAACTGTCATTGAAGCGTGGCGGGGAAGATAATATTACGATAATTACTGTCCAGGTTTAAGCTCAACGCCAAATTGATTCGCCCTGCTATTATTTTCTTTACTTCTTCGCTGCGCGCCAGATCGAATGCGGTCTGCCCTTTGTTGTTTTTATCCTCAATCCTGGAACCGTTACGCAACAGAAATTCAACGATCAGTGGATGGTTTCTGAATGCCGCGTCATGCAACGGAGTGTTTCCCTGATTGTCTTTTGCATGAATGTCAGCCTTGTACTGCAACAGCAGTGCGACTATTTCAATATGCCCGTAAAACGCCGCCTTGCCGAGCGGGCTGGAGGAATCCTTGGTTCCGGTAATCCCGGCTCTGGCTCCTTCCGGGTTGGCATTATGCGATAGAAGCCATGCGGTAAGTTGCGTCGCTCCCTGATGGGCGGCGTAATCCAGTGGCGCCGAACCACTGCGGTTTTGTATGTTAATATCGGCTCCGGCATCGAGTAATACCTGACACAGTTCAATGTTTTCCTGAAATGCCGCCAGATGCAAGGGGCTGTTGCCCAGGAAATTATGAGTGTTTACCTCAGCCCCGTGGCGTAACAGCTCACGTACCGCCGGGATGTGTTGCTGATAAGCCGCCCAGTGCAACGGCGTCCACAAATAGTTGGTTCTGGCGCGAGAGTCAGCTCCCGCTTCGCAAAGCATTCTGATCTGTTCGTTCCAGCCCTGATATGCGGCGAAATGAATAGAAGACCAGCCTTGATCGTCATGAAAATTCACATCCGCGCCTTCGCTGAGAAGCTGGCGCATTGCGTCGATGCGATTGGTAACCGAGAGTGCAAGGAGTTTTTCTCCGTGTGTTGAAAACAGATAACGTATCTGACGTTTGTAATATGACGAGGTGAAGTGTATTATCGCCATGATCAGCATAAGCAAGCATAGATACGGCAACAGGCGACGTGATTTAAGTCGGTTGCGGTTGTTCTCTGCTGTTTTCATTTATCTGATTCTCATGAACCGGGCAACGGCGGGGGCGTTGCGCCGAATATCTGTTGTATCTCCGGCACTTCACCGGCGGCGAGCCAGTTTGCCATACCGTCTTTCCATACCAGTGTGTCGCGATTTATTTCGCCTGCTGAGGCTTTTGCTTTGAGTTCATTGATGTTGAAGGGACCAGCTTGTGTGCCGTTTATAGCCGCCCAGAACTTGATCTCACCTGGAATTGGCGGGGGTGTCGCACCGCCGGATGGAGGATTGTTCTGTTGCTGGTTTTCGCGGAACAGGGTCTGTCCGGTGTTTCCGGCGAGCTGTCCACCCATCATCATACCCATCATATTGCCGGCTCCGCCCTGGTTCTGAGCTGCGTCGCGTATGGCATTGGCTGCCTGATACTGGGAATAATTATTGAGGTCGCCCAGAGCTCCCATCGAAGCTCTTTCGTCCATCGCTTGCTGTACTGTATCGGGCAGGGAGATGTTTTCCAGAGTAAAGGATTTGAGTTCCATGCCCAGCGCGGCGAATTCCGGTTCCAGCTTTGTTTTCATCTGCGTGCTTATTTCATCGTACTGCGCGGCAAGATCAAGAGCCGGTATTTTCAGTTCGGCTACGGCGTCTGAAAAGGAGGATACTACTTTGGTGCGTATCTGTCCTTCGACGTCGTCATTGGTGAACTCATCGCGTGCGCCGACAAATCTGGAGATCATTTCTTCGCTGATTCCTACGCAATAAGAGTAGTTGCCGCGGCAACGTAAACGAACTATGCCGAAATCCGCATCGCGCAGCATTACTGGATTGGGAGTGCCCCACTTGCGGTCAAGCTGTTCGGTGGTTTTGATGAAATAAACTTCCGCCTTGAATGGTGATTCAAAAGCGTAAGGCCAGCTCAACAGTGTCCTGAGTATAGGCAGATTTTTTGTCTCAAGCGTATAGGTGCCCGGGTCAAAGGCGTCGGCAATTCTGCCTTCGTTTACAAAAACCGCACGCTGTCCAGGGCGCACAACAAGTTTGGCTCCGTGTTTTATTTCATTATTGTAACGTTCAAAACGGTGAACCAGCACATTCGCGGCGGATTCCTCCCACTCAATAATGTCGATAAATTCATTGCGCAGTTTTTTAAACAGACCCATTTGACTTTCCTCCGTTCAGGTTGAGAGTAATTTTATTTTCCACAACATTTTTTGAACTTTTTACCGCTGCCGCAAGGACATTCGTCATTTCGTCCGACACGTGGCAGTTCGCGTTTAAAAGTTATGCTTATGCCGCTGTCTTCGGGTTCATCCGATTCGCCCGGCATGCCATCGGCGGGTTCATCAAACTGATTGAATTCCTGATGTATGAATTCCTGCGGCATCGACGCGAGAAATTCTTCAAACTGTTCCAGACTTGCCACGGTGGCTTTGAACATATTGGACAGTATTTCGCTGGTGATGTTGCCCATTAGCGTTTCAAACATCTTGAACGCTTCCTGTTTGTATTCAACCAGCGGGTCTTTCTGGGCGTAAGCGCGCAGTCCGATGCTTGAACGCAGGTGATCCATATTGTGCAGATGTTCCTGCCACAGGTGGTCAATGGCGTCAAGGATTACATGCCGGTCAAGCCATACGGCGGTTTCCGGGTCAAGCGCGCTTTGTTTTTCGTTATAAGCGTTTTCCAGTTTGTCTACGATGCGTTTGCATATTTCTTCGTTGTTAATGACTTCGCGCCCTTTTTCATCAATAGAACCTAGTCCAAGTTCTTCTACTGTGAAGCGAATCGGGAAGGTGGCGGCAAGCCAGCCCAGGAGCCGTCCGGTATTGAAGACCTTATTGCTTTCCTCCTGCGGGATGGCGGCGTCGAGCACTGCCTTTTCTACTTCCTGTTCGAGGAGGGCTATAAGCAGTTCGCGCGGGTTATCTTCGAGCAGAGCGCTGTTTCTGAAGCCGTAAAGGACTTCGCGTTGTTTGTTCATGACATCATCGTATTCCAGTGTCCGTTTACGGATGGAGAAGTGATGTTGTTCCACGCGACGCTGAGCGGTTTCTATGGATTTATTCAGCCAGGGATGTTCAAGGGTTTCGCCTTCTTCCAGTCCAAAGCGTTCCATGATCCGTACAATCCTGTCCGAACCGAACAGGCGCATAAGATTATCTTCCAGCGACACGAAAAACTGTGATGAACCGGGGTCGCCCTGACGAGAGCAGCGTCCGCGCAGCTGGCGGTCGATACGACGTGAATCATGGCGTCCGCCACCGATCACATGCAATCCGCCAAGTTCCGCTACACCTTGGGCTAGTTTAATGTCCGTACCGCGTCCAGCCATATTGGTGGCAACGGTTACTGCTCCTTTTTCCCCGGCGCGCGCCACTATCTCGGCTTCGCTCTTGTGATTTTTTGCGTTCAACACGTTATGGGGGATGTTGCGGCGTTTGAGCATACGGCTTAATACTTCCGAATCATCGACGGATACGGTACCGACCAGTACCGGTTGTTGTTTCTCATGACGTTCGGCGACTTCATTGACGATCGCGTTGAATTTTTCACGTTTGGTCTTGAATATTACGTCGTTGAGGTCGATGCGCTGGCAGGGACGATTGGTTGGAATCACCATCACGTCGAGCTTGTATATCTGATGAAACTCATTCGCCTCGGTTTCGGCGGTACCGGTCATCCCGGCGAGTTTATCGTACATTCTGAAATAGTTCTGAATGGTTATTGTGGCGAGGGTTTGAGTTTCTTTTTCTATTTTTACTCCCTCTTTCGCTTCCAGAGCCTGATGCAAGCCGTCGCTGTAACGGCGCCCGGGCATTAAACGTCCGGTATGCTCGTCCACGATCATGACCTGATTGTTTTGAACAACGTAATCCACATCGCGTTCAAACAGGCAGTAGGCTTTGAGTAGCTGGGATATATTATGCAGCATTTCGCTTTTTACGGAAAAATCTTCCTGAAACTGCTGTTTGCGTTTGGCTCTTTCCTGATCGTCTATATCCAGATTGGAGTCGATGCGGTGTATTTCCTCCAGCAGGTCGGGCATGACGAAAGCGTCGGGATCTTCCGGAGAGATTGCTTCACGACCTTTTTCGGTAAGGTCGGCTTCATTCTGTTTTTCTTCGATGTTGAAGAACAGTTCCGCTTGCACTTCCTGAAGCAACCCGCGATTACTGTCGCTTCTAACAAAAGCCTCTTTTTTCTCCAGCTTTTTGAGGATGGCGCTGTCTTCCAGTACATGCATGAGCTGTTTGTGGGTAGGCATGCCAAATCTTACCTGAAGCAGTTTCAGAATGGCGTTGTCAATGTCATCTTCGCTGGAGTTTTCATTTTCCAGAACGCTTTTGGCTTCCTGTACCAGGCGACCGCACAGATGGTATTGTTGCTGGAACACTTTGGCTACCAGCGGTTGCAGGCGTTCAAATTGATGGGTTGATACCGCTACCGGACCGGAAATGATCAGTGGTGTTCTTGCCTCGTCAATCAAAATACTGTCAATTTCGTCCACTATGGCATAGAAGTAACCGCGTTGAACAATATGTTCCTTTTCGGTTGCCATACCCATATCGCGAAGGTAGTCAAAACCGAATTCGCTGTTGGTGCCATAAGTGATGTCGCAATTGTACATTTCGCGGCGTTCGTCCGGCGGTTGCATGTTTTGGAGGCAGCCGACCGTGAGACCGAGATATTTGTAGACATAGCCCATCCATTCCGAGTCACGTTTTGCCAGATAATCATTGACGGTTACCAGTTGGCAGTTGTTTCCGGTGAGGGCATTCAGGTATAATGGCATGGTGGCGACCAGTGTCTTACCTTCCCCTGTCGCCATTTCAGCGATGTTGCCGCGATGCAGGGCAATGGCGCCGATGAGCTGTACGTCATAGGGGATCATATCCCATACCATGTCATTGCCGCATACGGTGATGGTGGAGCCGACCAGCCTGCGGCAGGTGTTTTTCACCACCGCGAAAGCCTCAGGCATAAGCGCGTCGAGCGTTTCACCATTGGCGAGACGTTGCTTGAATTCGCCGGTTTTTGCTTTAAGTTGTTCGTCACTGAGCTGTTGCAATTCAGTTTCGAGGCGGTTTATCTTGTCTATCAGCGGCGCCATGCGTTTGGCGTCGCGTCGGGACTTGGTGCCGAATACTTTTTTTAGAATATATCCAATCATATTTGATTAAGAATCTCCTTGATATTTTTCAGGATTTAGAGCCGGGGGTATCCAGTTCCAGACCGGATTTACACAGGGCGCAATCGTCTGGATTATAGGTGTCTAGTTCAAGTTCTGTGAGGCTTACGCAGGGCACGTCAAAGCTCGCCTGACCGCCACTGCGATCTACGATTACGGCTATGCCGACGACTTCTCCGCCGAGACTGCGCACCAGATCAACTGTCTGCTGGACGCGTCCGCCTCGGGTGATTACGTCTTCCGCCACCAGTACTTTTTCGCCCGGTTTGATTTTGAATCCGCGTTTGAGCACCAGTTCATCATTTTCCTTATCCGCGAAGATGGCGCGGACGCCAAGGGCTCTTGCGACTTCCTGACCTACGATGAGACCGCCGACCGCTGGAGAGATAACTACTTCCACGCCTTTGTCTTTATAGTTTTCCGCCAGTGCGGCGCAGACTTTCTCCGCTTTGTCCGGATATTGAAGCAGCAGTGCCGCTTGAAAAAATCTGTTGCTGTGAAGTCCGCTTCTGAGCTTGAAATGCCCTTCGAGCAGTGCTTTTGATTCCAGGAAAATATTCAGTATTTCGTCTTTGTTCATGATAAAATATTCTTTACTTTATTATTGATTAAAAAAAATCAGCGGAATGTCTCAGGTGATGACGGCTCCACCCATAAGTGGAAATCCACATCTTTTTCGCCGAGTTTTAGCGTGATAATGGTGTTGAGCCTGGTCAGCAGCAATGCGTAAGGTATTTTTACTTCGCCGCCAGCCACGTTTACCGATACTTTGCAGTTGCCCAGAATATCTTCAGCTTTTCTGATGGAGATAATCAAGTCGCACATGCGTTTGAGCTTGTCGATAAGCTCATTGTCAAACTCATAGGAATTATGGCATGTCGCGCATACCGCCTGAAAATCCTTCCGGGTTATATCCAGCAGATTGAAGTGAACCACCCCTTCGCAACCGTCTCCGATGCAGGGGAAATCGATCTGTGCTTTTGCGTCAATATTGTTAGTTGTCGATGCCGTCATTGAACACTCCTGAACTTATTGTTATATTCAAATATATTAAAATAATTTTTCATAATCGTTTTTAATATACCTGTGCTGAAGTATTTTTAAAGCCAATGTGCCATTTATTTCATATTTGTTTTGAAAATTTTTATTTTTGTCCGTAGCGCGTCAATATAGTTCAAAAAAAATCGTGATTTTATGGAAAGTGAACTTGCAAAATAAAAGTTAAGTTGTATTTTTAAAGCTCATTCGCTTGACTGGGGGCGTAGCTCAATTGGTTAGAGTACCAGCCTGTCACGCTGGGTGTTGCGGGTTCGAGTCCCGTCGCTCCCGCCA
>JAFGXT010000093.1 GCA_016936495.1 Victivallales bacterium
CCGGTGGTGGATGAAGCGGTTATGAATGAGATACGGACAACGGTTCTGGATAATTTTCTACGTGGGGTCAAGGAAGATAATCTGTATTTCCGGGGGGTACTGTTTGTAGGAGTGATGGTTACCGCGTCGGGCGCGAAGGTACTGGAATTCAATGTGCGTTTCGGTGATCCCGAAGTACAGGCGGTGATGGTGCGTTTGGAAAATGATTTGTTTGAGTTGATCGATATGATCCTGGATGAGCGCCTGGATGAAGTTGAATTGAAATGGGCCGAAGGCGCTTCCGTATGCGTGGTTATGGCTTCCGGCGGATATCCCGGCACTTACGCTAAAGGTTTTGAGATCAGTGGTCTTGAAGAGGCGGAGAAAAATGGTGCACTGGTATTCCACGCCGGAACTTCGTTTAAGGATGGCGTCATTGTCAATACCGGCGGGCGCGTATTGGGCGTTACCGCCATGGGCAGTGATATAAAAGCCGCCATAGATAAAGCTTACGCGGCGGTGGATAAGATTCACTGGGACGGATGTTTCTGCCGCAGGGACATAGCTTACAGAGCGCTGAAAAGAATTAAAAAATAAAGACCAAAAGGCGGATTGAACGTCAGCCTCGCATAAAACTCAATCGACAGCGCCGGGTCGAAATATATTTTTTTTATAAAAAAACGCATTCGGGGGGTTGGATTATCCGTTGCGGAAATACATTATATAGTAAGCTTTTAATTCGTGCCGTTTTATGATGGGGCGTTAAATTTATTATTGCAAGGGGACACATATGGCTGACGACAGAAGAAAGTGTATCGGGATTATGACCAGTGGCGGAGACGCCCCAGGAATGAACGCCGCGGTTAGAGCGGTGGTTAGAAGTGCTCTGAACCGTGATGTGGACGTTTATGCCATTATGGACGGCTATCAGGGTATGGTCGACGGTACTATAAAGAAGATGGAATGGAAGTCGGTTTCAGGTATTCTCAATTTGGGAGGAACCGTCATTGGCTCTGCCCGCTGCAAGGAATTTCGCGAAAGACCCGGACAGAAGCGTGCCGCCGCGAATCTGGTTAAAAATGGCATTGACCGCCTGGTGGTCATTGGCGGCGACGGCAGTTTGTCCGGGGCGAATGAGTTCAGTGAAGAATGGTCGGCATTGCTTGAAGAGCTTGTCGCAGATGGAGTAATTTCACGGGAACAGGCGGATGCTCATCCAGCACTAGAGGTTGTTGGTCTGGTCGGCTCAATTGATAATGATATGGCGAATACTGACATGACCATTGGAGCCGACACCGCTCTGCACCGTATAACCGATCTGGTGGACGCGCTGGCAAGTACTGCCGCCAGTCATCATCGTACTTTTGTGGTGGAGGTCATGGGACGCAATTGCGGCTATCTGGCGTTGATTGGCGCCGTCGCCACCGGCGCCAGTTGGGTGCTTATCCCTGAAATGCCTCCGGCTCCGGGCTGGGAAGAGCAGATGTGCAAGGTGATTTTATCGGCGATAAAAGCCGGAAGACGTTCTAATATTGTAATAGTCGCAGAAGGCGCGCGGGATCAGGAAGGCAATCCCATCAGTAGCGCATATGTAAAAGAGGCGCTTGAAAAAGGTTTGCAGCGCGAGGTCAGACTGACTATTCCCGGGCATGTTCAGCGCGGCGGGACGCCCAGCGCATTCGACCGTAATATGTCCACCATTATGGGGTGCCGGGCAGTGGAAAAACTGTTGGCTGATGATGATTCAACGGAGTCATCTATAATCGGTATTCGCAACAATCGTCCCGTGGTGGTGCCGCTGGTTGAATCCGTACAGAAGACGCGTCAGGTCGGTCAGGAGATAGCGGCAAAGAATTATGATGCCGCCGTTGAATTACGCGGGACAAGTTTCCGTCAGATGCTGGATATTTTTTCAACAATGATGCAACCGGTGCCCGAACATGACGAGCCGGACGGCAAACAGCATTGTTTTGCGATACTTACCGCCGGGCGTCCGGCGTCCGGGATGAATCCTGCAATCAGAACCGCGGTCAGGGTGGCTATGGACACCGGGCATAAGGTCATAGGTGTGCAGGAAGGTTTCATGGGACTGATAAATGATGATATTATTGAGTTTGACTGGATGACGGTTGACGACTGGATTCGCAAAGGTGGTACGGAGCTCAGAACCAGCCGCCATGTGCCGCGCAACAGTGATCTGTATATGATTGCCAAGAATATAGAAAAATATAACATCAAAGGTATTCTTATGATCGGCGGCATGGTCGGTTATGAGGCGGTACATGAGATGTATAAGCATCGCGAAGTATTCCCGGCATTCAATATTCCCATAGCCTGTATTCCCGCCACGATCAACAACAATCTGCCGGGATCTGAACATAGTATCGGCGCAGATACGGCATTGAACAGTATTGTTGAATCAATTGACCGTATCAAGGAGTCTTCGGACGGTTCCGGACGGGCGTTTGTGGTGGAGGTAATGGGGCGTTATTGCGGTTACCTGACGGTTATGAGCGGTTTGGCTTCCGGCGCCGAGGTCATGTATACTCACGAAGAGGGCATCACGCTTGAAGGAATGTGCAAGGATCTTGAACGCTTGTCCAAAGCATTCAAGCAAGGCAGAAACATAGCTTTGATAATCCGTAACGAGTGCGCCAATGACATATATAATACTGATTTTATCTGTTCACTTTTCGAAGAGGCGGGTGGATCGTTGTTTGATGTAAGAAAGACTGTTCTGGGGCCGATTCAGCAAGGTGGAGCGCCAACTCCTTATGACCGTGTGCAGGGAACCCGGCTTGCGTATGAGGGGATGAAATTTCTTTTGGAAAGCGTGGACTCGAAACAGGGCAAGTATATGGAATTCGGAATGGAAGGTGGTTTCACCGCCCGCAACCCGGTATCATCAATGTCAAAAATGGTGGAATGGGAACTTCAGCGTCCGGTCAAGCAGTGGTGGATGGATGTGCTGGATATGGCACATAAGCTGGCTTTGCCCAAATATGATGAATAACCATAAACTGTAATTCTACGGCTGATTGATTGCGGCCTTGTTTACTGTTACACTGTTAAGTACGGCGGAAAATATCCGGAACGCGTTGTCATAGTATCCGGATTCTGCTATCAGGCTGAAGCTGTAGATATATTTTTTCCCGTCTACGACGGTATCATACTGCTTGAGTATGCCGCCGTCATCGCCGGGGACTTCAAAAAGTAAATTCCAGCCGGACATTCCTGCCAGTGTGCATTGGCTGTTATAGGTTACTTGAGTCTTCCCGTCCAAAGTCATGAGCGAGTAGAGATTGCGAACAAACGCGGTACTGTCCTTGAAGCCTTTTTGGTCATGCGCTCGCGGAACAAATTTAAAAGTAATATAATATTTCCGGCGCGGTTCGCTGAAATAATATACATTATTTTTTTGTACTGCTTCAAAACTTTCCGGGATGATGAATTTTATTCCGCTGCCTTTCACATCCACCAAGCTGGATATGAAGGGGATGATATTGATGGCGTTTCCGGCTTCGGCGGCTTTCAGTGCGAGGGTATATTCCCGTGGTCTGAGAGA
>JAFGXT010000094.1 GCA_016936495.1 Victivallales bacterium
AATCGGCAGTCAGCGGTTTATAGTAAGTCAGGGTCTTTACACCTATCTTCCTAACGGAAGTGGTCCAAGCTAGGGGCTAAGCGCATTTCGATCAGTACGAATCATAATCCAATTAATCATTTCTCCCTCCATCGGTGAATTTCCAAGTAAATAACCAGGTAGATCAACAAAGTCTATTGAGCCTTCAAACATATAACCAGTTTCGGACTTAGATGTTTTCCACATAAGTGTTGGAGGACGGAATGCTTTAAGATCGTATTTAGTCGTATTTCCCTGACACACTCGTTTTGTATACTCATGTCCACCAGGAGTAAATACCAATTCATAATATGTATAAAGCCGTGGATCGGGAAAAATAAAGAATTCAAAGGCGTCATCAAAATATGGATGCCATGGATTTTTATCGAAGACCTGTTCCTGATCTGGTAAAAATACCGCAAAGTACAATCTTTTCCGGTCATATTTCAAAAACCACAGAGCTCCGCTATCTATCCAATCAGTTGTGTCAGTTTCATACTCGCCAGTGCAATGCCAGGCGTCATTCCACTCTTCGGCCAAAATCTGCCCGTCTATTGACGGGATTATATTGGCATATGGAACAACGATCTTTGAAGCCGGATATTTCCATTTTAACCCTTTTTGCATCAATGCTTTACAGTGTTCCACATAAGAGCTTGCTCCAGAACGTGTTTCCCATGATTTGCACACGAGAGGAAGAGCGGTCAAACTGGCTCTAATCGACAACCCATTGACGGAGTTAAACTCCTTTGCCACCCATTCCGCCGGGGTGCCGTAACATTGTTGCGCCAATTTTATAAGCTTTTGATCACGATCCTGATCATACCATTTCAAGTATAATATGTATCCTGAGTATAACAGGATTACTATTATTACAATTGACGCAATATACACAAGTGCGGTGAAACCCGACTTTGTTTTACGACTATTGCTTCTCAATTCACACATCATTTTATATTTTCCTGAGATATATTATTTTCCCATTTCATAAGATCTTATTGGACTTGAACTACTAAAAGATCGTAATTGCCATGGCGCAAGTTTAATCAGTTGACCACCGGCGTTCAGCTCCTGACCACTGGAAAGTTCATGAACTTTACCTGAAAATTCAACTGATACAATAGCTGAATCATTGCTGGTGTTTACGAGATAATACCAGTAGGTATTATTTAATTTAAGTTCGCGTAACCTGACTGTTGGAGAATCCAATTTGAGATCATGGAATTTTTTTGCAGGAAGAGCTCGTAGTGCCCGGGAAAATTCTGTAAGATAAGGTTCTGAACCGTATGTGCCGATAAGAAAGCCGCCTTTGCTGAAGTTCATGATATCCCCATAGCGCAGAGGTAGCACATAAGCTTTTAAAAAGTTTCTGCCTGAAAGATTCAAGGTTGATACACGCCAGATGGTCTCATCAAGCCAGGATGTCTTCAATTTATTCGGATAATCTTTTGATTTGAAATTTCTGGTACGCGGCTTTTCGGGGCTACAGCCTACCTGGGATTCCCAATATCTGTCATGTAGATGAAGGCCAGGAAGAGCTGCAAGATTCATTAGACTGTAATATTCTTTGCTCTCTGAAACCTGCAACATCTGCTGTTTTTGCCGCTTGCCGTCACCCTTGTCTTCACGATGACGATAATCACTGGGAAAGGCAGTCATCATAAAGACAATTCCAGAATTTTCCGTATATAGCTCAGGAGCAAAGCCTGCTGCGCGTAATTTAGTAGTTGTATAGTTTAAATCCATGAAAGCAGCTTTTTGAACATCACGATAATATTGAAAACGCGGGTTGATTACTAACACTGTATCCTTTCTTTTTTTACGAATATATTGAGCAGTTTTTTTATAAAATTCAGCAAGGATTTTTCCTCGCCAGCTAATCCAGCGATCTTTTTCGTTAGCTAGCAACCATTTAGCATAGAGTTTTCCGCGCATCGGGTCATTAGGGTCAACTGGAATCTCAATTCCGGTATCATGTTTAAACGCAGCAATCGTATAATCGTTGTAACCAGCTTCCAGAGATCCAAACGATAGAAAAGAGCGGGGCGACATATTGAAAACAAATCCTTTTAATGCCGGCGAGGTGCCTATCTCTTCAAGCACACTATCTATACAGGATTTTACATATTTTTCTACATCCGGATGCATGATATTAAAAAGCGGTGGATGATGATGAAGACCACTTGTTGAAGGCAGCCCACTGCTGAGAATGGAAAACACGGAATCATTGTATTCTCCAGGAACTACCTTGTCGGGATGCACATCAACTCGTGGAAGCGCATACATATTAAACGTTGCATAAAAACCAAGTCTGGATTCCTGAAAACGCCGACTCAGAGCTCCCAGCCATCCCACTCCATGAGCACGACCTAAATACATGTCATCAACAGGAGCTCCATAAAAAACCACCGGATAAAACAATGAATCCTGACCACTGTACTTCATGTAAGCACTAAGTCGGTCTGCTAATTCAATTGCACCATTTGCGGAAAAAGGATCCATGCCAAACTGAGTAGCGATAGAAGGGTCTTCAAAATTGATGCCAACTGTACGCTGTGTTCCGTTAACAGGAGCTGCTGGAACGATTTTAGCCTCAGAAAGTCCTCCCGAAATCCGGCTGACACGGATTTCTGATACTGCAGCAGGAGAAGCTTCCCTTGCTCCCATTACAATCATTGTTACATCCCGCGCTGAAGGGAAATAGATTCTGGAACTTGTGTTAATCCGATTGGTGATCATGCCGTCGTCTCCAGTAAGGTAGCCGACCTGAAGTTCAAAATTAGGGTGTGAGTTACTGGATTCCTGAAATACAATATCGGCGGTTCTCTTACAATCGTCCGGATAATCAATTTCAACTAAATAGAGTTGGTTATTCTCGAGAAAGGTCATGCGCACCGCAAAGCGGTCGCAACGCCGACTTCCTGTTTCAAGATATTTTACTTCTCCAAGCTCTCCTGTTCTGCACTTGCCTATTGACGCAAAGCGCTCCTTGTCATTTTGAATTTTATGCGGTTGAATAGTAAATAATGGTTCCAACTGGAGGTTATGTTTTGAAGACGAATATGGATTTTTCTTTGTCATAACCATGATTTCACGTTTTAAAAGAACTTTCCCATTGGCAGATGTTACTATCAGTTGCCCCCGTCCATGAGATGCTGCGGCTAAAGAAGGAGTTAATATTTGCTTCTCTCCGCCTTTAAGTTTCTCCTCTTTGGTAGACTCAGCGAGTTTTTTACCACTGGAGTCTATGCATTTCCATTTATATGTAAGTGTTTCATCTCCAGAGTTGATAAGTTCAAACATCGGTTTCTCTCCAATCGTATCAGCAAGAATATAGCGGTTTATAGAGCGTGATGCATAAAGAGGTGATAATTCTGCGGCTTTCTGACGGATTTCCTGTTCTGAAAGCGGAGCAGACCAAATTTCCAATTCATCAATCAGCCCCTCGGCTGAAGTGTATTTTTCCCGAGGATCATAACCTATATAGATTTTACTCAGGTTTCTTAATTTTTCTGTCGACACAGGTTTCAACTTTGTTCCTGGCCGTAACATCAGGTTAAGTGCAGAAAAAGAGTTGGAAAGATCACAACATAAACCATCTATATAAAGAATAGTATCAGTTCCATCCCATGTGAGAGCAATATGACTCCACTGTCCATTTTCAAGTCGATTGCCTCCTTTCTCAATTTTACGTTTTTCGGACATAATATCTCCACGGACACAGCTGGACCATGCAAATATCGACAAATAAGGCACTCGCATATCTAAAGGCATATCGGTCGAAAATAAGTAACGAATTGGCAAACGAGCTGAACTATCTTTCCACTCTGGGCAATACCAGAACATTACCGTACCGCGTTCCGGCGATAATTTTTTGGGCCAATCATAAGCTAAACATTGTACTTTTTTTGTATCCAGGGCTTGCCCCCGGATTCCCTTTGAAAAATATATTTCCTTACTTTTAACAGGTTTTATTATGCTGTTAGAATAATCAGTTGCTTCCGCAGTGTCGTCAAATGAAGCATAAAAAAGCCGCTGTGGATTTTTTGCGTAAGAGTATGATGAAAGAATAGCAAGCAAACAGGTAAGTACTAATTTGATCAAACTGGAACCTGTTTTGCTGTTATCCTTAATATCTGAATGAAGAATCGGACTATTATTCTTCAGTTTTTGCTCTGTCATTATCATTGCTCCTAAACTTTTGCAGTTATCTTTATTGCTGAATTTGTACTAGTTTTTCCGGCATGGGGGGATCTGAGCGAAACCTCCAAATTGACAACACCAGCATCTTATCCATTAAATTGATATTCCACTGTAATTATATTTCGATCTGTTGTTTATATTGCCTCGTTCCACGATGCGGCGTGAGCATCTATATAGAAATTCACAAATCCCATTTCTCCTTCACGCAGTGAACCATTATTTTTTGATTCTACATGGCCATCAGCAAATCCAATATTACACAGCCCGTCATGACGAAGTACGGCTCCATAGGGGGATGCTGCGCTTTTTACCTGACGTAGCATAATCCAGCTTCCTCCACCCCATACAGGATAAAGACTATCGCCAATAATTATAATTTGCGAAGCGCTTTTCATTTTTGCGGTAAAATAGCCAATGAATTTATTTGAAGCACTACCATAGGAGACACGAAAAAAGAAATTACCCAGGGATTTATTGTTTGAAGGGTCGTAGTTGCTTGTCTCACTCAGACTGGAACACCATGTCCCATAAATACCACGCTGTGTCTGTTTATAAACATCTCCAGAGTTAATAGCTAATTGATCAGAAGGACAATGCAGAACCAATGCCTGACTTAGATATTGTGGATTAGAACTTGGGCTATTCGTATTATCTGCAAGCAATACAGCTCCATAACTCTTGGTGTAACCGGTAGACGAAGAAGTTCCGCTAATCATCCAGTCATTATAATCATTTGCATATTGGGATTGTGCCAACATTATCTGCTTCTGGTTGCTTTGACACTGTATGGACTTAGCCTTTTCACGTGATTTATTGAGTGCCGGAAGCAACATTGACGCAAGGATAGCTATGATGGCTATCACTACGAGGAGTTCCACGAGTGTGAAATTTCTTTCATAATCTGATTCTCTTTTCATAATTATATCTCCGTTTTTGTTTAATCCCTTTCAATGCTATAAGCCATAACGCCACTGGGAAACTTTCCGTTATCTGCTTCGAACTCAACATATCCATTTGTCCGTAACGAATTGA
>JAFGXT010000095.1 GCA_016936495.1 Victivallales bacterium
AATCGGCAGTCAGCGGTTTATAGTAAGTCAGGGTCTTTACACCTATCTTCCTAACGGAAGTGGTCCAAGCTAGGGGCTAAGCGCATATCTCCCATAACCCACCTAATGCCACCATGGCTTTAAGAACCAATTGGTATTTATATATTCCAATGATAGCGAGGCGATACCATTATTCGCTTGGCAGGAGTGGACGGATCATTTATTTTTTCATGTAACAACTGTACCGTTAGACGTCCTATTTCATCTTCCGGCTGTTCTGCATAATTGACATTTCTCAGGCGAGAATAATTAGGATGCATCCCAATTGTGGATACACGTAAGTCTGGCATTTTTAACTTTTCTATTTCTCCCCATGGATAACTGTTCTGGTCTGTAATAAATACTCCATCCAATTTATTTTTTTTCACAAACTTAGATATGAGCATGGTATTCTTATCCCAATCAAACGAATATAGCTTCAACTCAAATGATTTGTTGTAATTAATATGTTCACTAGCCAGAGCATGTATGAAACCTTTTTCCCGCTCCAAATCACTGATATGACTTTGCTCATTTAAGCATTGTACTATTCCGATTCGGTCATTAGGGGTCTTGATTAACGCCTTTGTCAGACGATAGGCACATAAATAGTGATCCATGCCGACGCATGAACAATCACAGTCTTCATAATAAATATCAAACATAACCAAAGGGTATCCGATTTTGCTCATTTCTGCAATGTAATTACGATCAGATTCATTTCCGTTTGGATATATAATTACGCCATCACAACTGTTTTTTGCGATAAGAATAGCTTTTTGTTCATCTGCAAAATTGAACCATTCATATGGGAAAATAATCAATGAACGTCCCTGTTTCGTTGCATTCTGCTGCATTGTTTGCAATGTGGCTTTCCAACCACTTGTTACCGGAAAAACCAATCCCATATGCCCATTGGATGCGGTTTCTGTATTTCTGCATATTAAGGTGCCTTTACTTTTAACTCTTCGAACCAGACCACTTTCTGCAAGTAAAGCCATTGCTCGAGAAACTGTACGGCGGCTGACTCCGTATATTTTACATAACTCTACTTCCTTGGGCAGAAAGTCGCTGGCATCTCCAGACAATATTTGCTGACGAAGCACATCGCGAAGTTGTAAATATAAAGGGATAGGAGATTCCTGGTTTAAACTAGATAACATTTCACATCTGTTCCATATATAAATTTTTCTATGATATCTTAACACTACTTCTTACGTGTTGAAAAATCAAGTTGATTTTAACAAAAAACGCAATAACGACAAAAAAAAGATTCAATCAATTTCTAGTATGTCACATATATGATTCTTTTTGTTTTTTGTTTTTATTGTTGTACTTATTGACTAATAATAGATTTTCAACTATAGTCAGAAAAGAAACATGAAATAAAGATGAATTAACCTAAAAAAACATAAGTATGAAATATCTTTTAATATGTATATCATATGAGTACATGATGAATGTTTGTTTTATATTTATAACTTATTGTTGAGAAATTAATTCAGGAGAATGGCAATATGAAAGTTAATCGTGCGGCATGGATGAGCGGCAGATATGGAATAATGGTTCATTATCTGCTTCCTCAGCTTTGGAGTGTTGATGGAGTCAGCTACAAAGATCCAGATAAAGTAGTCAACGCATTTGATCTGGATATTTTCATGCGTGACTTTGACGCAACGCATTCCGAATGGTTGATTTTCACCATTGGGCAAAATACAGGATATTATTGCAGTCCCAATGACTCACTTGAATATTTTGTCGGATCCGGACATTGTACCAAACGTGATCTATTGCTGGAAATCGCAAGAGCAGTAAAACAGCGCGGAAAACGCTTTATTGCGTATCTGCCTTGTGAAGTATTTGGCAATGAATCCATAAAAAAACCTTTAGGCTGGGAGGATGTTCCCGGTTCAAAGCAAACTGTATTTCAGCAACGTTATACTCAAATTATTGAGGAATGGTCATTACGCCTTGACAATCTGCTTGACGGATGGTGGCTGGACGGTTTTTTTGACTTTGAGGTATTTCCTCAGAAAAATTATGATATGCAAATGTGGATGAAAGCTTTAAGGCGTGGAAATCCCAATGCTATCGTAACATTTAATGATGGTTGTTTTTGTACTCGTAGCAACTATGATTGTTATCGCTATTTTGATTATTTACCAGGAGAAGCTGAAGTTTTAGTTGATGGTCGGCTGAGACTCGGACGTGATGTCGAATTTGAAACCTGCCTTCCTGGATCAGCGCTTGCGCCAAACGCAAAATGCCAATGGCACGCTCTTTTGCCGATTGATGCCTTCTGGGCTCTCGGCGGTGCTCCTGGAAGCTACCTTCCTTCCGAGCATCGTTTCCCTCCAGTAGAAGACATCAACAACCCGGGAACTATACCGCCTCCTATATATTCAGACACAGAATTAAGCAACTTTACCAGAGACTGCCTATCTGTTGGAGGAGCAGTAACATTCAATGCGGGAATTTATATGGATGGAAGTTTAAGCTGTAAAACAGTTAGACAGATTAAAGCCATTTCAGAGCAACAGTACCCCAAAACGATACAGGTAAATAAAAATACATCAAAAATTAAAGAGGAAACGCTTTCAATTGTTAATTAATATGCAAATAATGAATTATAATATTATAGAGAACTAACCGAAAAACAAAAAAAAGGAAGCAAAAAAATGAAAAGCAAACAAAATTTCACACTTATCGAACTCCTCGTAGTGATCGCTATCATCGCTATCCTGGCAGGAATGCTCCTCCCGGCGCTTAATAACGCACGCATTATTGCTAAAACTATTAAATGTGTAAGCAATCAGAAACAAATAGGTTTAGGAATATTGCAATACGCAAACGACTTCAATGGATCATTGCCGATAGGTACTGCCGATGGTTTTTCTGGAATTGGAATAAGCTGGGATCGACAGGTTGCCGAATATCTCGGAACCAGACTTCCGGGCAATGAAGCAACTAGCGGAGATCAGGTGACACGCCCTATTCCTGCTCTTGCATGTCCGGAAGACAATGGGAAGCGCGCAGATGGATATTATACGCGTTCATATGCCTTGAATGCAATCCTTGACGCTGGAGAGGATTTGAAAACCAAAGCTGCAGGCTGTCCTCTGTTTGGCAATTCATATATTTGCGGAATTGCAACATATTGCACAAATGGTGGAGTCTGGGGTTATAACGGTTTATGGTCTGGCAGGCTTGGTAAGATTGCAGGCAGTACTATTATGTCAACAGACTATCACAATCCGGGTAGTTATATTGGTGACGGTGGCGGAACTACTCTGTTTGGAATGTATGAATTTGTGCTAACCAAACCGTGGAATACACGTCCTCATGGAGGTAAGCTTGTTTTCAGTTATGTTGATGGACATGCGGAAAGTAAAAAAATGAATGATACATGGGGCGTAGGAGGAACAGATATTCAGCCTCGTGGAGAATGGACAAGTTTCGGCAATGATTGAAAGTGAGCATGAAAGTATAAATCACTGAGATTTTTATAA
>JAFGXT010000096.1 GCA_016936495.1 Victivallales bacterium
AATCGGCAGTCAGCGGTTTATAGTAAGTCAGGGTCTTTACACCTATCTTCCTAACGGAAGTGGTCCAAGCTAGGGGCTAAGCGCAGAACATCAGATTCTGAATTCCGGCTAGACTTGTCAAGAATGCAGAATATTCTTTTTCCAACTCTGGAAATCTCTTACTACCCTGTTCAATCAGATAATATTCAATATTGAGAGTACATGCTGTGAGCGAGGGAATATCCAGTTGTCGTTTCATTAATTTTCTAAAATTGTAATCACTGATGACAGGCGGAAGTTCGATATTGCGGATTATATTCGCGCCAGGCACCTGTTCGCCTTGTCCTGAATCTTTGAATGAAGATATCCCGGATAACACCAGAAACTGCTCACCTGAGATATTGTGCAGTTTATTAACAGAATTGATGATCACAGGTGGTTTTTGCATTGTAATAATCCGTGAAGCAATCTCTCTGTAGTTGACAATTAAAGGGTTAAGCAGCAAGAACAAAGACACACTCAACAGTAATATGACCACCTCCCATATATGACGATGTCTCCATATTGAATTAACCACTCTTCTTTTTCTTGATACTGACGTCATCAGCGCCTTGCTGAATTTATCAATTGAATTAAAACGCAAAAGGCTGTCTGCATTGCAGGCAACCATAACCACTTCGTTAAGCCTTCTGGTGTCATCGTCTAATTCGATTTCGTGAGGCAGAGACGGGAATTTATCCGGAGAGTTGCCACTAAAAACACAATAGATCAATTTCCCCAATGCATATAAATCGTCAGTTTCTGTTTTGCTCCCGCTAGACGACGTCAGCTTTTCCGGTGGAATAAATCCCAGAGTTCCTCCCACGCTGAAAGTCGCGGAAACAGCTGAAACCAGGCCGATATCAGAAAGTTTTGGAACGTCATTTACAAAAATAATATTTTCCGGCTTAATATCTCGATGCACAAGTCCAGCACTATGTAGTGTTTTTAATCCTGATAACAGATTTAATGCTAATTTCCTGACCGCATGGGGTTCCAGCCGCTTATTCTTAATCAGACGGTTTGCCAGTGTTTCAGGAATATAATTATCATCATCCCCGAAATTATCAGCGAGCTCCATTGTATAGTAAAAAAACGATTCTGTTTCTCCGGTATGAAATATCTTAATCAAGAATGGAGAGTCTGCGCATCGGGAGCAGTAGTATTTTAGTCCATTGAACTCTTTTGCCGAATAATTATTCTTTTCGATAACTTTTAAAGCAACCAAGCAACCAGAGAGACTTCTGGCCACATAGACGTCACCAAATGATCCTCTTCCACACTTGGCTATCAACTGATAGTCCGGTACTGAGACTGCTTGCATAAGCTTATCTTTTACTCCGACGATTCTTTATTTACAAGATCGTGAATTGTACTGCATATTTTCTGATATGTTGCTACATTCGGTTCTACTTTCAACATATTCAGAGAGTCTTTCAACTTTGTCAACAAGGCGTCATCATGCTGTAAATCAGTCATTTGTCTCCGGCAAAGCGGGCAAACACAAAGATGAACACGACACATCAAACGTAATATAAAATTCATGTCCTTATTACGATATCGGTCAAGTTCTTCACGAGTATAATGTTTCATATTATGTCCTGTAATTCACGAATAATGGTGCGGAGATTTTTTACAGATCTACTTTTTGCCACATAAACCATATTTACTGAAATATTTAAAAACAAAGCTACCTTCTCCGCTGGTTTTTCATTAATTACATGGAGTTCAAATGCCTGAAAAGTAACAGGCTTAAGCCTGTTACGCAGAATCTCCAACGCTTGCGTCCAAAGATGCCCCTGCCATTCTTTTTCCCAAGACTGTTCCAGCAAAGAATCTTTATCGGGCCAATAATCCAGCACATCTGCAGAAACATGATTGTTTTTCCTTTTGCGAAGAATATCAACAGCTTTTCCGCCGATAATCTTCCGTAAATAATCACGCAACCGACCTCGGTTCCGATCATATTGAAATGATTTGCGCTTATGAAATATTTCCAACAAAACCAACTGCACCAATTCTTCCTTTTCATCGGCAGTCAATTGAAAATCCGAACCGCGAAGGATGATTAACGGCCGATAAGTAGCATAAAACTCGTGCCATGAGATTTCTTCGCCATCTTTTATTGCCTCCAGTAATGTTTTTCTTGTTGTATAAATCATTTGCTTTTATATATAATAGGATGTTTACTCAAAAAATAAAATATACATACTACAATTGTCATGTTTTTCTAATAATTCAAGATATGACTCTAATAATTTATCATAACTTTTCTGAAGCTCGAATAAAAACCCAAAAAGAAACTCCTGTAAAATAAAACTTTTTTATTTTCTTGTGCAAGATTTTCATGAATGAATTCGAATAGTCTGTATAATCGAATAAAGAGAAAACGGCAATCAGTATAAAATCACTTAAAACAGGAGACCATCATGCGTAGCAGGAAGCAAACTGTAATTGAACGTTTCGACAACCTTTTCAATGATGAATTTATTGAAAAAGCAACCGAAAGAGAAATCGAACTAAGTTTTGATCGTTTGGTAAATAATTGTAGACAAGACAATATGAATGACAATGAAGTTATAGGCGAATTGGAGTTCTATTGCAATTCTTTTATCGCCAATATAGCCAGAGCATAATTCAATACTAAAACACAAAAAAACAGATCTCGTAAAGATGCTCAGCGCGAGGAAGGGGACGAGGTCTGTTTTTATCTATTCATTTATACTTTATCACCGGGAATTTTCTTCTACATCAATAAGACCGAATACCCCTGGCGGCTGATCAATCCCGCCAAGGGTATCTATTTTCTTGCCCGTCCGCGTAGCTTTCGACGCAAAGACTCGCAATATCGAACATTGGACGAGTGAAGTCATCAAGAACACGCCGTCATTGCCATTGTAAGAAAAGCTATTTTTGCTTTGAATCCAGCATTGAAGCAAAATAAATGGTATTTTCCAGTTCGTGCAAAAAATTTATGTTGCGGATTACGCAATTATCATAACCTTTGAGAGGTATCGGCGCCACGTTTAGAATGCCGGTAACGCCGCGGCTGATCAGAAAATCCGCCATGTCTCCCGCGGAAGATTCCGGTACCGCAAGTATCGCCGTCTTGATATTATGTCCTTTTATATACACCTCCAAACGCGATATATCGTGTACCGGAATGGTGCCTTTCAAGTCATGCAACTCAGGTCTGGAATCGAAACCGGCAACAATACGTATACCCTCTCCGGCAAAGGCGTTATATTCCATCAACGCCCGTCCGATACCGCCGCACCCCACCACTATCACTGGTTCAACCTTATCTTTCCTCAAAATCATATTCATCTTTTCTATAAGCTCGTCTACCGTATAACCACTTTTCCGGTTGCCCGTCAATCCAAAGTCCGAGAAATCCTTACGCACCAGCGCCGGAGAGATATCCAACGCCCCCGCCAGATGATCGGAAAAAACCCTAGTAAAACCCAGCGCTTTGAGCTTGCACAGTATGCGTCGGTATTCCGATAAACGCATGATCGTGTTTTTACATGACATAAGTTGTTCTCTTCGTTTTTGTTTCCATACTATCACAATCAATCAGGACGATCTAACTAAGTATTTTATTATTCAACATAAAATACAATATTTCAAGTCTTTTTTATGTTTTTTGTGATTATTTTTTCATTTTAGCATTGATTTTTTATCAATATCTATTATTTTGTTAAAAAGATGATGAATATATAAATATCGATAAATTAATATTCATAATTGCTTTAAAAAATTGCGTTCACGATGTAAAATAAGTATTACATCCTGACAGACTAAGGTTGTAACACAGAGAATCAAGCGAGTGAAAGCAAAGGGGCAAGAAGTATGGTTAAGAAGAAAGTACAGAAACTACCATCAATCAAACGTCTTCCGGCATATTTGCAGGAACTGAAGGCGTTTCGCAAAGAGGGTATGCAGGTGGTCTCGACCACACAACTGGCGAAACGTCTGCAACTTGAAGCGATAGTGGTACGCAAGGATCTGGAAATAACCGGAGCGAGCGGTTCGCCGGGAGTAGGCTATGGCTTGGAACAACTCATCAATGACATTGAGACTTATCTAGGCTGGAACAATACTTCCGACATCTTTCTTGTAGGAGCAGGTTCTTTGGGGACCGCGTTGCTGGGATATAAGGGGTTTCTGGAATACGGACTTAATATTGTAGCGGCGTTTGACGCCGATCCTGCGAAAGTCGGCGGCATGATTCATGACAAAAAAGTGCTGGCAATGAGTTCCTTCACCAATCTAGTGCAACGCATGAAAATCCATATGGCGATATTATGCGTACCCGGCGAGCACGCGCAGGAGTGTGCTGACATGATGGTCAGGGCGGGAATAAAAGCGATTTGGAATTTCACAAACGAACCACTGACTTTGCCGGAGAACGTGGTGGTGCAACGAGTGAATCTGGCGGGACAGCTGGCGGTGTTGTCAGTAAAACTGGCAGAGAAACTTAAAGAAGAAAAGGCTGAATAAACACAGAGGTGTGCAAGTGGAGAACCAGATAGTTATTTGTATGGGCAGTTCGTGTTTTGCCAGAGGCAATGAAAAAAACCTGAGGCTTATCGAAGAGTATCTGGAAAAAAACCATCTTGAGGCATCGGTAAAACTTTCCGGCAGTTGCTGTGAAGGACGATGTTCACAAGGCCCGAATATAGTCATTAATGGTGAGTGCTTCAGCGGCGTGGATCAGGAAATCCTGATCGATCTGCTGAACAGTAAAATAAAGTAATTAATTTAAAACGACGGATTTGACGATTATGAATCACAGTTATCCGGTATATACGGTGGAAACAGAATGTCAGGACTGCTATAAATGCGTCCGGCACTGTCCGGTCAAGGCCATTAAGGTCAAGGACGGACACGCTACAGTAGTACCCGAACTCTGTGTCGCCTGCGGGCACTGCGTGGAAATATGCCCAGCTCAAGCCAAGCGTGTCCGCAATGACCTGCGGCGGGCGCGACACCTGCTCGAATCCGGCGATAAAGTTTATGTATCGCTGGCGCCCTCATGGGTTAGCGAGTTCAAAGACGTCAGGCCGCAGCAGATGATTCATGCGCTCCGGCAGCTGGGTTTTGCGGGCGTCAGCGAGACCGCGCTGGGAGCACAAGCGGTATCCGCCGAGGCGGCGGAAGCGCTGAACCATATGAAAAAAGGTGTACTAATCTCTTCGGCGTGCCCGACTGCGGTGGATTATATCCGCAAATACATACCGGAATTCGCGTCCACGATAACAAAAATATTTTCTCCGGTGCTGGCGCATTGCCGTATGCTCAAGGAACGGTTTGGCGAGGATACAAAGGTAGTGTTCATAGGTCCGTGCATATCCAAGAAAAATGAATCTGACCGCAGACCGGATGTATTGGCGTTGACCCTGACTTATCCTGAACTCCGGCAATGGTTCGAAGCCGAGGGTATTGAGCTGGATAAAATCAACGAGGATGATAGCGACGTATTTTGTCCGAACGCTGCCGAAGAAGGCGCGCTGTATCCGGTCGAAGGCGGCATGAACGAAACGATAAAAGCCTATCGTGGAGCAGGCGACAAAACACATTACGCCACGCTTACCGGATTAGCCAATATCGAACGCGCTTTCGCCGGATTATGGCCGGAAAACGTGGACGTACCGGTGTTCATTGAGGTGCTCGCCTGCCATGGCGGCTGTGTACACGGTCCTTGTACTCAACATGACTCCCCGGGATTACTTGAGCGCTTGCGGGTAACTAACAGTGTAAAAATGCCGGAAACCCCGGTAAACCGCAAGGTCGAACTTGATATTACGGAAAAATTTGACAAAGAACCGATCAAGGAAGAGATTATCTCCCTGCAGGACATCAAGGCGGCATTGCGCAAAATCGGCAAATTCACCAATGATGATGAACTCAATTGCGGCGGCTGCGGTTATGACACTTGTAAGAATTTTGCCAAAGCACTCATCAACGGTAAGGCTGAACCTTCCATGTGCGTGTCTTATCTGCGCAAGCAGGCGCAAAAAAAAGCCAACGCGCTACTGCGCTGCATCCCGTCTGGAGTGGTAATAGTGGACAGAGATTTAAACATCATCGAGTGCAACCGTCATTTTGCGGAAAAATTCGGCGAAGATACGCTTGCTACTTTTGACGTCTGCCCCGGACTTCCCGGCGCGGACCTGAGAAGAATAATTCCTTTCTCTAAATTGTTTGAGACCTCGTTAAAGACCGGTAAAGACATTCAGCGCGATTCCTACAAGGTCAATAAACGCTTGTACAACATTACAATATTCAATATAGAGCCCAATGAGGTG
>JAFGXT010000097.1 GCA_016936495.1 Victivallales bacterium
AATCGGCAGTCAGCGGTTTATAGTAAGTCAGGGTCTTTACACCTATCTTCCTAACGGAAGTGGTCCAAGCTAGGGGCTAAGCGCAATCGGGATGCCGGGACATAATCCAAGTTTGTCAGCCCATTCTTGACTTAACACCGCGGCAGTTTGACTGGCGTCATAGGCATTGGACGGCATGCGATGGCGTAACGCTATTAATTCCGGTTCGAGCATGGCAAAAAAATCATCAGTTGGATAGCCACCCCATTCATCGCAATAAAGAGCCTTATGCCCGGCGGCACAAATACCCGGTTTGAGTTGTGAAACCGCATTGATTCCCCCCAATACCGCAGGAATGAAATCAGGAAAATCAAGCCATACATGAGCAGCGTCAAAGACTTCCCGGTCAGTTTTAAAACAATGCATAATCTTAGACCAATACCACTCGGAAGAATAAGTCCCGCCACATTTCCTCAAATACTCCGGATAATACTCTCGAGCTACTGCGGTGATTTTTTCAGCCTCGGAGATGGATGTATGGTCTTTCCACATCCAGGCGTAGGCGTTGAGATTATCTTGAAATAGAGAAGAAGCTGCCAGCGGACGCATCTGCGCGTCAACCGGAATCGGGGTAGACGCGGTGGCGTCAACACCAACAGTTTGATTCATCTTATATCAAGCACATTTAAGAATTTATCTGATTAAGTAGGCTCCCGACTTCAAATAATTTACAATGCTAAATGAGAAGAATGTTCATATTCAGGAACCGTTCCGGCTCGGAGGATGAGCCGGAACGGTTTTTATGGGGCTGAAACCTGCTCCTTTTAATAATATTTTTATAGAAAGCAATTATTCTTTATCAAGCCTTATTTTCAGATAACAGCCAGGACGTTTATATTCGCCTATTCCCGGACTTAATCCAATCCAGCACTTACGTCCATTCCCATCGTTATCATTGGCAATAAAGTTAAAACCTATAATCTGTCCAGGTTCAGGATTATTAACCCCGAGCATTTCCCATGGAATCAGAACCTCATAGATGGTGCTATTCCCAATTCGCTTGAATGAATGACGCATCGTTTTTGTCTCTGCAGAAGGAAAGGTACTAAAGATTTTCCCTCCGTCATCAGAGGTTGATAAGCCCAATTCGCGATCATCATCAGTGAACTCTACGGCATTGACAGATGCATCATTCTTTACGTCAAAAGCAAGTTGAAGACTATCGCCCAGCCAGAAACGATCTGGTGTCAACATATTTTCGATCTTATGAGTGTCATCACTAATTCTGGCGGCAAAACAGAAGCCGTTATCGTTCCACCCCCACCATGCTTCTGCAGAGAGATCTTTCGGTCCGCCCCAGCCAATATTCAGGTCTGGTGGAAGGATATCCAGGCGACTTTTCAGGATTGCCTGAGGCTTTCCCCAAGCAACAAGATTTCCGTTGAATTCCGGTTGTCTGTAAGGACAGGATGCAAACTTAATACTCGGATAAATTTTCTCGACCGTCTTACCGGCAACCTTGAGTGTTATCTCGGGAGCAGTGGATGGGGTTGATGGCAGTTGGAGACCCAGCGTAACCGTTTCTCCTTTCTTGAGTTCGTGTTTGAGTTTTTGACCCATTGCCGATACTTCAACTAGTTGAGGAGTAGCTGTCCGATTTTTCAAACGCACCATTATTTTGTCTTTCTTACTGAAATAGATTGCCTGTATTCGGACGGTCGAGCTTAAGGTTGGACGGATTTTTTCTAATGCGGCAAATAATTTTGAGGCGGTATTATAAGGCGCAGTAATAAAAACAGGTTCAGAAGAGAGTTTTATCTTGTCTGGAGATATTATACGGCCATACATACTATGAATCGTCGTTGACGGGGGCACTGGGAGATCAATTTCGGCGCTGCCATCATCTTCTGCTGACCATAGCGCGACTACTACCCGATCTCGTTTTTCACCTAAAAACGCATATCCATTCATACCGGAAAGCAGAAGCTCTCTGGCGGGGGTCACTTTATACAGAAATCGGGCGCAACTGGCATATGCTACTGCCGCGGGCAGAGGCTGAAGTGGAATTCCCATAAATGGATTTCCCCGCCAAAGTCCATATTCATAACCTCCTTCATTGCATCCATCCTGAATAAACCAGATACAACGCTGAACACCGGGAACAGAACGGATCAAAATCAGTCCTTGGGCAACACAACTGGCAAATGCACGGGTATAACTGCTGTCAATCGGCACTCGGTTATCAACTCCCCATCCAATTTCTCCAATCCATAATGGTTTATTACCCTGACCGTATTTACGCATTCTTTTCTGGCCTTCAAGGATTTTTTCACGCATTCGGCTTTGCAGAGGGAAGACAGGATGTTTGCCTGGTCCAAAATAGCGGGGATAGGCATATGGGTGCCCCGTGAAGATGTTAATCAGGTTGCCGACTTTGGCAGTTACACCTTCCGCAAAGGAAGTTGCATTAGTATTATCGCCGGATGTAATATCAATGGCAACAATAGGATGCCGGGAACCATTCTTTAGAATTGCCTTTTTTGCAGAGCGAATTAATGAACAGTAGCTTTGGATGCCAGTGGAAAGAGAGACATTTTTCATTATATAAGTTGTGTTTTCTGCTTCATTCATAATTTCCCAGGCCGCAACATGATTATCATATCGCTTAACACAGGCAGAAACAAACTCTTCCCATTTTTGTAACTGTTTGGCTGAGGGAGGAAAACCTGTATCTCCAGGAGACATGGGCATACAGCCGTTCGGCTCGTAATGCAAGGTCATCATTGAGGAAATACCGTATTTTTGTCCTTCTCTAATGGCTGTGTCATCCGGCCAGAAATATTTATCTTCTTCTGATGTTTTATTTTTAATAGCAAGATATGGTCGATCGTAACCACTTGGCTGACCACTTAATATCGCTTCTTTGGCCAGCCAGACCCGAGTGGGGCGATCCCATTTTACTCCAATTCTGGCTGCGGCTGCGGGATCAAAAATATCACCCAGTTGTAACCCGAAAAACGATTCAGTATCTTTTGCCGGTCCATAATTAGGTAAGCGTTTTACTACTGCGAAAAACATTTCAGCTGTTTTGGGCTTTTGATTATTTTGCAGCAGTGAGGCTGATAGCCGATAATACCCGTAATCTGGATTGTTGAATGTCGGGAATATTTTGACAGTTTCATAAGCATCAGGGCTGACGTCTTCCTTGCCGGAGGATAAAGTTTTGCCTAAGTGGTCGGTGATTTTCCATTCTATTGTAGTGTTTTTTGGGGGAAGGTTCAGTAGATTTATGATTTTTATTTCCGGTCGGCTTTTGCCATCGTGAAAATAGATATTACCAGGACAATTAGAGACAATATCGAACTTACAGCTCAATTCAGAAGAGAGTTTTTGGGGATTGACTGCTACTCTAATGCTTTCAACTTGAAAACTCCCATGTTTTTCCGGCAATGAATCTGCTACGATTAAGATCTTTTTTAATGGGAAGCGAAATATTCCGTCGTTTTGCCCTCCCCAATGACCAGGAAAACCAGAGTTGTCGACAGGTAGAGTAATTAGCTGAGTTTCATTGGGGGGGACTGGGACTGTTGTCACATGGAATTGTCCATCGCTATCTTCGATTCGAATTGATAATCCATTAATATCTTTGCTTGCGACTGCAAGTTGCAGTTCCGTTGCTGACTGTAATTCCAGAGGATGTTCCAGACCGGCATATCGTCCTCCGGATGAAAAATTAACATCGACGGCGACTGCAGTTTTATCGTCTGGGAGCTCTATTCGCTTCATTTCTGCGTTTGCTCCGGGAAATTCCAGACCTAAGTTGAGGCGCCATTTATTGGAGCTGCCGCTGGCAATCTGCAACCATACTTTTTCAGATTTTTCGGCTTGTAGTTTTGTTTCGCAATTAATCTGGGCGTTGTAAATACGAAATGAGCCAATTTTTTGGGGAATTCTTTCGGCCACAATGAGCAACTGAGTAATCGGGAAATAGAATTTTCCATCATTCATTCCTCCCCAATGACCGGGAAAACCTTTTTCGTTTAGCGGAAGGTTGATCAATTGACGGATGCCGGATTTTAACTCAATCGTTGTTACATGGGCTTGTCCATTTGCGTCAATGATACGAACTGATAATGCAGGAATGTTTTCTCCTAATACTTCAAAACGAATCCGGTCTGCATTGGCAGTCTTAAGGGGATACTGCAGGCCCGCATAACGTCCCCCCCCGCGCAAATCCACTTCGACTGCGGCTTCCGGCATTATTCCGTCTGAGGCTTTGGTTAATGGCAAGGCTTGAGCCTTTGCCCCTGGGAATTCTGCTCCGATGTTTGTTCCCCATGTTCCTGGAGATACTTCTTTAACTGCAGTCCATTTTTCTTTGGCAATCAGCAGAAATGGAATACAAACAGTCAAGGTTATAATTAACTTAAATACTCTAAATTGGATTAATTTCAGAAAAGTAAAAAAATATATATACGTATTCATATTCATATTCATATTCACTCTTTTTATGTTGTGGATAAAGTTAAATTTTATAAAGCGTTAAGTTATAGATAAAGGAATACTCCATACCCACTACCTATGAGAGACATTTCTTTGTAGTTTCTCCAGCCTACTGCCCCATCATTTCTGAGTATATTACCGCCTTGAAGCTTGGTAAGACTACTTTTGTGATTACTCCAATCAAAGTTAAAAGGGGAATCCTTGCCTAGACAATTATCCATGCCTAAACATGTATTGCCAGGAGAGGCCGCAGATACAGCAAAGGTCTTTTTGAGCGAATTTTCGTCGACACCAATAAGAGCCGCAAGAGCAGTCGCTTTCCCCCCGAAATATGAATATGAAGAATAAAAACTATTCGAATCAGGAAGCATTTGTGCCCTTAAACATCCTTCATATGAAAATGATGAACCTGCCATAGAAGGGCAATAGTAAATTTTATCATTAGTAATATAACCAGAACTGTAAAGGATACCGTATCCCCATATAATAGTTTTTTCATTAATATAAAACTGGCCAAAAGGCCAAGAAACCAATCCCTGTCCATATTCGGGATATCGACCATCGAAGTCACTTGCATACTCCCCCCATCCTATTCCGATCTGATGTAGATTATTCGTACAGGATATTCTCTTCGCTGTATCTCGTGCTTTGCTTAATGCCGGCAACAGCATTGCGGCAAGAATCGCGATAATGGCGATCACGACGAGGAGTTCGATGAGTGTGAAATTCTTAACCAGCAATACTTTGCGTTTAATTTTTCCTGCTTTAACAGGCCGATTGCGCATGAGGTTTTCCTTCAGTTGCATTTGTGTTTCTCCCATTAATTCAGATGAGTTACTACATGTACAACAAGTTTTTTTTATAACAATACACATACTTCCTTCTCCTCTTCAAGATTTTTCTGTTTATCGTATTTAATGGAAATTTGTTTGCGTGAATTTACAGTTCCTTCTATTTCATATACTGAAGATTTCTCTTCGAAAGCCGCAGGTCGAGATTGAATTGTGCGGATTTTTTCCATATCAAACTTAGGCGTGCGGTCAAAATTATAAATACCGTTTTGCTCCTGGTATACATCTGTGAGTTGAGTATAACAGTAGCCGAACATATCGGGATTATTCAACAGCACATTTACCAGTCCTTCAAAGCGGGCATAAAACTCATCCAGTGAAGTTGGCGCTGCTCCATATCCCCAGGATGTGCCTTGTTCGTTTCTATCTTTAAATTCCGGAGCCCATTTTATTCCACCGAATTCACTGCAAAAGTATGGTTGTCCGGCATAATTGACACAATAGAAATTATTATTGTAAAAAGGTTTATTTTCCGCCAGTGCCGTCATGTCTTCCGCAAATTTAAGCGGATTTTGTTCGTAGTTATGCGAGTCGAAAATATCGGCTTCGTAAACAAAGTGGGTATAGCCGGAACTGTCCAGAACCGGTCTGGATTGATCCATGGCTTTGGTCATCAAGTATAAACCGTGAGTAAGGTCTTCCAGCGCGGTTATCTGGCTATATTCTGTTTGTTGTTCTGTTTCATTCAGCGGGCACCAGCCAATAATTGCCGGATGACTGTAATCCCGTTCCAGCGCCTCAGCCCATTGACGAAAAATGGCATTCATGGAATGATGGCAAGTCGCGTCCGCAGGTTTGAAATCGGGGTAGTGATAGCGATGTGCTCCCCAATCGCCGAATTCACCCCATACCATATACCCTAACCGGTCGGCATGATAACCTAAATTCCGCAGTAATGTAAACTATGCATCGGTATTGGCGATGCCGAAGCATTCCATAACGAGGCGCTGAATTCTGGTAGG
>JAFGXT010000098.1 GCA_016936495.1 Victivallales bacterium
AATCGGCAGTCAGCGGTTTATAGTAAGTCAGGGTCTTTACACCTATCTTCCTAACGGAAGTGGTCCAAGCTAGGGGCTAAGCGCAAAATGCCGTATACAGACATCATGATTTTCATAATTACGCTACTCAAGTTCAGTGATGAGAGATAAGGTTTTTTCAGGAGAATTGACTTGTTTTTGATAACATGGTTTTGTTGTTTGTTTTTCATTATTTTTTATGAATCCTTTTGGTTGTTGTTTATTTTGGGAGCCGTAGATGTAATAATATATCTGCACGTTTTTCCTGGTTGTTATGATTAATGCCATGGGGCTTTGTTTGCCAGTGGAGTGCTGTTATAGGCGCCCCAGTTATTATTCCATGCAGGACGAAATAATTCATTATATATCATAGGAGCCACATGCCCGTCAAAGAGCATCAGGTTAACCTGACGGTTATGTCTTGTAGATACTGGAATTCCTTGTGTTATGTAATTAGTCGGATATATGGTGGGGCGAGCGTGGAATGCGATGTCTCCATGTGAAAACTTTATAGATGGTCGTGTGGTGTTTTTTACCATTTTCAGCGTAATTATTCCGTTGGGATTCTGATTCCAACCATGATTAGTCCCGTAATCTGAGCTCCCGCTGGAATTGCTGTCGTTCCAATCGTTTTCCCGCTCGGCAGGGCAATGCCAGAATTGGCGACCATATTTGCTTTTACTCCACAATTTGGTGCCTGCCACAACATTGGGATAGGTTGTCGCCATAATATTGATCCAGACAGAGCCAGCTTTGTATGGTAACCATCCGTCATAATCATCAATGTAATTAAGCTGCACAAGCCCTATCTGTTTTAAATTGGAAACACATTTTATGCGCTTTGCGGTGTTTCTGGCTTTGCTGATGGCAGGCAGGAGCATTGACGCGAGGATTGCGATAATTGCTATCACAACCAAGAGTTCGATGAGTGTGAAACGTTTTACCGGGTTCATTTTCTTTATCTCCGCATTTGTTATATGTTTTTTATATAGCTAAAGCTTGTGCCGTTGGTGTCCGCAGAAGCAATTCCGGGCGTACAAACGTTACGTCTTTATGCGTGGGATTCAAAGCCTTTTCCCATAGGTTTTTAAAGTTCATGTCAAAGGAGCTGAATTCATGGTTTTTCATCTGAGAATAATGTAAATTAAACAGCCCGATACGTTCGGTCTCATCAATAAACGGCCATATTTCGGCGAGGAGGTGGATGATATAATCAGAGACGGCGAGAATGGCGGTTGGCGCATAGGAGTTTAGTTCAGAGACCATTCTTTTCGGTGTTTTCTCAATATCTTCACGATTGCAGATAAGAATTTCCGGGGAGTCCCATGACAGACCGTTGTTTTCCAGCGTATATGCGATTTCCTGTTTTATGAAAACTTTCGGGTTACGGTGTTGCATAATAATTACAATGCGGCGGTGTCCGTGTTCCAGCAGGTAGTGCAGACCATCGGCATAGGCGCGCTTATAGTCGGTAAGGACAGCCGCGCCGTGAGCTTCCGGGCGTTCGGGATACCATTCCCAGCGATTGCAGAAGCACAGCGGAATCCCGGCGCAAAGTCCTTTAAATTCATCAAGCGGGATATTTCTGGCTTCAATATCCACCAGGATTTTATCCGGGCGGCGATTGACCAGGTCTGAAACCGTCTGCTGCCAGTTTGAATCGGAATTTATCTGTCCGATCATAGGAACGACGCGCATTTTTGAGGCGACCTCGAACAGCGGTTCAAAATAATCTTCAATATCGTTTCTGCCGTAACTGGTGATGAGTCCGATGAGTTTTGAGCCGGAGAACTTCAAATCAGGATTAACCAGTATGCCGCTGCGGGGCTTGCGGATGATTAGTTTTTGTTCCTCCAGCACCTTATAGGCGGAATTTATCACCGCGAAACTTACGCCAAAACGTTCCGCCAGTTCGCGCATACCCTGCATCCGGTCGCCCGGCGCGAGTATACCCGCACGGATTTCCCCGGCGATGTGCTCGCTTACCTGCTGCGTCTTGGTGTGAACCGTTTTCAGTTTGTCCGTCATCGGCGATTGTCCCTGTTTTTTGATATATCAGTTTATATCAGATATAATATATCAAAATATATCAGATGTCAATCCCGCATTCGGAAAAATCGCGATTTTTTTGTGGTGAGAGCCTCGGCGACGGCACTGCCCAAAGTCTCCGTTGCAACATTTTTTCTTTCATACTGGGCTTTTATAATTCCTTGAGGGTCTTGGATATGAGATTGCTAAGGTCTTCATTTTTAAAGGGTTTACGCAGGAATCCATTGGCGCCTTCGCGCTTCATGCGCGCAAAGGCGGTATCGCTGGCGAAACCGGAAGCGACTATGACCTTAACTCCCGGATCGATAGTCTTGAGCTGCATGAAACATTCATCGCCATTCATCACCGGCATGAGCATATCCAGTATGACCAGTTTTATTTCACGGAAATGCTCTTTGAACAAAGCCACGCCTTCTTTGCCGTTGGATGCCAGCAGAGTCTCATAACCGAACTCATTTAAAACTCTTTCAAGCACGGTGCGAATGACTTCTTCATCATCTATGACCAGGATCTTACCGCCGAGATGTTGCACATTTCCGCTTTCCATGGTTGTTTTCGCGAGTCTGGTTTCTTCTGCAACGGGCAGGTGAATGCGGAATACCGTGCCTTCAC
>JAFGXT010000099.1 GCA_016936495.1 Victivallales bacterium
CCTACCAGAATTCAGCGCCTCGTTATGGAATGCTTCGGCATCGCCAATACCGATGCATAGTTTACATTACTGCGGAATTTAGGTTATAAACAAAAGACCGGGAGTGAATCACCCTCAATCAGGTTAAAACTATTTTTCGGTAACCGTTAAGCTTGATTTTTTGAGCGTATGCCCTTGCGGTAGAAGTTTGCCTCGCTTGGTATTTTAAGCTCAAGTGGGAAATAATTCAAGCAATTGAGCTTAAATCTAAACTTAGCGGTTACATTTTTCGATACTAAAAAATATAAATATCAAGCTCAAAATTAAAAATCATACGCATCCGTCACCAGTTTCGGCACTGTTTAAACAGTACTGCAAAAAGTAAAATTTGTATATGTATAGATTATGTAATATAATAGAAACATTAACCATATATCGTGTGAAACATTCTATTTTACATGAGTTTTATTAATCATTACACAGGAGAGGAAAAATGAAATTATGTCAGGTGTTATCGGTTGTTGCCGGGATGTCGATTGGTTCTGTTCTTATGGCAGGAGCTTCTGAATGGAGTTTTAGTCAAGCGTCGGGAATGGATGGCTGGAAGCTGGCAAACATGAAATCTCACATGATGGACGCCAGTGGCATGAAACTGGTTAGCGGTAAGGATTGCCAGATGATTATCGGTAAACTGGAAATTCCGGCAGGGAAATTTCCTTTTGTTGATGTGGTAATGGAGATGGATAAGGACGACAGTGCGCAGTTGTTCTTTGCGACCACCGGAGTTCAATTCAGTGAGAAAGGCAGTGTCCGCGCCAAAGTATCCGCGGGAAAGGAACAGGTTATTCGTTTTAATTGCAGTGCCAATCCTTTGTGGACTGGTACGATCAGCGGGTTGCGTTTTGATCCTACCAATAGAGAAGCGGTCAATATCCGTATCAAATCAATAAAGCTGTCTGGATACGAATGGGTTTTCGGTGCGGCGAATAAGCTGAATGGATGGAAGAATAATGCGAATATGAAAGATATCGCCTATACTGAAGATGGTTTCAGTTTTGTCAGTGGTAAAGACGCATATATGATTTCTGAAGCTTTGAACTTGTCCGCGGATAGCCAGCGCAAGTGTGAAGTGGTGATGAAAAGTGATAAGAACAATACCGGTCAGCTGTTTTTCTGCGGTAAAGATGGAAAGTTTTCGGAGGCAAAGAGCGTAAAATTTCCTGTAAAGGCTTCTGAAGACTGGGCAACGTATCAGGTTGACTGTGGCGCAAATGCTCTATGGACTGAACAGATCAGCCGTTTGCGCCTGGATCCGGTTGGATCAGCTGGCGTCAAAGTGGAAATAAAATCCATCAGAATGCTGCCTTGATAAATCGTTTCCATTCCGGGGGATATCCCCCGGAATACTGTGCTGTCCTTAAGAATGATTTTTGCGGTATTCGCGAGGCGATGCCAGATATTTTTTCTTAAACATCTTAGAAAAGTGGACACTGTGGATGGATGCGTATAATTTCATGCTTCAAGCTCAAATTAATGTATTTTTTACTGCGAAGGCATTTTGTATTACAATTGCACATCGCCCCATTGAATCCATTGTTTGTATATATACCCTCAATCTCCTCAGAAGTCAACTAAAAAACCGGATTATGAGCAAAACCGATCCACCTCAATCAGCTTAAAACTATTTTTCGCCACTAAAAAATGCTCTAACGGCTTATTAATGCGCATTTTTTCCATATATTCAAAGTCTTGATAGATTCCAGGAACGCACCACGCGCAGACCAGATCGCGCATTGCGTTCCCGGTTGGACGCGTCCGCCAAAAGTCTCGGCTGCAATATTTTTTCTTTCGCATCGCTTCGCCCGCTCAGAAAAAAATATTGCGAACATGTCAAACCTTGGCGAGTTACAATGCGTTGCAGGATAATACATTTCGCCTGCGGCGACCAGCGTTCCGCCGCTGGAGCCCGTCCCGGCACTGCCGGTTAAGCTTATACTGCTGCGCAGCTTTTTTTCTTTTTTTTGATTTTTGTCAGTCCCGTTGTTGTTTACCAGCCTGGTAAATTCAAATTATATTCTTGCAACTCCAGTTTTTCTTGCAGCATCGGCAATGGCTTTTGATACTGCCGTTTTAATTCTTGGGTCAAACGCAGCTGGAATAATATATTCAGCATTTATATCTTCATCACTAATTAAATCAGCTATTGCTCTTGCGGCAGCTAACTTCATTTCATCATTAATATCAGATGCTCTAACATCAAATGTCCCTCTGAATATTGCGGGAAAGGCAATTACATTGTTTATTTGATTTGGAAAATCGCTTCTTCCGGTTGCTACAACTTTAGCACCACCAGCTTTGGCTTCATCAGGATAAATCTCTGGCGTGGGATTAGCGCATGCAAATACGACAGCATCCTTTGCCATAGTCTTAACCATATCAGTTGTAACCATATTAGGAGCTGAAACACCAATAAACACATCAGCGTCAACCAGCATTTCTTTCAATGATCCTTGTTTTCCTTCAAGGTTAGTAAGTTCAGCCATTTCATCTTTAATAGGATTCATGCCGACATTTCTTCCTTTATAGATTGCACCTTTAGTATCACATAATGTGATATTTTTAAAGCCATCAGTCAACAATAATTTAGTTATTGAAATTGCAGCAGCTCCAGCGCCATTAATAACGATTTTAACTTCTTCTTTTTTCTTCTTAACAACCCTTAAGGCATTTATTAAACCTGCTAATGTTACAATTGCTGTACCATGCTGATCGTCATGGAAAATAGGAATGTCACATAATTCTTTTAATTGCTTTTCAATTTCAAAGCAGCGAGGCGCAGATATGTCTTCCAGATTGACCCCTCCAAAACTTCCAGAAATTAAATGTATAGTTTTTACAATATCATCGACACTTTTACTTTTAATACATAGAGGGAATGCATCAACGTCACCAAACGCTTTAAACAAAACGCATTTGCCTTCCATGACAGGCATTCCGGCTTCAGGACCAATATCACCAAGTCCTAAAACGGCAGTTCCATCGGTTACAACCAGGCACATGTTCCAGCGTCGGGTTAATTCATAAGATTTATTAACATCTTTTTGAATTTCTAAACAGGGAGTTGCAACGCCCGGAGTGTATGCAAGTGCCAGATCTTGACTTGTCGCGACAGGAACATTGACAACGACTTCAATTTTACCTTTTTTCTCATAATGCAGAGCTAAACTTTTTTCAGCAGTAGTTAATTTTTTTTCTTCCATTTTGATTTCTCTCCTATTTTTTAATACAAAGTATTTTTAGTATCTTGTGTGAGTTCAACTTCTCCTAGATATTCCTTGTAATTCAACCCAACGAAATTAGCCATATCGACCATTTCTTTAATAGTATTGATATTAACAGGAATGCCTTCCCTTAGGATTCTCTCTGTAGCTTCTAATTCTTTTTCTCCATGAGTGTAAATTCTTGTTGCACCTTCAGCCTTAGGAGAATCGCGCAGTTCTTGCAAATATTTGGAAAAATGTTTTTTGATGTCTTCCGCATCTCCAAAGAATGCTGGATTGATTGCCATAAAACCATGGCAGATCTGCCCTTTACCACCAGTCATAGAGTAGTTTGATGTAGGACCTTGAGATAAGATTGATGAGAATATTTCACAAACCATACCATAACCATATCCTTTGTGACTGCCCAAAACCTCGCTGGATCCGCCAAGCGGCATAATTCCACCACCATTTTTAGCAATAATATTTTTCAAGACATCAGTAGCATCAGTTGAAGGTTTCCCATCTTTATCCAATGCCCAACCAGCAGGAAGTTCTTTTCCGGCTTTGTTGTACATTTCTAACTTTCCCCTGGTAACAACGGTAGTTGATGCATCAAATAAGAAATCATACGGATCGGCAGGTACAGCCATGGCAATAGGATTAGAGCCAATCATAGCCAAACGTCCATATGTCGGAACCATAATCGCTTCTGAGTTTGTAGTTGCCCAGCCGATTAGACCTTGATCACATGCCATCTTTGCATAGTATCCAGCAATACCGAAATGATTTGAGTTTCTTACAGAAACAATCCCAACGCCGCTTTCCTTTGCTTTTTCAATGGCTAAAGACATAGCTTGATGACTTACCAGTTGTCCCATTGCCTCATTGGCTTCAATAACTGCGCTAATTGGTGTTTGAAAAACAATTTCCGGTTTTGCATCCACCTTAATTAAGCCTTTTTCGATTCCTTTATGGTAACGGACAAGCCTTTGGACTCCATGAGATTCAATACCATATAAATCTGACTGCAATAAGACATCAACAATAATTCCGCTTTCTTTTTTGCTAAACCCTACTTGTGTGAATGCTTTCGTACAGAATTCTTTCAACACGTCATACTGATAATACTTGTAATCTGCCATTCTTTGGTTCTCCCTCTGTTAATTAAAACCGCACTTTAGGCAATCTATATTGTTAAACAATAGATACTTCTGCCATTTCAAAATCCCATTTATTGGTATTATGGTATGACCAATTTTAATATAATACATCCATATCTCAAATTGTCAACAGGAGCATTAAAAATAGTGCCATCTCCGATGGCATAAAATAAAAGAACAGGAAAAGAGCGGAACTACATAGGCGTCGTAAGCTTTTTGTCGCAACCCGTTTGGTAAATTTCTATAACGAAGTCGAAATGTTTTTGGATTGCTTTTTTTGCTTTGTCTGAATTGCCTGAAATTATTGCCTCGTAAATATCCTGGTGCAGCTCTGAAAGTTTATTCAATTTTTCGGTTTTAAAGAAAACAATGCGTGCATCGCTGATGAACGCTTTCATTATACTGGATACTGCATTATAAAAACACTTGAGTAAATAATTGTTTGACGCTTCTATTATTTTGAAATGAAATTCAGCATCAAGTTTTACTTTTTCATCCTCACTCTTGGCTTTATCCTGTTTGTCCATGATAGATTTTAATTCTTTACACTGCTGGTCACTTATTTGTTCGACAGCCAGCGAAACAGCCTCGATCTCAAGCATTTTTCTGACTTTGAAAAGCTCAATAGCATTGCCGTTATGAAGTTTAAACATAATGGAAAGTGGTTCAAAGAGCCCCGTGTCAAATTCTTTGCGTATAAAATTTCCATTGCCTTGACGACATTCTACTAATCCGAGGATTTCCAGAGCCCGCACCGCTTCCCGGATTGAGGTTCTGCTTACAGCAAAAAGTTTCACCATATCCCGTTCAACAGGCAGTTTGTCGCCAGCTTTTAAGCTACCGTCAAAAATCATATTCTGAACTTGATCAACAACTTGTTGATAAACTCTTTTATTTTCTACTGGTTTAAACATAACTGCCTTAAAGTAAACAACTACGGGTTCATGCCCGTAGAATTACGAAGAAAGATTAAAATTAGTTCATTACTATAACGTAAAAAATTTGATTATCAAAGTGGATATAATAAATTTAGCGGTTCTTCTTGTTTTTATGCTATCTCCCGACGCGTCCGCCAAAAGCCATTTCGAGGGGACAAACTCAACAAATTATAATATTTATTAGCTTTATGGCGTAAAAATCTCTTACCATGTGCTCTATTAAGCCTTGACTGCAAAAGGGTTCCGGTATTCCAGGGCAAAAAGTGCAAAAAAACCTTTTTTTCTAATTATAAAGTTTTTCCAGTGTGGGCTTCATCAATTCCGCGAATTCAGCATAACCGCATTCGTTATGATGAAGCATGTCTTCGACATATATCTCCCGCCTGTGATTGCCCGCGTCGTCATAGAGAAATGAATTGACGTCGAGGAATGACGTATCCTCATGAGTACCGGCATATTCTTCAAACATCCGGTTGCAAATATTGCCCTGCTCCCGTATATGATCCAAAGCCGGAGACAGTTTGATGGGAACGATAAGAAATCTTATTCCAGGAAAGTCCTGTCTGCACCATTCAAACAAGCGGTGAGTAAGCATCAGGACTTCATCCGGAGTATAACCGTTCATCAAGTCATTGGCGCCTTCGTAATATGCCATGACCGACGGTTCAAAAGGTACGACCAGACGGTGATAATAATACAACGCCTCTTCCGCGGTGGAGCCGCCAAAGCCGGTATTCTCAATCGGCAATGGCGCTAATTGCTTATAGCACATATCATTTTCGCGCCAGTTTGCCATGGTTGAGCTGCCATACAGCAAAATCCCGTGTTTACGTGGCGGACAGGCTCTCATATGTTCATCCAGTTGTTTCAACTGGTCATCAAAACGGTGCAGATCGATTTTGGTATTCATATTACTGATCACTTCTTTGTTTTTCCGAAACAACTTTCATCAACGCGTAATGCGAACGCTTTGAGAACGCAGGTTCTGAACTGGTGAAAAATTCATTTTTACCACCTCCGGTGCAGCGTTGAAAAGTTATCCCCACGACCGCACCGTCATTACGCAGAACCGGGACTTCTTCCAATGGAATATCCGCTTCAAGGACATAGCCATCGGCGGTGCGGGAGGTCTTACAGCTTGCCTTGGTGGCATATCTTAAACCTTTACGCAACGCGATGACAGTGGCTCCTGATTGCGATGGCATAGCGGCAAAAACAAGTTGCAGAGTGTCAAGCTTGTCGTCCGGCAAATTCTTTTTCCCCAAAAACTGAAAAGGCATCTGATCGATGAAGACTTCGAGCGCGTCCCCTGTCCATAAATGATCCTGCCTGGCTGGAACGAGTTTGTCTTTTACCGCTTTTAATACAATACGCAGACGCTTGGCGTCAATGCTGAGTTGAATATCCGAACCGTTCTTAAGTTTTACATCTGTGCTTTTGCCGCGTTCCACGGTGAATTCCATATTCTTATCCCATATGCTCACTTTTTGAGTACCGGAGAGCTCGGCGGTAAGCTGATCGTCCGCCGTCAACGCGGTGTCTATGACGCAACATGAGGTATTGCCGCTGGAAAGGTCTTTCTGCGGCAAATTGTTTTTCATTATGCGCATCTGCTTATCCGGTTCAGGATTGTTGATGTATATTTTACCGTCAAAGACGCGTCCGCATACTTTAGCTTTCGGAGTCTGAAACGGCATAAAACCGTCAAGTCCCTTACCCTCGCGTCTGGTGGCGGCAAGAATAAAATTACATACATCCTGTCGTGCCTCCTTTTTGAAAAACGGTCCATGCCCGCCGGGGTATTCCTGATAGAAGATCATATTATCGGCTTGTTTCGCGTATTTTTTCATCATGGATACGAAGAGTTTATTTTCCTCCTGACGGCTGGGGTAATCATTGTCGCCACACTGAATGAATATAGGGAAAGCGGTCTTACGTATATGAAACATGGGCGAGAACTCGTCGGACAAGCCGCAGGCTGGAGAAATATTCCGTTCTTTTCTGACATTGAAATGAGTTATCATCTGACCGCTGAGCGGAAGCAGTCCGGCGAGCTTGTCAGCGTCCACTCCCCGTGCGGCGAGCCATTGTTTATCCATGCCGAGCATTGCGGTCAGATAGCTGCCCGCGGAAAAGCCGCCTACAAAGATCATATCAGGGTTGCCGCCGTATTCAGCGATATTTTTAAATGTCCACGCCACTGCATCGGCCGCGTCATTGATATAATCCGGACATTTGACTCTGGGCGCGAGACGGTATGAAGGCGTCACCAGGATTATTCCCTGTTTGACTACTTCCATCGGACCGCCGCGTTTGCCGCCAGTCAAACCGCCACCATGAAAATATACCAGTACAGGACGTTTTTCCGCCGCTTTGTCCGGCATATATATGTCGAGTTTACATTTTTCCTGCCGATACTCATCACTGCTTTCCGGCCCGTAATATATTCCTTTATGGACGGACACCGCGCTAACGCCGCATGCAAGAAAAATCACCGATAAAATCATAATGCCTGTTTTCATATTTACTCCTGTCTGGGATTATTGTATACTGTATACAATAATTGAAGATCCAACAAATCAAAGACACATTATGATAATTCTTCAAAAAAAAGCAGCTATTCACGCTAGAGAAACCGACAAAACTCTTTGCCATAACATTTTCCCTTTCGCATGGCTTCGCTCGCTCAGGGAAAATGTTACTGACATGTCAAACTATAGCGATTTTACAATGCGTTGCAGGTAAATACATTTCGCCTGCGGCGACCAGCGACCCGCCGCTGGAGCTCGTCCCGGCACTGCCGGTTGAGTTTAATACGAGGCCGACGTTCGGCTGCTGCGCAGCTTTTTTTTCTTTTTTTTAACTTCTGTCAGTCCCGTCCCCTAGAGGAACTGTATAAAAATAACGTTTTCCATTAAAATTTGTAATCCATGGAATATAAGATATAATGATATATAAAATAATGGAAAAAGGAGGATAGGGTGAATTTTTCAACGGTAACAGCGATTTCGACATGTATGGTTTTTATGACAGGGTGCTTTAAACCGGATAACATCCAGAAACAACCACCTGCGGCGCCGGATTATACCATGGATTCATCCTGGCTGGCAAAACCGGCAGACAACGACAAATCCGTTGATGTATTTTATGTCTATCCCACCATTTATACGGGGAAGAATCCTGAAAACATGGATATCTCAGATCCGGCATTGCGCAACAATGCCAAAGGACTGCTCAGCGCCCAGGCCGGTGTCTATTCTCCATACGCCAACCTTTATGCGCCATTCTACCGCCAGCAGAGCGCGGCTTCTCAAAGCATGGAACCCAACAACGGCGGACAAAACGCTTTTGCGGATCCGGCATTCCAGAGGGGATACAATGACGTGGAAAGGGCTTTTGACTACTACGTGAAAAACTTAAATCCTGATCGTCCATTTATCCTTGCCGGACACAGTCAGGGCTCTATGGTACTTATTGAACTGTTACGAAAACGCTTCAACAATCCGACATTACAGAAACGGCTGGTGGCTGTTTACGCTATAGGCTATTCGGTAACGAAAAAAGATCTGAAATTATACCCGTGGTTGAAACCCGCTCAAGGCGAGACGGATACAGGAGTTATAATCACGTTCAACACGCAAGGTCCCAACGCCAAGGGATCTCCGGTACTGTTAGACGGTGCGATTGCGATCAATCCATTAAACTGGAAAACAGACGCCACGCCGGCTTCACGCGAGAAGAACATAAAAGCAGAATTTTTCAAAGATGCGACGGGGACACTTATTGAGTCGATACCACATTTTGCCGGAGCTTATATCAACACCAATACCGGAGCGCTGATCGCCACAGACATCCAACCGATCAAATCAAAGAAGATCGATATTGTCAATATGGGACGCTGGCCGGCTGAAGTCTATCATCGCTATGACTATGCATTCTGGTTCTGCAACCTGAAAAAAAACGTCGAGAAACGGATAAAATCCTACCTTGATCGAAAAGTCCCAAAACCGTGAAAAACGCCAAAGATAAGCTAAATATCATATTTCCCTCTTGATTATCGCAATAAATCCGGTATTTTATCGTTAAGAAGCCTCTTACGAGGGAAAGGGTTTACGCATGATAACCGGAATTGGGACTGATATTGTAAGAATTGAACGGATAAAAAAATCTGTGGAACGCCATCCGGAACATTTTATCAAGCATATTTTCACCGCAGAGGAACAGCTTGAGGCTTCGGGACGCTCTCAGCCCTGGCAATATTATGCCGGACGCTGGACGGTCAAAGAAGCATTGTCAAAAGCTTTAGGTTGCGGTATCGGTAAGAATTGCGCATGGCTGGATATATGCACCTTGAACAATGCCAGCGGCAGACCCGAAGTCAGCATCAGCGGCAAAGCGGCGGAAAGCGCGGCAAAAGAAGGAATAAAAAGGATACATGTATCAATAAGTCACGAAGCGGAATATGCTTGTGCGACGGTGATCATGGAAGCGTGAACGCCAAAGCTTGTGGATAGTGCTGTTTGATGGAATATGAATTGCGAATTATAGTAATCAGCTTGAAATAATGGGGATACGAAGTATGAGCAAAACGTCATTACCTACTGAGATCATTGGTGGATGGATTTGGGACAAATCGCGGCTTAAGTGCGAAGACAGCTATATTTTCACCAGAAAGACTTTTGCTCTTGACCAGAGCGGCGTGGACGCGCAATTCTGGATCAGTGCCAATTATTCATATCAACTTTTTGTGAACGGTCGCTTCATCGGCAACGGCCCCTCCCCCGCGCCTCCGGGTATTTCCTATGCGGATTATTACGATCTGTCATACTATTTGGTTACCGGTAAAAACGTCATCGCCATCGTTGCTCATCATATGGTATTCCCAACCTATTCCCAGGGCGGCAAACAACCCGGATTATGGTGTCAGCTTAACATCGACGGAAAACCCGTGCTTGGCACCGACGCCAACTGGAAGATACATAGCGGCGACTGCTATCAGCAATCCCGCCCGCGCAAAGGCAGAAATCTGGAATTCTGTGAAGTCTGTGACTTGTCGAAGTACCCCCGCGGCTGGCGCGGTGATAATTATCTGGAAATGGATTGGGAATATTGCAATTACGATATCCCGGTCAAAGACTTTTCCTCAAAACTTGAAGCTATGTCCTTTGACACACCGGAATTTGAAGAGATGTTCAATCCCGGAAAAGTTGTATCCCGAGGTACTCTCGACCCCAAAGCTATGATCGGTCAAGTTCACTTCAGTGATGTAATCACCGCTCCCGGAACCTATGCCGCCAGATCATACGTCATGAGCGATGACGACACCGTTAAAAACATAAAACTTTACGCCGATTCTCCCTGCCGGGTTTTCGTCAATGATGTACTCGCCATGATCTATGAGCCCGATAAAGAGAC
>JAFGXT010000100.1 GCA_016936495.1 Victivallales bacterium
AAAAAACCCAGTGAATATGCTGATCGCCGTACATCACGGATCATTTGAACCGGATTGTCATCCCAGGTCTGATGTTCGAGAAGTGTAATTCTGGAAGGGCCCGCACCCACATTCGTCATTTCAATCTCAAACTCTTCGGTGCGGACAATGGTTAAAACCGTATCGGCATAATTTGCCTGGCTAAAGGCTCCTAAATTTCGTGAAACTTGAGTCTCGCTAATCGAAGTCTGACCGCGTTGTTCAGTTGTGGGTCCGGGTGTTGTTTGATTAGCCTGGCCGGTTTCGTCCAGTGAATCTTCACTGGCTAATAGTGAATCCTGTTGTTGTGCCTGAGCGGCCGCAATACTGTCTTGAGTTGCCTGTTCTGCCTGGCGTTGAGCGAGTTCTTCTTCGCTGGGCATTGTAAACCAAGCCCACGCAATTGTGATCACAAAAATTAAAAGAAGACCGGTAACGGTATTTCTATCCAACGTATTAAGTCTGTTTAGTTTCGCTATTTAAGTTTTTGCCAGAGAAGGAATTCATACTCTTTTTTTGACTTTCAACATTCAGTAATCGTTCCCGCACCAGTTTCAATATGGGAATCATATCATCCTGAATCTGGCGAAAAGTAAGCTCATTTTTCCGGGCCAAAAAAGCACCATGGAATCCAAAAGTATTCTCAGAGAAAAGATCTTGTACGAAATCCTGATGAATTCGATACACTTCTCTCATGAGCCGTTTTGCTTTATTTCGCTTGACCGCACTGCGAATTGTTCTTTTTGGAGCGATGAATCCGATGTAACATCCTTCGGATGAATTGTTGTACAACCTGTATCTAAATTGGATGGAGTCGGAAGTCAGCACGGTTGATTTTTCAAACAGACGTTCAAAATTACGCCTGCCGCGTAAAATTTTGGATCGTGGTAGGGAATAATCAGGTTTTTTACCATCAGACCTATTTCGGTCCTTTTTCATGACTTGTTGTAAGCTTGTGACGGCCTTTCTTCCGGCGACTTTTAATCACATCTTTCCCGCTTTTGCTTTTCATGCGCTTGCGGAATCCGTGTTTGTTCGCTCTCTTTCGTTTACTTGGCTGATAAGTACGTTTCATAACCAGATAATCGTATATAATTCAAAATCCTGTTTTTTCGATAGACTCCAAAAATAAGAAGAAAATTATTAAATACGAACCACTTATTTTGAGTTTAATATTTAAGGCTCAAAGCCCAGCAATTCAACAGACGTTCACCCATTATGCTTGTCCCTTTTCCGCAGATTTGAGTCCGAGGATGGTTTGTAATAGCGGTTAAACCTGCTCGCAAAAATTTCTAAGGCCGGGAATAATCGGACAATCGGGTGATCTCTAAGAATTTGAAAGCAGGTAGGCCTGAGATATTTTATTCAATCTTTCTGCCATTCTTGCGTTAGAATAAAGAAAATGATTCATGGCACAATTATTGTTGTTTTTATACCCAGGTATGTGTGTTGAACACTGGGTTTTTTAGCTGTAACTTGCTTAACTGAATTTTAAACACTTCTTATATACATGTTAGAATATATATCAAAGTTTCTTACCAGTATTTTCGGAACGAAAAGCGAAAGAGACATTAAAAAAATCTGGCCCATCGTTGATGAAATTAAAAGTTATGAAGACGATATCAAGGCTCTTTCGGATGAAGAACTCAAGCAAAAAACTGAAAGCTTCAAGCAACTGATTCAAGAGAGGACTCAGGAAGTCACCGACGAGATTGAGCAGATCAAAGAGAAAATGGAGTCGAATGATGAGTCAATCACACTGGAAGAGAGACGGGATTTTTCTGACAAGATAGAAGAACTGGAACAGGAATGGCTGGAAATCCTTGAGGATACACTGGAAGAAATTCTCCCTGAAGCTTATGCAGTTTTAAAAGACACCTGCCGCCGATTTGTCGGTAAAACATGGAAAGTGGCCGGAAACGACAATGAATGGGGTATGATTCCCTATGATGTTCAGCTTATCGGAGCCATCTCCATGCATAACAGCAGCATCGCCGAAATGAAAACAGGGGAGGGTAAAACCCTTGCTGCTATTTTTCCGGCTTACCTGAATGCTTTGGCCGGACGCGGGGTACATATCGTAACCGTAAACAGCTACCTCGCAGAACGGGATGCTGAGTGGAACGAACCGATCTTTAATTTCCATGGGCTGACAGTAGACTGTATCGACCGGTATCAACCCAATACAGAAGCACGAAGAAACGCATACAAAGCAGACATCACCTATGGAACCAATAACGAATTCGGCTTTGATTATCTCCGCGACAATATGGTCGTAGAAGAAGATCAGCTTGTACAACGCGGGCATCACTATGCGATTATTGATGAGGTGGATTCTATTCTTATCGATGAAGCCAGAACACCTCTCATTATTTCTGGTCCTGTGCCACAATCATCCGGTCAGCAGAAATATGAAGAGATGAAACCCCGGGTGGAAGCTTTAGTGAATGCTCAGAAAAAGCTGGTCGCTTCACTGGTAAACGAGGCTGAAAAGTATTACGAGGAAGGAAATGAAGAGGAAGCTGGGTTAGCTCTCTATCGGGCAGAACGCGGATTTCCAAAAAATAAGAAGTTTCGTAAGCTGATGCAGGAGGCCCATTACCAGCGGCTCGTTCAACAG
>JAFGXT010000101.1 GCA_016936495.1 Victivallales bacterium
AGCTATTATTGCGATTCTGGCCGCAATGCTGCTTCCGGCACTTAATCAGGCGAGGGACAGAGCAAAAATAACACAATGTATAAATAACCTGAAGCAAACAGGGACATATATTGGAATGTACACAACAGATTATTCCAAGGCAGTTCTAGAGTGTTCGTCTTCAGTGTCCCAGGCCAATAAAGGCGGAGAGGCATGGATCGGCTTAGGGGTGTTATACAAAACTCAGGCAGCATTAAACCCCAAAATTTTTTATTGTCCCACTGAAAGAATTCATAAATATGATCAGTATTCAAGTCTTTGGACAACCCCTACTGGAGGAGCTATTAATGTTTCATACAATACTCCAAGGGGAGACAGCGGAGCTTCAAATGCTGATGATACAAGAAAGGATCCGCAGATACTTATGGTGAATACAGTACCATACTTAATGTTATTCCAGCTTGAACCCGGGCATGTATTGTTAGGGGAAGATTACATTTATACCCCAAATCCTGATTCTCTGCCAACATATTCAGGCAATCATCCCAAAACAGGCACTCTGGTATATGCAGATGGCCATGCAGAGGCGATCAACAGGAATGATATAATGGCAAGAAAAACAGAATACGGAGGTGATACACGCTGGAAATTTGCTCCGTTCAATACTTCGTCAAAATCATTCCGACAGTAGAGAACATATTCGTTTTTCCGATTCAGTGACCAATATATAATATTGTCGGCGGAAACACAGGACTATTTAAGCTGAAAATATTCAATTATTTCCATGCTTCCGTAATATCCCCTGATAATATGGAATGCTAAGTTTATGACATACGGAACACTTCTGCAATAGATCGTTATATAATTTGTCTTATCTTTTCAATATGCGGTGTATAATATAAAAAGCATATAAACTGAGCTGATTATACAAAATGATCAGGAATACTGTTCCTCTCTGTAATCATAATCGTACAAATTATAAAAATTTATTAAAATCTATACAAAAAAAGGTAGGTTATTTATGGTACCCAAAGTAATAGGAGCTTTATTATTATTATTCATTACGCATTGTATGAATGCAGCAAGCCTGGAGTTGCCATCCCCGGGTGATGCATACATTTCCCCAGACACAGAAACAGTATTGAAATTTGATGCTAAAGGTTCTTCCAAAGGAAGCAGTGTGCAATATTTAATCCGTAATTATGAGGGAAAAGAAATTGCTGCAACAAAGTTTCTATTATCGGATGATGGCAAATTAGGTATTAAGGTAAAATTGCCGGCAGGCTACTATGAAATTGCTTTCCCCCAATTTAAGCAGACTTTCGGGGTGATGTCAGTTCCGGTATTTAAAGATAAGCCAGACTTGTTTTTTGGGGTTGACGCTGCGTATTCCTGGTTTCCGCGGGGCGCAGCAGAAAAAAGCTTAATGGAGGCATTAAAGCGCAATGGAGTTGCTATTGTACGCGAACGACTTTCATGGAAAGAAATAGGAGAGGATTCGAACCCGTCGACCTGGATTTCAGGGCAAGGGAACAGATATTTATCCGTTCGAAAACGCGAAGCAGAAAATGGCTTGAAGGTTCTTGATGTATTCCATGATGCACCGGTGTCTACCGGAGCTGATATGGAACAACGAAATCCTAGTCGTTATCCTCAGGAACTTATCGTGCTGAATAGTGAGTGGCTGGTTCTGTTCAAACATCTTTCTCCCTGTATCAGTGGCATGGAGGCCTGGAATGAACCTGATGACAGAAGCGGCCCCTCAAGTGATTATGCGCCTTTAGTAAAAGCGCTTGCATGGGCCAGGCATGAAGCTGGTGTAGATACTCCGATTGTGGGCGGGGTCTTTTCAGAGCTGACTTCTGCTCTATTTCGGGATGTTACCGGTAAAAATCGAATGTTGGATGTTGTAGACGCAGTCAGTTACCATACTTATTCCGATCCGATGGCTGTCGAACGTACTATTGCAGGATACCGCAGCTTCCTGAGAAAATACAAACAGGCATCTATGCCGATATATATTACAGAATCCGGATGGCCATGGAAGTCAAGCAACTCCAGGCCAGACAAACAGGGGGGATGCAATTCAGCCCGTAATATCTGTATGAAAGCAGTTGAAGCCAAGGCTTGCGGTGTGGCTCAGTATTACCCGTTTATTGTACAATATTTTAAGCAGGATGAATCTAATTTTTCGATGATGGATCAAAACAACACCCCGCTGCGCTCTCTGGCATGTTATATACAGGCAATAAAAGCTCTATCAAACATGGACTATATTGGTGATCTGAAATGTAGTGATGCAAAAATTAAACGGGCAAGGGTTTTCAGTAATGGAGCAACAACAGTTGCAGTATTATATACACAGTCAATAAAATCCAACGATAGTGTAAAGTTACCTGTCAAAGCAGATTTTATTCAGGGAATTGACGGACGTGTGCTGGCTGCTGATTCAAATGGTTCAATACCAATACCTGATGATATGACATATGTGTTTTTCAATGCAAAGGAAAACTGGAAATATGTTCAAAAAAATACAAAAGCGATGAAATTATGGACTATCAGCCGCCAAAAACTTGCTCCACGCAAAATTACTCCAATAGTAATCCAGCCGATGTTGCGTACGGATCAGTTGGAATGTCGGAAAAAACGCTCGTCCGGTTATTTTGTCAAAAATACTGCACTGAAAAAATTCTGGATACCGATCAAGATTAATAACTTGTCAGATAAACCACAGAATGCCACGATAAAAATAGTATTACCAGCTGATGTAAAATTGGTTGACGGTCAGTCAAAAGATACAGTGACATTTCCAGCCAAGTCAGTAAGCGATATGGAATGGCAAATCGACCTGAGTAAATGCTTGAGTAAAAGGACAGATTGTCTGGTGTCTGTGGAAATAAGTCGAGACGGGGAGCTTCTTGACTTTATAAGTCTTCCGCTTTACAATGCGTCCATGGCTACAAACTCCTATTATGCAAAGCGCGCTGTTGCACCTGTTATCTTTACTGGAAGTTTAGATAAGAATGGCTGGAAAGAGGCAAATTCGATTACTTTGGTTTCAAAAGATGTAGATGAAAGCAATCCTGCCGCAATGGTAGTAAAAGCCTATTTTCTGTGGGATGAATCAGGTTTGAATTTCCGGTTTGAGGTAAGGGATCAAATACATATACAGAATGAAAGCCCTGACTTGTGCTGGCGTCAGGACAGTATTCAGATTGCAATCGACCCGATGTATTCGCGGCAAAGTGACGGATCTCAGTATGAATATGGAATGTCGCTAAAAGACAGCAAATCCCGTTGGTTTACATGGGTAAACGGTAAAAAAAAAAGTGCAATGTCTCCTTCGAGCAGGTTAGAGATAAAACGTCATAATGATGAAAAAATAACGGTTTATGAAGGCAACCTGTCATGGTTGGATATCTATCCATTCAAAGCTGCAACAGGAAAACATATAGGTTTGACTTTCTGTGTCAACAACTGTGACGGAGGTCAAGACAGGACATGGCTGGAGTGGACAGAAGGTATTGCTAGCGGAGGCAAAGATCCGGGATTATTTGCAAAAGTCATATTGTCTGAATAAAAAGGATATTTCACAACTATATTAAGTCTGGCGGAAACTGGGATGTAATTATAGATAAAATGTCATTTCCTCTTGGTTTGAGACATGAAAGAGTCTTTAATATTCTGGATGAATTTGAAATATTGCTCCGCGATATGCATAAGTCCACATAATTTGCATAAAGGATATTGTATGGAAACAGGAGTTACTTTTGACTTGCAGGAGTTTTCGCTGCATGATGGGCCGGGTATTCGCTTGACTGTCTTTATGAAGGGATGTCCGCTGCGCTGTAACTGGTGTCATAACCCGGAAGGTTTTGAGCCCGAAACTCAGATTTTGCGTTGTAACGGGCGAGAGCGCAGCATCGGTCGTAAATGGACATCGCAGGAACTGATAGCTCACATTGCGTTGCAAGCGGATATATTACGGAATAGTGGCGGTGGCGTGACCTTTTCTGGTGGAGAAGTGCTCTCTCAGGCCGATTTTGTGCTTGAGACCATTCGCGGACTTGACGGGCTTCATGTTGCGATCGAGACATCCGGCTACGGTTCAACAAGCAATTTTCGAGCCTTGACGAAAGCTGTTGATCTGGTGTTTTTCGACCTGAAACTGGCAGATGCTGAGGCGCATAAACGTTATACCGGTGCGGACAACTCGTTGATCCGCGCTAATCTTGAATATCTGAAATCACAGCGAAAGGCTTTTATCGCGCGTATTGCCCTGATTCCCGGCATCACCGATACAGATGATAATCTGAACGCTCTGGCAGGATGGCTTTATGGCGATTCTGGTCTGCAACGGGTTGAACTGCTTTCCTGCAACCCTGCTGCAGGCGGGAAATATGCCTCTCTCGGGATGGAATTTCGTCCCGAATACGATGAATACAAAGCTCCGAACTGTAACATGCAACCATTCAACGATTTAAACATTACAACCGTCATCATGTAGATAGGGAGATAATATAATGACCCCACGAACCGCTAGACTTAAACAAAATATTTTAGACAAGCACCACCATGATTTTCGCCGTGATGTGGAATTAACGTTCACGCCTGAAGAATTGGCGGTTTCCACTTTAGACGAGTGGGAGTCGATTGTGCTTGAAAAGAAATGCCGGGCAGAAAAACCGGTGATATTGACCGAAGAAAACATCCTGTTCACCCGTTCCGTGGGACACTTTAAATACGACTGTCTTCCCGCAGTACTGAGTGGCAAAAGATTCGGTATGTTCCCCGCCAACATTTGCGCCGACTGGGAAAGAGCGTTGTCCAAAGGTCTGCTCGGTCTGCGTGATGAGGCCGAGGCGTCTATGACCCGTTACTGCCGGGATGCGACAGCGCAAAACTTTCTCTGCTCAGCGATAAGATCGATTGACGCAGTGCTGGAACTTGCTTCCCGTTATGCCGAAGCGGCTGAAGCCGCCGGGCGCAGTGATCTGGCCATCATAATACGTCATGTTCCCGGAAAATCACCGCGTTCCCTGCACGAAGCGTTACAAAGCCTTAAATTCATGCATTCATGCCTTTTTCTGTTTTCAAACCATGTGGGGCTGGGACGTTTCGACCAGTATATACTGCCATACTACCGTCACGATATCGAGCATAATATATTTACGGAGACCGAGGCGGAAGAACTGATCCAGGAATTTTTCATCTCGCTAAACAAGGACACCGACCTGTATCCCGGGGTGCAACCGGGCGACAACGGCCAGTCTCTCGTTCTCGGCGGGGTGGATCGTTCAGGGAAACCGGTGGTCAACGAACTAACCATGCTGTGCATGCGGGCTTCCCGCGAGGTCAATATGATCGATCCTAAAATCAATCTGCGCATAGACAAAAATACTCCGCATGAACTGCTGCGCGAGGCGGTGAAACTTACCCGTCGCGGGCTGGGTTTTCCGCAGTACTGCAACGATGACGTCGTAATTCCCGCGCTCGTCAAACACGGTTATTCCCTTGAAGATGCGCGTGATTACACCGTCGCCGCATGCTGGGAATTTATCATTCCAGGGCGCGGCATGGACGTGCCCAATATCAACGGTCTGGCCTTTCCCGCCGCCGTGGATCAGGCGATCAGGGCGAAGATCGGACGCGGTTGTTTTGAGGAGCTTGAAAGAGCTGTCGCCACCAATATCCGCACTCAGGTTGAAGATTATATCCGCCTCCAGAAAACCGACGATTTCTGTCCTCAACCGTTTTATTCAGTATTGATGACTTCCTGCCTTGAGCGCGGTAAAGACATCAATCACGGCGGCTGCGATTATTACAATTACGGCATCCACGGTTGCGGATCTGCCAACGCCGCCGACGCCCTCGCAGCGGTCAAGCAGCTGGTCTATGATGAAAAAAGCGTTACTCCCGGTGAACTTCTCGATGCTCTCTGGAAAAACTGGGAAGGTCATGAAGATCTGCGGAAACACATCATGGGTTCCCATTTGAAAGTGGGTAATCATTCCAAACTCGCCGACGAAATGCTGGTGAAACTGTTCGGGTGGTTTGCCGATGCCTGCGAAAGCGTGGGCGATAACGGGCGCGGCGGAATCATCCGTCCTGGCACCGGAACCGCAATGTTCTATATCTATCTTGCCGACCCAAACTGGACTGGTTCTGAACCTACAGTAGGAGCCACCGCCGACGGACGTAAAGTCGGCGATTTCTTTGCTTCAAGCCTGGCGCCATCACCCGGGGCGGAGGTCGCCGGGATCATCGGGGTTTTGCAGTCATTTTCACAGATAGATTATTCTCGCATCTGCAATGGCGGTCCGATTACCGTGGAACTTTCCGATACCGTTTTCCGCAATGAAGAAGACCTGGATAAAGTTGCTGCACTGATTTCCACCTTTGCCAATATTGGCTGCCAGCAGTTGCAGATGAACGTGCTCGACACCGCGGTACTCGAAGAAGCGCGCAAACACCCGGAACTTTACCGTAATTTAATCGTCAGGGTCTGGGGCTGGAGCGGCTACTTCGTGGAACTGGCTCCCAAATACCAGCAACACATAATCAACCGCAACACCTATCGATTATAACGCAAATAGGTCTCTTGAGTATGTAACATCTGCCTTGATTAAAGGAGGTTATGCAAAAACTAAGGCAATAAAGTACTTCAACGCATAAAAATGTCTCGTATTATTATATTTAAATCTAATGATAAGGAATGATAAAATGTCTTTATTAAAAAAATTGTTTATTGGTTCGGTGGTTAGCTTTATTACAGTTTCATCACTTTGTGCTCAAAAGCTGGAAACGTTTACTATAACAGATTTTAGCAAAGGTAATAATGGATGGACTCTTAATCGCGGTAAAGAATTCCCCCCCGGAACTAAAGGTATGTTAAGTATGTTCCGTTCTAAAGAGGATGGTTGCGGACTGAGGATCAGTTATGATTTCAGTGCGGGCGGAAACTATATCGCAATAAATAAAGGTTTTAGTCCAATTGATATCAAGGAGCTTAAGTTCAAAATCAAAACGATGGCGAAAACAATAGCAATCAGGGTTAAAGATAGTAAAGAACAGTCACTTCAAATGTATTTGAATATTACCCCTAGTGAAGATTGGCAGGACATCAGTATATCCGGTTTCGATAAGAAAGGAAACTTTCCAAGTCATTGGGGCGGTCCTAATGATGGAGTGGTTCATCAACCCATATCTATGATTGACATTGTTTTCGGTAAAGATAATTGTCCTCCCAAAGGGGAAATTATAATTGGTAATATTTCGGCAGTCATAAAAAAGTAAACTGACCCGAAATAATTATTCTTTATCAAAAAAAACAGACAGTAAATTTATTTTACTGTCTGTTTTTTTCTTGACTATTTGTAAATGCCTTCTAGGGCAAAAGGTATCTGTGTGCTGGCGATTTGTTGAATCAATATAGTAGCTAAAAGTAAAGTTTACTGTGAGATTTTGACTCAAAACATTTTAAACCGCATAATGGTACTGATTTTCAGCATTCAACTTAACAGCAAGCGGTTCATGCCTTCGGCTCTTTTTACAGCAACCTCGATGAACCTTATATTTTTATTGATGGGAAACGTAAATCTTTTAGCTTTACGGTCTGGTGTTTTATTAACGGCAAGGTAGCCGGAACGGGTCAGTTTATCCTTTTTCTTGCCGGTAATGCACACGCCTCGCCACCGTACCGTTGCCAGCCGGAACAGCATGAACAGTTACAGCATCGCTTAATTTTTCCGCGAAAACTGCATGTTCCAGATCGAAATCAAGAAATTTCAACACCGCGGCACGGAATTCCACTTTATAATCCGCCTGCGCCAGTTCCCGTCTACGCCGGTCGGATTCCAGCTTTTTCCGATACGCCGGAGTAGAACGCTCCGCTTCAATCCGAGCCCTGACCGCCTCGACGTCGGCTCCAGTCCATAATCCTAAAGCCTCAATCCGTTTTTTACGTTTATGAACAAGCAGCCAATACTCTCCCGCGGCTTTACCTCCTGGCCTTCATGAAGAAAACCCCTTCACTCCGACCACGCCATACGGTATATTCATTTGCTTTCATCTTGAAAACGCTCCTTGAAAATCTGTTTCCTGCCGTTCAGCGGTAATATACCGCCAAACTGACTCATTGCAAAATGGCATCAAAGTTGCTTTATATCTCCGCATGATCAAAGAAAAAGAACATGTATAACAGAAATGAAATCAGGAGATAAGCATGCAGGTAAATGCGATGACGATGGAAAACTATTACGATGGGTCCGGCGGCTCAGGCGGATTCAATCATTTTGACCGTCCGGGATCAATTTCCAAGCTCAAAGAAGCGGTCAAAGACATTCTTTCCCAATACGCGTCCAAAGAAATAAGCCACCTGCAATATCGCAATCTGGTGGAAAAACTCAAAGCGGCAGGAATAACTATGACGCCACAAGTCGAAGGCATTATCAAAGTCGCCGGCATAAAAGTGTCGAAAAACACTACGCCAGACATTGCTGAAACACAACACAACAGCGCCTCCATTTGGAGAGATCCCGATAAATCCTCCAAGCTCACGGAACTCCTCGACGCACGTGGTAAAGACAAAGACACGGATAAAACCATTCTTGCCAGAATCCGCCATCTGCTCAAAGATTCCTACACCAGCAGCGGACACCTGATCAGGCTCGAAGCGTGATCTACACAAGCTTGCGCCCGGTAAAATAAAACCCGTTGGAAGTATGCCCGTTCATGGTACGGTGGACGACTTCTTCGTATTCAAGCGGAGAAAACACCTTCAGCAACTCCCGCATATAAGCAGGATCATGATGCCGTAGAACCGCCCCTTCCGGTAACTCAAACACTCCGTAACAGGCGTATTTATCCGCAGACGCGGCGTAACGTTCAAGATTGCGTTTGTCGTGATTCAGCAGAAAATCTCCAACATGAATTACGCCGCCAGGCTTCAATACACGCATAATCTCGCGGATTAAAGCCTGCTGCCCGGCGTTATCGGGAATACAGGTCAGCACGGCAAGGACAATCACCACATCAAAAGCGGCGTCCGCAAATGGGACAGTTCCGGCGGCGTTGACTTTAACAACGGCGTCAGAATGCCGCTCCGCCGCCAGCTTGACCATGTTTTCAGAAATATCACAAGCATAGATACTGGAAAAGCCGAGACGTTCCAGCTCGCCAAGCATACGCCCGTCCCCGCAACCATAATCAAGCACCGCGCCGTCGACGGAGGCATGAGCCATTAACAACTTACTCCGCAGATCCAGGGTGAAAGTTTTCCTGCCCGCGACTTTGTTCCAATAACTTTTAAATTCCTCTTCACTTTTCATACAACTCTCCGCCTGAGGTAAAATATTTTATTACGTTTACACTGGGACGTCTGGACACAAAATACAAAAAAAGGCTTGCAAAAAGATTATCATTTTCAACATTACAGGTATATATTAGCACAGATAAAACAAACACGAAAACGAAGTGGCGGGATTTTATGGAATTTTTTCTGGCATGGAGATATTTTAAGCCAAGACGTAATGCGGTATCACTGATAACCCTGATCTCGCTGGTTGGCGTGGCTCTGGGTGTGGCGGTGCTGATAGTGGTGCTGTCGGTCATGACCGGATTCACTGATCTGATGAAACAAAAACTTCTTGAGACCACCTCTCATATCCAGATAGAAGACCATCGGTACGGATTCATAAGAAATCCTGACGCTGTACTCAAAGAAATACGCGACGTCGGTGCCGAAGGCGTACCGGTTACCATCCGCCAATCGCTGGTACAACATGGTGAAAAGTTCATTCCCAAAACACTCATTGGCATAGACCCGGAAGCAGCAGCAGGAAGCTTCCACTTGCAGGACATGCTCAAATATGGTGCCATGTCGGTCAACAACAATGAAATCATGATCAGCACCCGGATCGCCAATGAGCTCCGCCTCGGCCCAGGCGGGAGAATGCTCATCCACTCCCCCGCAAAAATAGCACGGATGATAAACGTAAACAAACAAGGCAAAGTCAACATAAAAAAGGACTCCAAC
>JAFGXT010000102.1 GCA_016936495.1 Victivallales bacterium
CGGTGTGTTCGCCGTAGAATATCGGATTTGCCCATTTGACCGCGTTGCCGATGACTTTCAGCACTTCCTGGTTGTAGAAAATGGGGTATGTCTCATGTCCCGGACGGAAATAGAATATCTTGCCGTGTCCGCGTTCAAAGGTAACTCCGCTGCGGAAGACCTCGCCGCCTTCGAACCAGGAGATGAATATGACTTTGCCATCCTGAGGAATGTCAAATCTTTCGCCATACATCTCGGTATTCGGCAGTTCGATGTATTCGCCGATTCCCTGAGTTATCGGGTGCGATGGCTCAATGTTCCAGAGACGTTCCTTCTCCGCCACCTCGCGCCATTTCAGTGAGCAGTTGCAACCGGTAACGGCTTTGAATATTTTGGAAAAATGTCCTGAATGCAGGACAATCAGTCCCATGCCTTCAAGGACGCGTTTGTGGACGCGTTTGACGATCTCATCTTTGACTTCGCCGTGAGCGCAGTGTCCCCACCACAGCATGACGTCGGTGCTGTTGACCACTTCCTCGGTGAGCCCGTGTTCGGGGTCGTCGAGCGCGGCAAGGCGAATGTTGAAATCATCACAGCCGATTCCGTCGGCTATCGCCTTGTGCATCCCTTCGGGATACAACTTCTTGACGGTCTCATGTGTCTTTTCGTGACGGAATTCATTCCAGATAGTAACATTGATTTTTTTAGACATTTCCTTCTCCTGTATTGAAGATTTTAACTTATTGTGATATATTAAAGGCTATGGTGAATATTATAAACGCTTGAATTGTTGATGTCAATTGCATTTATATATGCAAAACGTGATAATGCAAATCACTTTGTGAGGTGAGGCGTTCTTGGCATATATATGTATATTTGTTGATATAATGTGATGTGTAAATAAAGCGGGAGGAGAGTGTTATGATCCGTAAAGCGGTGGACTGGCGTACTGTCAGGCAATGGACGGTAAAGTTTGAGGTGCATCAGCCGATGAAGCATTTGCCTTATCCTGATATTGTGGTGGAAGAAGTACAGCAGACACCCGAGTATCTGGTGGACGGGCGTTTGCGGAAGCTTGGCGGGGGACAGTTGTCGATTACCATCGGCGGGCGTGGAAAGCTTAAGGCGGGCGGGAAGGTTTATGACCTGCTGCCGGGTATGGCTTTTCTTCATAACCACTTTGACCCGGAGGTGTGTTATTATTATCCTGAAGATTTCAGCGGGGACTGGCGTTTTTTGTGGATAGCTTTTTATAATGCTGAGGACATCGTAGAGAGTGTGAATAAGCGTTACGGATATGTTTTCAATCTGCCGCTTGACCGGGGTGTGACGAAATTACTTGCCTCTTATCGCGGTTATCGCGGCGCGATGCAGGTGCTTACGCCTCTGTCGGGGTGCCGATTGATAATGGACGTTATCACTGGGCTGGGGGATAGTTTTGAAAAGAAGCTTATCGAGAACCCCCAGAGTGTGCTGGTGGCGGACTCGCAACGCTATGTGTTGGAGAATATAGGCAGGGACATCGGGGTGGATGATCTTGCCGCTGAGTTCAAGGTGTCGCGTGAGCATCTTTCGCGAGTGTTCAGGGATCAGACCGGGGTCAGCCCCCGGGAGTATATCGCCAGAATAAAAATGCGTTTGGCGTGCGATCTTTTACTCCAGACAAGTCTCAACTGCAAAGAAATCGCTGAAAGAGTGGGGTATCATGATCATTCGAGCTTTTCCAGAGCCTTTAAAAATATGCTGGGTACGTCACCACGGGTGTTAAGGGAAAATGGTTACAGACCAGACATTTAGGTTTATCATAATAAATAAATGTTTGAGGTAATGAATGTCAGGAAAATTTATATGAAAAGCTTGAATAAGCGCACATCGGTTATAACTTATGCGGTGTTCGTGTTTGATGTCTTTGCGATAAAGACCAATCATTTTAAATAAGAATATAGTGGAGATTTAAATGTCTAAAAAGTTTAATGTCGCTATCGCCGGAGCCACCGGTGCGGTCGGCGTCGAGATGATAGAGACTCTCGAAAAAAGAAATTTTCCGGTAAATGAACTTCGTCTGCTCGCATCTGCCAGGTCTGCCGGTAAAACTTTGAAATACAATGGTAAAGATATTGTTATCGAAGAGCTTACTGAAAATTCATTTAAAAATATTGATTTTGCGCTTTTCAGCGCCGGTGGTGATATTTCCAAACAGTATGCCCGCGCGGTGGTTGATTCCGGCGCGATCATGATCGACAACTCCAGCGCGTTCAGAATGGACGATTCCGTGCCGCTGGTTGTTCCGGAAGTCAATGCGGAAGACGCGTTTAAGCACAAAGGTATTATTGCCAACCCGAATTGTTCGACTATTATCATGGTAGTGGCGGTCAACCCTTTGCATAAAGCGAAAAAGCTCAAACGTCTGGTAGCGTCAACTTATCAGGCGACCAGCGGCGCGGGAGCTAAAGGTATGGAAGAACTGGAGATTCAGACCCGTCAGTTGCTCAGTGGTGAAGCTATTGAACCTAAAGCATTTGCGCACAGGATTGGTTTTAACCTTATTCCGCATATTGATGTATTTCAAGATAACGGTTATACCAAGGAAGAGCTGAAGATGCTCAATGAAAGCCGTAAAATCATGCATTGTCCTGATTTGATGGTGTCATGTACCTGCGTCAGAGTGCCGGTAATGAGGGCTCATTCCGAGTCTCTGAACATGGAATTCGAAGAAGCGATCACTCCGGAAGAAGTCAGGGCGATCCTGCAGTCAGCTCCGGGTGTCAAGTTGGTGGATAACACTGCTGCGCGTGAATATCCCATGCCGATTGATGCATCAGGTTTGTATGATATTCTTGCCGGACGCATCCGTCAGGACTGTTCACGTACCGATGGGAAAGGCATTGATATGTTTATCAGTGGCGACCAGTTGCTCAAGGGCGCGGCTCTGAACGCGGTTCAAATTGCGGAACTGTTCGTATAAGACGCAATTTCCTTTTGATATTTCTTAAAAGCACAGTATGTTTAATACTGTGCTTTTTTTATTTTAATTGCAGGAAAGGTTACGGCGGATGCAACTATCACATTTCGGTAAAAAATTTTCGTCAGGAGCCGGTATTCTGACTTTGATGGATGATCTGGGTAAAGCCATCGTTCATGGCAGCGGACAATATATGCTTGGCGGCGGCAATCCGGCGCATATTCCTGAAGTCCAGCGTTATTTTCGTGAGCAGATGAGGCTGACTCTGGATAACGACAAGGATTTTGAGCTGGCGATCGGCAATTACACTTCGCCGCAGGGGCATGGCGATTTTGTCCGCACTCTGGCTGAGTTGTTGAAGGATCAGTATCATTGGAATGTAGGACCTGAAAACATTGCCTTGACCAATGGCAGTCAATCGGCATTTTTTTATCTGTTCAATATGTTTGCGGGGCATTTTGAGGATGGTTCGTTCAGGAAAATTCTGTTTCCGATGGCTCCCGAATATATCGGCTATGCCGATTTGGGTTTGGAAGAAGGTATTTTTATGGCGGAAAAGCCGCAGATAGAGTTTATTGGTAAGAATGTTTTCAAATATCATGTAGATTTCGACCGGCTTGAGATTGCGGATGACGTGGGCGCTATTTGCGTGTCGCGTCCTACCAACCCGACTGGAAATGTGATCACCGATGAGGAGCTGTCGCGCCTGTCCGCACTGGCGGAAAAACATAATATCCCGCTGATTATCGATAATGCTTACGGTACGCCTTTTCCGAATATCATTTTTACTGAAGCCACTCCGATGTGGAATGAAAATATTATTTTGTCTATGAGTTTGTCCAAGCTGGGTCTCCCCGGCACCCGTACTGGTATTGTGGTGGCGCGGCGCGAGGTAATTGACGCGGTTTCCTCAATGAATGCCGTCTTTAATCTCTCTCCCGGTTCTATGGGGGCGATGATTGCCGGAGAAATGATTCGCGATGGACAGATTATTGATATAAGCAAAAATATCATAAAGCCTTATTATTATGAGAAATCCCGCCGGGCGTTTGACTTGCTTGAGGGCTATCTTAAGGGGTTGGATTTCTTTATACACAAGCCTGAAGGCGCGTTATTTCTATGGCTATGGATACCTGATTTGCCGATAACTTCACAGGAGTTGTATATGCGACTTAAGGAGCGCGGGGTCATCGTGGTGTCAGGACATTATTTCTTTCCCGGTCTGGATTCTGAATGGCGGCATAGGAATGAATGTTTGCGAATATCTTTCTCTCAGAATGACGAGGTGGTCAAAGCCGGTCTGAAGATCATAGCTGATGAATTGAAAAAAGTTTGCAGAGGGAATTGATTTCATGGATAATGTTAAATTCTGGCAATGGGTTGTTTTCGCGGCATCTCTTGCCGTGGCGTTTGCCTCCGGAATTTCTGCCGCCGTCATCGCTGCTGCGGATGGCGATGGTAGAAGCTGGTTCAGGCGCGGCAGGAAAAAGTATTCGCAGCCTACGGTGGAGGAACTTACTGAAGAGAAATTCATGATGGCCGAGGCCAATATAAAAATGCTTGAGCAGAAAGAATTGCTTGAAGCCGCCACTGAAGAATTAAAGGATAAACAAGCCCAGCTGGAAGCGCACAAGGTTCTGCTGATGCGGCAGAATGATAAGATGGCAGATATAAATAATCGTCTTTTTGAGGTCAACGAAGAGCTCAGCCGAGAGAAAGGTAAATCGGAAAAACTCCTGCTTAATATTCTTCCGCCACAGGTGGCGGAGGAGTTGAAGACCCTCGGACAATCGCGTCCGGTTCTGTTTGAAAATGTTACGGTGCTGTTTACCGATATTGTGGGCTTTACTTCAAAGTCGGCGATGATCTCCCCCTCGGTCCTGATTGGTGAACTGAATGTGATTTTTACTGCTTTTGATAATATCATCGAGCGTAATCATTGTGAGCGTATAAAGACTATCGGAGATGCTTATCTGGCTATTTCCGGTATTAACAAAGACCAGTCCGACCATGTCGCTAATATTCTCCAATCCGCGCTTGAGATAATTGAATATTTGGAAGAGCGCAATAAGACTTCCGAGCACTACTGGGAAGTGCGTGCTGGGGTGCATACCGGCAGTATCGTTGGCGGTATTGTCGGCGTAAAAAAATATATATATGATATTTTCGGTGATACTGTGAATACAACATCCCGCTTGGAACAGCATTCGGAACCGATGAGAATCAATGTGTCCAGTGAGGTGTACGCGTTGACTAAAGAGCGTTTTGATTTTGTTGTCCGCAATGCCACCGAGCTTAAGGGCAAAGGGGTGCAGAAGATGTATTTTTTAGAGGGCATCAAGGGCGCGGACGAGAAGGGCGAAGCGGCAATTTAGTCCAGGCGTCCGTTCAGGCGGTCATACCTGTCATTGTCCCATTTTCCATATGCAGCTATTTGTTCATCTGAGAGTATTCCGCGCAGTGCGCGTCTTTCTTCCTGTTTGATCTCATAATATTTGTCACGCATTTCATTTCGGTTTATTTCATTTAACTTGAAACGTTCGAGTAGTTTGAGCTGTTTTCTTCGAGTACTGACCAAAATGTCGCGGAAGGCCTGTTTTTCTCTTGCAGACAAATGGGCTCTGCCAGCAAAAAATTCAATAAAGCTTTCGTCGACCTGTTGCAACGTATTTGATTCTTTTTCCGGTGCCGGTACCTGAGCAGGAGCGGGAGAGGGGGGTGCCGTTTCAGTTTCGGCGTTCATTGGTATGGAGGGTATATCCTCAAG
>JAFGXT010000103.1 GCA_016936495.1 Victivallales bacterium
GTGACGGTAATCAAGATTGTCCGCGGTGAGACGTCCTTCGTTGTAGATGGACAAAAACGTAGTGCCAAAATTTGATGTAGCAAGCACGTCTGTTAAATAACCCGTAGCTGAAGGATTGCGATTCCTGGATAACTTGCGAATGTAATTGTTTGGCGACCAGTTTAAATCGGCACCCATCCGCTGGGAATATCCATAGTTCGAGGTCAGCACTGAAGGACGGTCGCTGTATATAGCGATTTCCTGTTCTCGGCTCGGACAGCGGAATATTGCATGAGCAGATACGGTGTCCCGCCAGCTTCCCCCTGAATAAGGGGAGAGTGCATAAAGCCATGCCATCTTCAAGTACCGCCAGTTCGGCAGAGGATTAATCGGGTAAATTGAGGATGTGGAATAGCAGGGAGGCATGTAGTCGTCATTATCTCCGCTGTATTGTATGGCCGAGGATCCGATGCTTTTAAGGTTGCCGATGCATTGGATAGATTTAGCTTGACCCCTGGCTTTGTTCAGCGCCGGAAGCAGCATTGACGCTAATATGGCAATTATTCCTATTACTACGAGCAATTCAATAAGCGTGAAGGTATTTCTCCTGTTAAACTTCATTTTCTGTATCTCCTACTGTTGTTGTTTTGTTGCTAGGTTTTTTAAATTGCAGACACTGTTGTTTGTAATCAGTTGCGGCTCTACAAATATGTGGATTGTCCCGTCAATACAGGAAAGAGGGGGATTCTGAGAGAAATATTTACAACAATCTACGATTTTTTTTAGGTCAAAGACGACGGCGTCTAATTTAAAAAGAGTCTGTTCTCCGCGTTCTTCCGCGCGATTGTAGCCTATTATACTGATATCATCGGGAACGGAAAGAGATGCGAATTTTTCGGCAAAATAAGGGAAGTGATCCGCCAGTCCTCCCAATGGGCAAAAAACCGCAGTTGGATACTCTTGTGAATTAGCGAAATAATGTTTCCAAAAGCTTTCCGGGCTGTCATGACCGACAATATATTCCGCCGTCTCTATCCTGGCGCAGGGATTGTTCTCAAACATTTTTGCCTTGAAACCCATAATCCGGTCGGCATGATTAGGATGGTGAGTGCTGGGAACCGGAATTAAAATATGGCGGTGCCCATTCCGAAATAAATGGTCGGCCGCCAACTTGCCTCCCAGAAAATCATTTGAATCTATTGCGAGATTGCCGCCGCCGCCGCATAAAATATTAATAACCAGGCAGGAGGGGTTGATGTATTGCAGTTTGCGCATAATTGATGGCGAGATTATCTCCAAGGAAATGATTGTAGAGGAATTCATGACCGCTTCAAGAAATGCATTGGTCTCCTGTTCGCTATTGACAAATGCAATACTGGATTCCGAGGATAAGGTCTGGACTAATTCCATTGCCAACGGTTGCCGGAAAACATCATCATTCTTGACGTTAATCAGAATTGTTCCGCGGTGATTCTGATGGAGATTGGTATAGCCTGATTTATTCAGTGCACGTATCGCTTTGCGCCGTGTGGAATCGGAAACTCCAGGTGCATTGTTTATCACCCGGTAAAGCGTCCGCACGCTTATGCCGCTCTCTTTCGCCACATTTTTAAAAGGAATTCTATACATAAAATCATTCTCTTGTTTTATATAACTATACAAACTTTGCCGTACTCTGTCAACATTATTTGGCTAAATCACGCCATTTTATCTGTCCGATTTTTGCCAAAGATTTTACAGCAATAAAGACCAGGGGTTCTTTTTCAAGTCGGTCGCTTACAATATTCCGGCAGCATTGTAGAATAAGGTGAAAATCGATTCGTGCGTAAATATGCCTTTGGGATGCAGCAAGCGGCTAGATTACATCAAAGGCAGGAAACCGTACGTGTAGTTTGCTCAAAAGCCACAGTTTACAGCATTGGGAGAATAAATATCAGCCCTGTAACGATCTTGTTTTATGATTATTAAAAAGATAGAGATATAATGTCACATTCACAATACCGCCGCCAAATGGACTGAATTTCCGTCCGGGCGGCGATTTATGATTATTTTACTTTTATCAGATATGAGAAAGTGAACTTCTCGCCTTCTGTCCATTTATTTGGAAGCTGGATAGAAGCCGCGCTCATGGTGGCGGCTTCACGGCGATACTTCAGGGGCTGGGCGAAAGTTACTTCCACATCCTTCTCAAACTCAATGGACGCGCCCTTGCCGGAATTAGCCAGCACGGAAATAAACTTTGTCTGTACAGGTTTTATATCCGGATTTATGCCCCATTGTTTCTTGTCGGCAGATGTTTTGTTGACAGGGGTAATTATCACTGGCGGAAGCTCAAGCACGCCCCGCGCCGTGGTTATTACTCGATTGTCGGGAAAAAGCGGAATGGCTTCATAGAGCTCACTAAACTGAAAATCTTTTTCAGAAGTGAGTTCCAATTTCACCGCGATATGATTGTCGAGCATCGTTATCTCTCTGCTGAACTTAAGCGGAGTATACGGGATAACGCCGGATTTCACCAGAACGCGTTTATTCTGATCAAACTCCACTTGGGGCGCGGCAAAGGATTCGGAGACGACATAGGGATCTACATCGGGTTTATGCTTTTTACACACCGGTTTAGAGATTTTACCCCAAACCGCATTGGTGAACATAACGTTGTGGTTGCTGCCCATCAGTACCGGACCACAACCGGGAATCCACAGTGCGGAAATCCCGCCGGGCTTTTTGACCATATACTGATACGCGCCATAACCGGGGTTGCCGTATCCAGCGAAACTCATAGAGTTACCAGAGAACTCCGGAGCGTTCCATAGTACATAAGGCGGAAACGCCGAGCCACCGTAGGCGACCATGTAATAGGAGGGGGTTTTTACAAAGAAATAGGTGTTGTCGATTGTCCGCACAAACGAGCCGTCTTCCAGAAAAGGCCAGGGCTTGCTACCGGTCTGTCCGCGCCAGAGTTTTCCGTAGGTTATCAGGTCATGCGCGTCATCAATAGGGGACTTGTGGGTATAGTAACGAGTACGCGAATTGAAGTCGGCGGGACTACATGTGCCGGTAAAGGTCTGAGTCGGCGCTTCGGCGGTTCTGGACACGGTCATATGAGTTTTAAGCGCATAATATTTTTCCAGCCACGCGAGTATTTCCGGGTAGCGGAATTCAGCCCATATCCGATACATGTTACTGGTAGATTCCAGAGAATACTGGCTGTCGTGCCCCAATACCTCCGCCGGAACGCCACCGCCGATCATGCCGGTGTCTGCGGCGGCGGTATATTTGACCTGACTGTGAAACGAAGTGGGATATGTATCCGGGTTGCTACGTCCAAGATTGTTCTCTGTACAAAAGCGTTTGACCTGAAAATCCAGAACTTTTTTGATCTGTTCGCTCTCGGTGTATTCCTGCGCTTCAGCCATGTGATAAAGGTCATAACTCCACTGATTTGAGCATAATCCCTGCTCCATGACCATTCGCGCGAGCGACCATTTTTCAAAAAGCCGCTTCATGGCGGCGTTGACTTCTGTGGGAACGTCTTTAAGGTGGGGTTTTGCCGCGAGCATGGCGCCGGCATGACCGCCGTCGTTCAAAGGCCACCAGCAGGAGCGGAAAAGCCAGGCAGATTGCGCCGGGAAAGTGGCGGGAGCTTCATTGCCGTCAAAAGAAAAATTATGTCCCCAGCGTGTAATTTTCTTGTTTGCCACGGCAAGCAACAGGCGTTTTACCAGCGCGGGGTCGCCGCCTTTTTTTACCGCTTGAGTCAGTAGGCGCATATCAGCGGAGTTTTTCATTTTTCCAAAATTCGGGGAATTACGGTCGAGGTTTTGAGCTTTTAGCACCGTTTCGAGTTTTTTTGCCATCGGTTTACTTACTTTAAGCTCGGCGTCGGTTATTTTTGCCGCCCATTGCATGATAAGTAACTGATCGGGGTCTATGGCTGTTTCGTGTTCGTCGATGAATCCGCCACGCACGGTTTTTGCCGATTCGGCATCGGGAAAGAGTATGAACGGCGCGCCTTTTACGTGCAAACAAGTGCCGGTACCGGAACCGTCGAGTTCCAGCTTTACTACTTGTCCGCCCGCGGCTTTACGCCATATGTCAAAGTTGACGATTCTGCCGGTCGGAGTCTCCGCCAGTTTTTTGCCGGATGCGTCATATACTTTCAGGCCGCGATCAAATGGCGCCACTTCGCCGCTTACGGCAAATGAAACATCTTGAACGTTACGCGGCACATACATATAGCTTTCGCGCAACTGATCAGCATGAGCGTACATGGCTCCCGCGCCGGGATATATACCGCACGGCATGACGCGTGAAGTACTCAATGACACCCAGTGATCCCAGCAACCGCCTACATATATCCTGTATATTCCCTTGCCCGCCGCCGGAACATCAAGCGTAAAACTCCGTGCCGGAAGCTTTTCGGGATTGCCCAGAGCCGGAGAGCGACATTTACCCGGAGGCGTCCCGCCGGGACTGTGAACACGGTGATATTCCCGGTAGCGCAAATCCAGATACATATCGAATATGCCGTCTTTGTACTCAAAATTTCCCTTTACAATGCCGTCGTCGGCAATGAACAACTGTTGTACGACTTCCCCGGATGGCGCCACCACAAACACAAACGCGGGGCGTTCGCCTTCCTGATAAACGTTCATGTCACGTATGTCAAGTTCAGCTTTGAATCCGTCGCCCTCGTTGTCAATAAGGTAGAACACCAGCGATTGACGCGGACGCCATAGCTTATCCTTGCCCAGAAACGACCCTGTAGCCGCGCCGCTGGCTTCCGCCAGAAACATCGCAACCAGAGATAAAGCCCCGATAAGTTTTCTCATTGCACTAATTCCTTTATGTGTATGGATGTTCTATTCTTATTTTGAGATCGGCATCATTTTATATGACAGTTCAACTTTATTGCCCGCTTTGAACTTGTCGCCTAGTCCGATGCGTAACGAACCGACTTCCTGATTATTGTACTTGCTTTCGGCTCCCAGTAAGCAGGGATATGCTTTATCCAGTTCGACCATGAAGCCTTTGCCGTCGGAATTAATGAAACGCACAGCGTCGGCATTGCCGGGGTCTTTGCTCCATGAACCGTTGACGCGGAAGGATATTTCCAGCCCTTTCTTGTTTTTCACCAAAGGAATCTGTTCGTAAAGAGCTTCGGTTTCAGTATCTTTGCCAAACCTTACTGACAGTTTCTGTTCAAGATATTTATCGGCAAAAACCGTGATACGGGTGAGTGTTACATCATCGAGCTTGAACATTTTTGATGAACTTTCCATGGTCTTACCGTTGAGTTTGTGTTTAAAACTCCAGTAATCCGGGATAGCGCATTTATTGTCTTTCAAATCTGCTCTGAGCATGTGCAAAGTTCCAGCGTTCCAGTTCATCCCGGTCAGGGCGTTGCCGTATTCCGGCGTCCAGAATAGGGACATACCCTGAAGTGGTTGCCAGCCACTAGTGGAGACTTTACTGCTGACGTTATTTTTGCGTCGTGAAGCCATCCATTTGGGTCTGGTCGTTCCGGTGTAGACTACAGCGTAATACGCTGAAGTTTTGACCGCTATGAGTTCCTCATTGAAGTTTCTGACAAAGTCTTTTTTTGAGGTAGCGGGGAATGGGACAGGCTCGACTGTGTCGGCAGGATACAGGTATTCAGCCCAGAAAGGCCCGAATGAAGTAGTGGCATAACCTAATATCTGTGGTGTACGCTTATAAAAAGCTTCACTGGGAGAGCCCTTTTTCAGTCCTTTGCGAACCAGTTTGGCATTGTCTGGCTTTTCCGTATCTCGTACCCACGCTGCCGCCTCGCCGAGTTCGCCTCTGAGCATACGTCTGCCACCGCCATATTGTGTATTGACCCATGAACCAGAGGTGCGATGACTGAAATTACTGGCTCCTAACATCTTCGTGCCATCAGGTTCAGGAGCTACAGTATGATTGAAAAAGTTATAGATTGTCTGAAGCCCTTTCTTTACGTTTTTATCTTCGGTAATGCGCAAGTATACTGCTTGATTGCTGACGCCAAGTCCCTGATAAGTCGCGTCGGGACCGCCTGCCTCCTGTTGATATCCGGTCTGCATGTAAGAGTTTTTTTCGGGTAAACTCATTCCGGCGATGTATTCGGCGGCGAGTTCTTCATAGCCTTTTTCGCTGGAAGCCTTCCCCGCATAGATCAAAGCCAGCGGCCAATGCGATGATTGGTTTTCGCAGGACACCCTGTACATCGAAAAACGGTCGGGAATGCGGCGGGCGGCTTCCAGCCACAAACGTTTGAGTTTGGGATCGCGCACCTGCGCGGCTCCGAAAAATAATGGTTCCAGATGACGCAAGCTGGTGAGCGCGTCGGAACCGCTGTAATTGTTGTCGTCTTCGGAAAAAGTATCTGTTTCATTCAGTGGCAGCAGATTGCGGAATGCCGCCAGTAACATGCGTTTTTCAAGTACCGGATTCTGATAATAGGGATTCCACGGACGGTCGAGGCTGTACAAAGCCGCCAGCGCCGTGGGATTCAGACTTTTGCCGAAGTTTTTGCTTTGCGGATCAATGTCCTGCGAGGAAATAATATAGTTGATATGGGCGAGAAATCCCCAGGAACCGAACAACGCCCCCGCATGCGGGTCGGCAAGGAGTTGTTCTTCATATTTTTTCCAATCCACTTCAGCCAGTTCCAGCTCTTCACGTTTAAGCGAACGCATCCAGTCCCGTATGCGGGTCTGGAACTTGTGCGCGTACAAAGTGCCGTCGGCATCACGCTCCAGACTAGCGTTAATAGCTTTAGCCGTCTCCGGGTCGGGACACATAATAAAAGGTATGCCGGAAACGCCAAAACGATAATAATCCGCCAATTTCATATTCATCGACAGAGACCATACTTCTCCAGCTTTGCCTTCTATATTCACCTTTGCGGCTTTCCCTTTCACATCGGTCAGCTCTTTGCCTGACGCGTCAAAAACCTTACCCGGAGAAAATCCGCGTATTGAAAATTCCTTGTAACCCTCGGGGATAAAAAAATACACCTTGCTGAACTGGTCTTTCGCCGTGGCATTAACCATGCAGCGCAACGGCATGACGCCAAAACGTGTTTCAGGAGTTGTTTTTATATCAACAAGGACATTTTTGCCTGAATAGCGCAACTGATATATCCCCGCCGGAGCATTGCCGTAATTGTGGCAGAAAGTTTGTTTGCCGCCGGAAGCCACGTCCGCCTGATCCCATTTGACCAGTTGTTCGTCTGCGTTGAAAAAACGGCAGACGATCTTTCCCGTTTTTTTGCCTTCCGCCGTCGCGGAGAGTTCCACCTCAAGCGGTCCTCCACTGTGTACCATGAAAAACGCCAGCGCCTCGGCTTTAAACGGCCCTTTTAAGTTTGTTCCGTAAGCGTTAACGCAGATTACAGCGGCAGCAACCGCCAGAAATGACACAAGAATCCTCTTCATTTTCTGTTCCCTGTTTTATTGTAAACTGTTGATATTTGAGTTTTTTCTATTGCGTGAATATGTTATTTATCCATGGAACATCTTGGGAGCCTGTACCAGCATAAGGCCCGGGAATCATTTTCATATTGGCTTCGACATGTCCGTCCCAGTACAAGGCGCTGATATTGTTGTTGTGAAAGCTTAACTGTTTATCCGTATAGCCGACATTATTATAATTTGTCCATGTTTCTCCACCCCATACTCCTCGGCCTTCATAGTGGAATATGGACATAGACGGTTGTCTTACTCTTGATGACATGATTCTGCGTACGCTACGGCTAAAGTCGTTCATTGTGTCTCCGTGCACATATTGCCTAGCTACTCGGGGATAGGTGGTGGAATGAGTATGATGACTGCGCCATTCAGGTTTGGTTCCCGGACAGAAATACACGCTATTGGGTTTGCTTTGTTTGCTGACTCCCAGATATGTCCAGAAGTCTTCATATGTCCAACGATGAGCAATGTTATTGGCGGGAAAACCTGTACGGGTTGAATCAAACGCTATCGCGTCATAATCGCCTTCGTAGTTGAATTCAGCCATGCCGATTTGTTTCATATTATTAACACAGGCGGCTTCACGGGCGACTTTGCGGGCTCTGCTGAGCGCGGGCATCAGCATGGCGGCGAGGATGGCGATGATGGCTATCACAACCAGGAGTTCGATAAGCGTGAATTGTCTTTTCATTGTCATATTCCTTATTTTAAGCGTTATTGAATATCCACTAATTCGGCTCGATAAAGTTTTCGGGCAACGGGCATATCTTCTCCCATTTTGAACTTATTCAAGAGGTATGCGGCGGCGTCGCGACCCATTTCATACAATGGCATTTTTACGTATGAAAATGAATAATCGAGTTGTCCCGCCATATATGCCACATCGTCAAAGCACATCACCCGGATGTCTCTGCCCAGTTTCAAGCCAAGCTTGTCGGCGGCGATTTTCAACGGTGCGGCAAAACAACCGTTGACCAGATAAATCGCACTAATACTGACGCGCTTAAGATATTCCTCAATCAATTCAGCATATACCGCGTCGCTTTCGTAACCAGGCACAAAACATTGCAGAGATGAAACGGCGTTTTCCGCTATTCCTAGCGCATCGCAGTAGCCCTGATAATGCAGTTGACTGGTTCGCGGAAACAAGGGTCCGGAAACGATACCGACGTCGTGGTGTCCTTCAGTGATAAGCTTATTTACTGCGTTTTGAGATTCTTTACGGTAGTTAACGGAAAAATAAGCGATACCGTCAAGGTGGGTCATACGGTTGATAAGTACCGGATTTATGCCCAGAGTGCGCAGTTCAACAATACGCTGTAACTCCTGTTCGGTGGACGACGCACTGATATACCCGTCGATAAACCCCGGTTTTAATTGACTGAAGTCAAAATTGCGCAACAGGGAAATACGGCAATTACCGTTGTTACATATTTCTTCGACGCCATCAAGCAGTTTAGAAGTATACCAGTTCTGTTCACCGGATTTGATGTCAAAATCGATTCCAATCGTGCGGAATGGCTCGTTATCCTGTTCTAGCACCATGAGCGTGTTGTCTTTGACAAAGGTTCCTTTGCCCGGACGTTTAAAGATCAGTCCATCGCCCTCAAGCTCATCCAGCGCGGTTCGTACTGATGAACGACTGATGCCGTACTGTGTGGAAAGCTCGCTTTCCGACGGTACCATTTCGCCGGGAGCCAGCGCACCATCTTCGATCGCCGTCGCCAACTCGGTTTTCAGCCGGGTGTAAACGGCATCGCGTTTACGGCGACTGTTTTTTCTCATTTGTAGAAGCTCTTGCATTGTTTCAACCTGTTTTTCATACATGTTTGATTACCTTAATGAGATTATACATCATACATGTTTAAAAGTCAAGTATGAAAAAGAAATTATTTTCTTAGCGAAAAGTCTGTAAATTGAAAATTTTTAAAATAAAAATGTTACGGCGGAGCTTTTTGTCGATATTAAGCATGTCGAAAAAAAATTAAAAATAAAAATTTCAAGTACTTGAAATTTTTCTCAAAGAGCCTTATAATGTATCATAAGCAGTAGTTTTAATAAGGAGTTGCGTGAATGATTTCCCTGAAAAACATAGCTGATCTGTGCGGCGTGTCAGAATCGACGGTATCGAAGGCGTTGAAGAATCATCCGCAGATAAAAAAACTGACACGTGAGCGCATTCAGGAGATAGCGAAAAAGCATAATTACCATCCTAACGCTATGGTTGAATGCATGCAGACAGGCAGAAGCCGGACTATCGGAATCGCCTATAATAAGTTTGATGACATGTTTGCGGGCGGCATTATGCAGGGAGTGCATGAGGAACTTTACAGGCAGGGTTATGAGACTATCGTCATCTGCTGGGATATGATAGTCAAGAAGGAAGCGGAGCTGTTCAATAAATTCTCACGGCGTCGGGTTGACGGAATGTTGATTTTTCCTATGGAGAAGTTGCCTTCATCGTATTATATGGAGCAGTTGCGTAATTTTCATAATCCCATAGTTATCATTGATCAGACTTGGGAAGGCAATGAATATGATTTTGTCGGCAGCGACAATTTTCGCGGCGCATACATGGCTGCCGAGCACATGATAAAGCGCGGCATTTCCGAACTTGGTGCGATTTGCTGTACATCGGTAAGTTCTGGTCAGGAGCGGGAACGGGGATTTCGCAAGGCTTTGGCAGAGTACAATATTGCGGTCAATGAGGATTGGATGCTTGACATCGGTGATTGCATTGACGCGCCTTTTCATAAAATTTATGATTTTCTTGAGCGGACTGACAGACCTGGAGGACTATTTTGTTTTAACGACAATTGCGCGGTGGACGCAGTCGCAGCCGCAAAAGACCTGGGCATTACAGTTCCGGATGAGTTGTCGCTGGTTGGTTTCGGCGATTTGAGTATCGCCTCAAGAATACGTCCGGCTTTGACTACCATAGGTCAAAATCCAGCTGAAATCGGTCGATTGGCAGCGAAGTTGCTGATTAAAAGAATAAAGAGTAAAGATGAAATAAAGATGGCGATGGAGAATTATGTTGTGGACGTAAAACTAATTGAGAGAAACACGGTTCGCGAAAAAACAAAAGAATAATAAACATAAAAAAGGAGATGATCATGAACACACGAAAACAAAAGAAGTTACACGGCTTTACGCTTATCGAACTCTTAGTAGTTATATCAATTATTGCAATTCTCGCCTCAATGCTGCTGCCGGCGCTCAATCAAGCAAGAGACAGAGCGAAGGCAACCAGTTGTCTCGGCAATATCAAACAGTTGACTCAGACATGCTTTATGTATGCAGAAGATTACAATGGAATTTTGCTTGTTCCGCAGCTGCGAGCCAATTATTACTGGTCAAACGCATTCGTTGATCTCAAGTATTTGCAACCAAGTGATATTTTTATTTGTCCAAGTCAAAAGGATAAACGACCATGGCAAAACAATTCCAACGCATATGCCACTTATGGCTTGAATCGTAATATTGAACGCGACAACCGGGCTTCCGCCGGCGGATTTTATTCAAACATATTCAAAGCACGGCGTGAGCCGACGTCAAAAATATGGTTAATAGGAGACAGTGTTCGTAACGTTGCGAGCGCAGTTTCAGTGAGTCGTGGACATGCAATATTAAGCTGGAACAATGGAGGAGCAGGGCTTGCGGCTCTACGCCATAGTCAAAGAGGCAATTTCGGCTTTGCCGATGGAAGCGCGCGGTCTCAAGGCCAAGGGGAGATGCATGAAGTATATCCAAGATTCGAAGAATGGTATGTTTCAGATACGATAAGAGTAACAAGGCTGTAATTTAAATAACAAAAGGATTGTACCATGAGTAGTTTTAACAAAATTTCAATGATTTTATGTGTTATCTCAACCGCGTTGATTGCGAGTGCGAGCGAGATTAAAGTTATGAACCCGTCATTTGAACAGGGCACGGGCGGATACTGGATAAATAAGCCATCCGCGGTAATAGTGGATTCCACTGACTCCACTAAAGGGCGTCAATGTTTGCGCTATAAGGAAGACGGCGCGGGCAGAGTGGATGTGGTGTTTTTTGTCGAATACCATGCCGACAAGGTATATGAACTTTCATTTGACATGAAAGGAGATGGCAAAGTCAATGGTCCTTCACTTAAGCTTGAACTTATGCTTCAGTCTTCCAAACCATTGTTGTTCTGGAAACCTTCTGGTAAGGCGAAGGAGCAGTTTGACCGTTTTGTCCCGCAGAAGGATTGGACACGCAAGACGATAACGTTCGGTCCTGTACCCTCGGAGGCTCGTGGGCAGAAAGTTACTAAGATAGCAGTATATCTGCGCCGTGAACAGGGAACTGAACCCGGCAATATCTGGATAGATAATATTTCAGTAGAACTTAAAGACGTAAAAAAGCAGGTCGAAGATATAAGCTTTATCCTGCCAGACCCGGTTCAGATATATGAATCAGTGCCTGGACTTAAAATCGCACGTTCCGAAGAATTCTCAAGTTTCCCTATGGAGGTCAGCATAAAAGATTTCCGCGGCACGCTGATAAACAAAACAGCATATAAAGCCGGAACCGAAGCTCAAGTCAAACTCCCGGGCGAAGGCTACTACGAAGTTGAAGCCGTGGTTATGGATAAAAAAAAAGTACTTAAAAAAATCAATACCAGTTTAGTCGTAACCACTCCACTGCCGGATGATTACTATACAACGCCGCATCCGGCATTTGGAGTTTGGTGTGGAATGAGCCCGCAACTGCGACGGCTCGGCGGAGCGAAGTGGGATCGGCAACTGTTTTTCACTTTCTTTCAGAAACCCGACTTCCAGGCGGTGGTTCCCTCCGCCACCACTATCGCCAATCGTGAACCGGTAAACATCATCAGATGCTTGAACGTACTGAATCCTTTTAAAAAAATGGTTCCTGTCTCCAAATCGGAATGGCCTGAACTCAGTGAACGCCTGCGCAAGGATATTGTCAGCCGGAAAGGGCTGGTTGACGTATGGGAAACTCAGAACGAGCCAATGGTCGGCGAGAATTTTCATGGCACAATGACCGACGTCATGGATATAATCAAAAACACCTCCAAGGTGGTCAGAAGCATCGACCCGGACACCCCCATCGCCGGGATATGCATTAACCCCATGAGCAGCAACCAATACAATCAGTATGTCGGTTATTATAAAAAACATAACATCAGTCGCTATACCGATGCGGTCATGCTTCACCCCTATATCCCCAACGCCATGCCTCCAGACGTATCAGGTTACGTTGAAACCCTTGAACGTCTGGCGGCGGATATTAAGAAAATAACCGGCGAAGACATCCCCATGTACGTGAGCGAGGTAGGCTATTCCACCAAGCCGGGCGGAGAGGTAAGCGAATTACAGCAAGGTGCTTATCTTGCCAGGGTAGTACTGCTTAACCGACGCATAAAAGACCTCAAAGCATGTGTCTGGCATAATGGTTTGTGGAATGAGGCGACCAGTCGGCGGGAACTGGATTTCGGCATATTGCGCGGACATCCCAAAAATTCTCCGTTGCGTGAGCCGAAACCGGCTTTCGCCGCCTGGGCGACAGTTTCAAGAATGACTTACAATGCCGAATATATACGCGATTTGGAAATGGGACGCGGTCTGCGGGTGCTACTCTTCGACCGTCAAGGCGTACCTTTGATCGTGGCTTATTCGCTCTCAGCCACAAAACAACAGTTGAGAATCCCGCTAGGAGTTGACGCCGCCGTCATCACCGATATGTGCGGGACTTCCCAAACGATAAAATTGCCGGATGGGATTGTCTCCCTGGAACTTGACGAAGCGCCAGTATATATTTCAGGCGGAAATATTCATAATTTCATTAATGACAATATGTTCTCAATTGATCTTACCCCCGCTGTTCCGCGTATTCTTCCCGGCGGAAACGTTACCGTATCACTTCAGGGCTCCCCCGGTATGTGGAACGACAACGCTAAACTCAGAATTGATATGCCGGAAAAATGGACTCAACACGCAAACCTTAAAACCCGCGGCTGGGATATTCATATAGGTGTTCCGCAAAATGCCCTTCCCGGAACTCATCAAATATTTTATGATATAAAAGAAAATGGAAAGAGCAAATATATCCGCCAGCAGCATATTGAAATAATTCCTCCGGTAGATATATTAATCTGTAAGCCCGAAAATTCCGGTAATAAAGCCGTCAGCTTGACGATAAGGAGAAATAAAAAAAACACGGGTCAAGTATCTGTAGCAATTGTGGAAAATGACAAAAATATAATTGGCAAAGGTGTCGTCGCGCAAAACGATATTGTGTCGATTCCCCTTAAAGGAATAACATACGGCAGAAAAAACCTTTATTCCGCCCGGATAAGTCTGAACAACAACTATTCATGGACGCAAGAGCTGCCGGACGTTGCGCCGGTGATGGTTGAGCATAAGGGAGTTGATCCGGGTGCTCCATTGAGTTCATGGGGAGTAAGCTCAACATTCACGCTTGCTGATGGTACTTACAGCGAACATGCCGTAAAAGGAGAAAAAGATTTGCCGGAAGGCAAGCTGTATTTGTGCTGGGATGAAAAATACCTTTATCTGGGAATGAATGTAAAAGATAAGTATCACCGCCCCGCGGGCAATGTCGCTTCCCTGTGGTCTGGAGATTCGCTTCAGATCGGTATAAGCGTAGATAAAACCGCGATGATCCGGTCGAATAACGATGGCATCCAGGAAACCGCCTATGCGGAAATAGGAGTAATGCCTGTCGCCGGAAATAATTCCTGGGTATGGGCAAGCATGAACCGCACGCTGATGGAATTACATAATCAAGTGCCGGAATTGCTCAATCACAGCAAACACGAGAATGGTATGACCGAGTACAGGATCGCGATACCATGGCGGAGTCTGAACATAAAAACTCCGACGCCCGGTACCGCTTTGCGTTTAAGCATACTGGTCAACGACCGCGACGAAGGAGAACGGCACTGGCTGGAATGGTACAGCGGAATCGCCTCTGGCAAAGATCCGGCAATGTATGGTTCGATGGTGCTGGTGAAATAGAAAAACAAAAAAAGGCAGAAAAAATGTTGTCCGAAGAAAATAGCAGAAAATTGTTTCATAAGTACTGTTCGCTTTTCGATCAGGAGAAAATAAAGGCAACACTGGAGTTTTACGAAACCAGGCAGGAATGGAAAAATTACTTGGATTATAGAACTTTACAATCCAGGATCAAGCACGTTGATCGTATATTCTATGGAGATTCCATTACCGCCGCCTGGCCGCTTCAGGAATTTTTTCCCGCCTGTGAATTCTTAAACCGGGCCATCCCCGGCGATAATGTACATGGACTGTTTCACCGTCTGCGCGATGACGTTCTGGCGTATTCCCCCCGGCAGGTCTTTCTCCTGGCGGGCATCAACGGTATTGACGATCCGCGTCTGGTAGAACGCATTACCGCACTGGCGGCGATAATCAAAGCTCACGGCTGCGAAGTCTTCATGAGCAGCATCCTGCCGTTGCGCCATCCCGACAACTGGGATAGATTTCAATATCAGGACAAGATCGTATCCGACAACGCGGCGATAAAACAATGGGCACACTCCAATGGCATAGGCTTCATTGATTATCACTGTCACGTAAAAGACGAAAGCGGACAACTCGCGGCGGATTTCGCCATGCCTGACGGCACTCATATAACCTTTAAAGGCTATTGCCGCATGGCTGAAGTACTGAGCGAACACCTCTGATCAAAATACAAAACTCCGGCGGACATAAATGTCAGCCGGAGTTTTATCAAACACAAAACCTGTCATTTTAACTCCCTGCGTATCCGTAGACTGCATTCTTTATCAAATCACTTAATTTTGAAAAAAAATGATGAAAATACTGTAAACACTATATAAAAAACGAACTTGTGTGATATAATACCAAGCACTCTTTATTAATACTGATTAATTTTTAAGGTTA
>JAFGXT010000104.1 GCA_016936495.1 Victivallales bacterium
ACATGTGAATTGGAGCAAGGGTGTCTTTAATGTAGGCAATAATGATTCCATGAGTATTCCCGCTAATGCTTCAGCGCGTACCGTCAGGACTGCGGAGATTTTTGCGGAAAAGCTTCAGGGCTTCGCAGGAACAAAATATCAGATAAACAAACTTCCTCAAACTGGCGCGATAAATCTTAGACTGGCGGATGAAGTGGAGTTCGCCGGAAAACGTGAAAAACTGAATCCTGAAGGATATTTTGTCAAAGTAACTCCCGAACGTGTGGAAATAATCGGCAAAGATGAAGCCGGATTATTTTATGGCACTGTCACTTTCATGCAACTGTTGAATATGTCTATGAAAAGGTTGGACGCCGCGCCCGTCCCTTGTGTTGAAATATTGGATTGGCCGGATATTGACAAGCGTCTGGGGCGGTTCTGGCCTCCTACTCAACTGCACAGCAAGGTCAAAGACCGTTGGGAAGCTGATGATATGATAGAGTGGATTGATCGCTTTGTTGCCGGCAATAAACTCAACCTTCTGTGGTTGGATATAACCAGAGGCGTTATCTTTGAGCGTGACGTCAGAAACAATTACAATAAGAAGAACAGACAATTGACGCTTGCTGAATTAAAAAGGATAGCAGATTTTTGCCGTGATCGTTTTATAAAATTGATTCCGGCTGTAGCTCTGGGAGGACACGGAGAGGGAAGACGTATTGCTGGAGGCTTTAGAGATCCGGTATGGAAATCCACCGATAATGTTGCTAGTCCTGAATATTTTAAATGGGTGGAGGCTACCGCGCTTGACATTATCGAGGCTACTGGTTGCGAGTATTTCTCGCCTAAACTGGACGAATGGTGGCATACACGCAATGCCGGAGTTGAAGATACCGGGGTTGTTTATGGCAAAACCAGACCACAGGCAATGCTTGAACTGCTGCTGAAACTGCATGGACTGCTGAAAAAACATCATGTAAAGATGGTAGTTTATGAGGATATGCTTAATCCGCTTCATAACGGACGCAGGTATGATTGTTATCAGATCATAGACAAACTGCCGCGCGATATTATCATCTCCTGCTGGTCATGGCGAGGAGGATTTGCTCAAGTTGCCGCTTATTTCGGAGAAAAAGGATTTGAGGTGTGGGGCAATGAAACCGGATTTCAACGCCTGCCTGTTGAAGCCAGAAAATTGCATCAGGGATTCGGCGTTGGTCTATATGCCGCATTCGGTACCGGACTGGAGAGCACGCGACGTCCTTCGTACAATTATCTTGGACAATGGTTTGTCGGCGCAGATTATGCCTGGAATTTCCTTAAGGATTCAGAAGAGAACAAAAGGTCATTGGAAGATGAACTGAATAACGGCATATTGCCTGAACTTCATAGCCTGTTCTCCCTGAAACCGAATCTCTTTGCATCGGAACATATTCAGGCGCTTAATATTTCTTCCGCAATGAACATCGACGTTAATAACAAGAAGATCAAGCGCGATAACGCCGAGCTGGAGCTCCCGCATGGAGAGAAAAATATCGGCAATATTCCTACGTTTTTTGCCTCAGGTAAAAATAATTGTATTCTGGCAGCTCAGGGCGATAAGATAAAATTGCCGATAAAAGGCAGATTTTCTTCACTGATCTTTCTCCAATCCGGTTTGCCTCCTGATAATCATTTGAAAGTTATGCGTATGGCACCGTTTTCATTCAGAAGTTGGCAGAAAGGCTGGGTCTTCGGCACATATTTAATTAAATATGCCAGTGGAAAAGAAGTTCATGCAAAAATACGCATAGGAGCAGAACTGTACTGGCTTGATCAACGTCCGCGCGACGGAGGTTGCATTAACACCCGCTATGTCCTGCCGCTTAAAAGAAAAGACGGCAAGTATGCTTTCCTGTACCAATGGGAATGGGTCAATCCATATCCATTTGATGACATAACCGAAGTGGTGTTCAATGATGAAACCGATATGCCTTTGGAAACCTTGATATTCGCGGTCTCTGGAAGGCTTACCCGTAAAACAGTTGAATAAAAGGTGTAGAGTATGAATTGGAAACTTAAGAAATTTTTTGATAAAGCCCCCATAATATGGGTTCCCATGTGGGGAATAAGTAAGCTTCGGCGTCGTGCCGGACGCTTCGCCGGTGAGATACCCGGCGACGCCCAATGGTATGACCAATGGTATGCCCGTGCCATGTCTCGTGAAAACATCTCGGCACTGGCGGAACGTGGGGTCAATCTGGTGATACTGCCGTTCTCTCTCGGCGGTTCGTTAGAAGCTGAAAAAGAGGAACGTGATGACTTTGAAAGAGTTACCGCCTATCTCCACGAATACGGTATGATGAGCTTGCCGTATTTGCAGTATCAGAATGTGTTGCAGGAGGAAAATATTCCTGAAGACATAGTCTGGGCGGAACGTCTTGATGGTTCGCCGCAGAGATATTCCTACTGGCGGCGTACTGCTTGTCAGTCATCAGCCGGATTTATAAGCTACATGAAAGGCTTGATTAACGACGCGCTGAAGCGTGGCGCCGACGGCATATGGATCGATAACACATATTTGCATCCTTGCCGTTGTGAACTCTGTCATGATATGTTCAAGGATTATCTTGATAAAAACTGCCGCGCCATTCTTGATTTTACTTATTTGCGTGATTTCAACAGTATTGAAATACCAATTGACCTGAGTTTTGTCTCCGACCCAATAGTGCGGGCTTTTACCGAGTTCAACATGCAGCGCAATCTGGATATTCAAATAGAACTGAAAAAATACATGGAACAGATCAAGACTGACGCCGTATATGCCTCCAATCCGGCTTTGTATCGGGGGCGTTGCTATGGTGAAATCGGAGTGGATTTTGTCCGCCTGATGAAGCTTAATGACATGATGTATTATGAAAACAAGCTCTATCCGGAAGAAAAACAGGGACAACGCTCCGGCAATTTCCGGGGCTTCATCGCCGGGACTGAACTGGGCGTGTCTTGCATTCCCGGTACCTGGAAAAAAGAGGATTTTGACGCGACTACCGGCAAAAGTATATCCGGTCTGCCAGACGCCGCCGGGGTCGAAAAAATTATGCTTGAACCGGTAACTTTCGGTGGTGTATCCGGAGCTTTCTGGAGTGTTCGCGCCATGCCTGAGCATCTGTGTGAATGCGCTGAAGATCAGAAAAAAATGTATTATGAGTTTCCTGCCATAAATGACGCTATGCGTAAGACTTCCACGTATATACACAGTCTGCCCGTGTTTGGAGACCGAATTAATTTGGCAACTACCGCTGTTCTGCATCATCGTGAATCCATGCTGTTTCAGCATAATTGTCACGCCTCGGCACTGCATGGGGTCGAGGAGTTGCTTGCTGGCGCGTGCATACCGTATAATACGCTGTTCTCTGAGGAACTCGCGAAAAAAATAAACAGTTTCCGTTTGCTGATTGTATCTGAGGTTCCGGTGTGTTCTGATTATGAACTTAAACTCATCGCCACTTTCGTGGAGCAGGGAGGGCGTTTGCTGGTAATAGGGCAGCGTTGCGGACGTTATGATGAGGCTTTGCAATTGCGCCTTGATTCTGCGTTCAAAGAAATGACCGGGGTGAGCATATTTGACCATCCGACCCAGCCGGTACGCCGCGAATACGGTAAGGGAGAAGTCCTGCTTTTCCCTGTGTCAGGTAAGTACGGCGAGGCTTATATCAATATGATGTCAGCTCAGAGCGGCACTATGCTACTCCCTGATTATTTAGAAACTTCAAATATTCTGCTTGAGGCTGTAAATAATATTTTGCCGGAGCAGGATGTGAAACTTGTCTCTTCTGAAAAGATTGCTTGCTCATGGTCGATGATCGAAGGACGCAAAATATTGCAGTTGCTTGGTTACTCTGATGATGAAGGAGCGATTGATGTATCTGTGACCGTAGCGTCGGAAAATACCAATGCGACCTTGTATCGTTTCGGGCAAACACCGATAGAATTAAACGGTGAAATCCAGGGCGAACGTATAACATTCGAACCGTTCAGTTTTCATCGTCATGCCGCGCTGGTGTTCCCGGTATAGAATGATTTGACACTTAAAATATATTGCTGCTTTATGCTCCGGGGCAAATGTCCCGGAGCTTTTTTGCTTTTGCTATAAATAAAAATACGTTTTTTCCGAATTACTAAGTATGTCCTGGCTGTTGATTTTAGCGCCGGGACATATTACAGTTAACTGTAATGTCTGTCGGTTGCGATGAAAAACGGCAGAAATGGGGCAGAATATCGTCTGAAAATGATATTTTTACATATATAAAATATTTTTTCAGGCAAAAACACAATACGACCTTTATAGTATTATTGTATAATTTTATTTTTTATGGATTTTCATATGTCAGTTAAGTCAATATATGGATGGCGTCGGATGCTCACGCCGCCTTTCAGGGAAAAAATATATGCCAAGAAATGAATCGAAATTGATAACAGTCGCCTGCGAGCACTGTAATAAGAAAAATCATGCCACCTCCAGGCAGTTGCTCAATGGGATAGAATGTTCAGGTTGCGGTATGCCTATATCCGCGATTCCGCGTGCTAACAACAACCTGGGTAAGAGCTTCATGCATAACGCCAAGTGCCTGAACTGCAACCATGAATTTGAAATACCCATAAATCAGAGCTTGAAATACCTTGCCGAATGCCCGTCCTGCAAAACATTGTTCCTGCGTACTAATATGACTTTTGACAGTCAGTCTGACTCGGACGAGGAGACCGAAGCCTTTAAATTGCTTGAATCCCTGTATCCGACTGTTCCCAATAACCTTGTCGATGAAATTGATGACGCCACTCCAGCCACCGAGGCAGAGAAAAAACTACTTCAAGATCTTAATATTAAAGCTCTTAACCCCACTTCCCGGGCTGTTAAACGTCTTGTCAAAACCATATTCGAAAAAGTCAATGTTCTGGTACAGACTCATTTTAATCCGGTTTTATACTTTCCTGATAAACTCAGAAATGAAATCATGATGAAAGTCGCACAGTCTGGTCTATTCCGTGATTTGTATTTTGACCGTAAATTTGATCAGGCCAAGCTTGGCGGCATCATAAAAAGCGCTGTGGACAATGAAGATTATTTTAAGTTTTTGACCTTGGACGTGGAAATGGAGAGCTTTGAGATCGCTATAGTCTATATCAGCCATTATGCCAGAATAATTTATGAAAGAGCTATATCGCCGGAAGAAGCAAAAATGTTTGCAGTCCAGGCTTTTGCCAGAGGGTTTGGACAGAATATCCATAAAATCGGATACTTCATCTATAATCATGAAGAAAGAAGAGTGAAAAATATAACCCGTTTGTCCACCCCCGCGATGAAAAGTTTCTATACCCGGCGCAATCCGGTTACTAATGCGTTGAGTGAGCTTTTTGAAGAACATGGTTTTAAGAAACTAGGGGGAGGGGGATGTCTTGGATTACTTCTTTTTTGCGCAACTGTACTGGTTATCGGGGTTACTTGTGTTTATAAATCAACGATGTGCTGAACTTTGTAAGATTAGTTTCAGGCAGAGGAATATATGATCTCTTTGGAATGTAGAAAGTGCGGTAACCGGCAGAAGGCGTCGGCTGACAGCATAATTGAAGGCATGCAGTGTGGCAGATGCAGTACACATTTGCGTCTGGATGACGGCTCTGCAGGTGTAATATATGATTCGGTGTCAACCTTGCATTACGAATATTGCCCTAAATGTAAAAATGAAGTGGCTTGTGAACCGGAGGACCCGCGCCCCATGATCATCTGCCCGGAATGCGACAGAGTGTTTGTTCATACCAAGAAAAACAAGCTCAGCGTACGTAAATCAGATTGGGATAATGAGGCTATCCTGCGTGCGATAGAAAAGGATGCTCCTACTGGAGAAAATCCTACCACCGCCACCATAAATTCCTACGACACCCGCGAAATCAGGGCGCTGAAGCTGCTCGGCGTGTATGGTGCCGAGCAGGTACCGGAATTGGATATGCCCTTGATTCAATCAATTTTTGATAAAGCCGACAAGGAACTTATCAGGCTCTATCCGAATTATCCTCTGTTGCCGGATGAAACCCGGTTGAAGCTGTGCCTGGCTTTGGCGCGAACGCCGCAACTGAATAAATTTTACTTTGGCGGACAATGTGACGAAGCTGAACTTAAAGATATGCTCTCTCCGCAACTTGAAGGTAAACATGTTTATGAGAACCTGTGCCGGAAATTACCTCGATCTGGTTTTCTGATTGTGCGCGCTTATGTAAAAGAATTTACTAAAGTCATATATGAAATAGATATTGATGAAAAACGCCTCAATTACATTACCTTTATGGTATTCTGCGCCGGCATGGATGAAAAAATAAAAGCAAAAGGTTTTTTTGCCTATTATTCCGATAATGATCTGGTCAGACCCACCTCCGATCTCTCCGCTAAAGGCCGAAAGTTCTTTTATGAAAAAGAAAATGAACTCAATCACTGCATCCGCAAAACATGCGCTAAATGTGGACTGGGGACTAATCACAAAGTAAATGTTTCCATGATTATTATGATTATCGCGGCGGTGGTTATAGTCAGTGTGGTCGCCCTTTATGTTATCTTTTTTATGAAATAAAAGCAGTCTTTGGCATTGCATAATACAGTCCCGGATAATATTGTAAAAAAGATTATCCGGCGAATTTGAATTTTATCATAAACAGGATATTGCATTATGCCGCCTATGGAATGGAAACAACTGCTGTCTCACAAACGTCTGGGCAAAGACCAATGCCCGGAGCTCGTCCGTGGCAGATCCCCGTTTCAACAGGATTATGACCGGATAATATTTTCATCGGCATTTCGTCGCCTTCAGGATAAAACTCAGGTATTTCCGCTGGCTGAAAATGATTATATCCGCACTCGTCTGACCCATAGCCTGGAAGCATCGTGCGTAGGGCGTTCGTTGGGCTCGCTTGCCGGAGTGCATCTTTGTGCGAATTATGACCTGGGCGCGCTTGAGCCGGCCGACGTTGGTGCCATAGTCGCCGCCGCCTCCCTTGCTCATGACATTGGCAATCCGCCACTGGGGCATTCCGGTGAAGAGGCAATCAGGCATTGGTTTATGAATTCTCCCATAGCCGCCGCTTTCAAGGATAAACTCAGCCACGCGGAAAAAGCGGATATCGAACAGTATGAAGGCAATGCGCAAGGGTTTCGGGTTTTGACCCGTCTGCAAATGCCTGATAATAAAGGTGGCATGCAACTTTCCTGCGCCACCTTGGGGGCTTTCGTCAAATACCCGGGTGAATCCACCGCCGTCGGAATCCCGGACGCATTCAGTAAAAAATTCAACTTTTTTCAGCATGACAAAGCCGCGTTCGAAGAAGTAGCTGACGTTACAGGACTGATAAAACTTGACGCCGCCAATGACATCTGGCTTCGGCATCCGCTGGCATTTCTTGTTGAAGCCGCTGATGACGTATGTTACACTATAATTGATTTTGAAGACGGGCATCAGCTCGGGCTAATATCGTATGATGAACTTGAACGTGCTTATACAGATATCACCGGACCGCTAAAACGTGAATTGGAAATGCAGGAAAATCAGCGTAAAGCCGAATTCCTCCGGGCAATGGCGCTCAATACCCTCATCGAACAGCTTAATGAATGTTTTATCGCTAACGAAAGTAAAATGCTGACAGGCGAATTCACCCGCAGTCTTACCGATGAGATTCCTGCAGCAGCTGCACTTAAATATATCATTAAAAGAAGCAGGGAAGACGTTTACAGTTATCGCCGCGCCATTGAAATAGAGGTCGCCGGATATGAGTTCACCACCGGTCTGCTGGATGTTTTTTCTGCCGCCGTTAATGATATTGCCGAAAATGGAGAGAACAAAGCTTCATATAAGAGTCGGAAGATATTCGCCCTTTTGCCGGAACAGTTCAGAGGTAAGGGGGATGATGCACATGAATGGAAAAGCAGCTATTATGTGCGCCTTCTTAATGTACTGGACTTTATTTGTGGCATGACCGATTCGTATGCCGTTTCACTATACAAGAAGATCAAGGGTATATCTTTGCCGGGAATGCCGTAGTAACCCCTCCAGGAGTAGTTGAAAAATGCCCGAATTGCCGGAAGTGGAAACCATAAAAAATGCTCTGTCAGCTCATGTCCTTAATCATACTTTCACTAAGATAGAGATATTTATAGACGTATGTCGCTATCCGCTTGCTCCGTTGCTCGATAAAGAGTTATGCAATCACCGCATAATGGAATTGCGCCGCCGTGGACGTTACCTCATCATTGAGCTCGATAATTTCCGCGCGCTGATCTTTCACTTTGGCATGTCCGGTTCCCTCAGGGTTGTACCGGCGGACGAGCCACGTAGAAAGCACGAACACGCGGTCTTTTATATTGACAACGGTATGACTATGCGCTTTGACTGTCCCAGACGTTTCGGCTTTATAAAAACATGTGTTCTTTCCGCTCCGGGAGCTGTTCCCTCTGAACTGGCTGAGCTTGGCGTCGAACCGCTGTCGGACGAGTTTACCGGAAAATATCTTAAGCGCCGTCTGACCGGACGAAAACAGAAAATCAAGACCGCGATAATGGATAATCGCATAGTTGTCGGCGTCGGCAATATATACGCCAATGAAAGTCTGTTCCTGTCCGGTATAAGCCCGTTGCGTGAAGCCGGAACCATAACTTTGCGGCAGTGTAATGAGCTGGTCCGGCATATCCGGGATACCTTACACAAAGCAATTGCCGCCGGAGGCACCACCATCGCCGATTTTAAAAGCGTTGATGGTTCAGAAGGCAAGTTTGTGCTGCAATTGAACATATATGGCAAGGAGGGCAAACCGTGCCCGCGTTGCGAAGATACAATTGTCCGTAATATCGTCGGCGGACGCTCTGCTTTTTATTGCCCCGGTTGCCAGAAATAATCGCTCCCGCTCCTTGCTGGAATAGTTTTCATTCCCGCAATGATTCACAGCTTCGCTATAGTCAACGGAAATCTTCGCGGACACGCTATTTACCTCCGAACAGAAATTCTTCTGGTCATTCATTATTTGCGATATGGTAGGAATTTAAATACCCGCCTTTTCTGCAATGTTTCTTTATATTGGGGAATCGATCAGTCTGCCGAGGAATAGCGGGGGGATAAATATTTGTATGAATATGAAGTAGTGCTTGACAAAGCCAGCTTCGGAGTTATGATATTTCTAATTTCTCAAACCCTAATACTGGAAGTGATATTATGAAAAAATTAATTTTTACCCTTCTCGCTGTCTGTTCCGCGACTTTACTGACTGCGCAGTCAACTATTAAATTGCCCGTTCCTGATAAGAAAGGCGGTAAACCATTGATGTGGTGCCTCAACAACCGGGTCAGTCTGCGTACTTTCAGCAGCAAAAAGCTGACAAATCAGCAACTCTCCAATCTGCTGTGGGCCGCCTTCGGCGTTAACCGCTCCGACGGCAAACGTACCGCACCCTCAGCGCGCAACTGGCAGGAGATTATGATATATGCCGCAATGGAGCAGGGGTTGTACCTTTATGATGCTAAAAAACACGAATTGACCCAGGTGTCAGAAAAAGATATGCGTCCGGAAATCGGCGGTCAGGCTTTCCATGTAAAAGCCCCGGTCGACTTGATATTCGTCGCCGACCTCGATAAAATGAACTGCAAACCCGAGGAAAAAAGTTTTTATGCCGGAGCTGACACCGGTTTCATCAGTCAGAATGTATATTTATTCTGCGCCTCTGAAGGCATGTCCACCGTGGTATGCGGATACATCGACCGCAATAAATTGAGCAAGGCTATGCAATTGCCGGATTCAAAGAAAATTATTTTTGCCCAGCCGGTGGGCTTCCCGGAATAACATAATAATCTGTAGCGGATAACCGGTTTCGGTTTTTCCGCTTTTATTATTGCAAATTCCTGAATACGCTGGCGACTGATTTGAATGCTATACGCTCAAATGGAATATTTTTTAAATCCACCCATTCGACGCCGGATATCTCATTTTTATCCATGACTGTCTCCGGGGCGGAGTTCAGTCTGGCGCGAAATATTATATCTAGAGTATGATACAATATGCCCCGATAATTATATTCATTGGGAAATGAGCCAATGTACTCCAGTGTGTCAAGCTCAAGCGCCAGTTCCTCGCGCACTTCACGCCTCAGCGCATCCTCCGCCGTCTCTCCGTAATCGATAAAACCGCCGGGCAAATCAAGCATTCCCTGTCCGGGATCCGCTGCCCGGAGCGTCATAAGCCCACGTCCATTATACTCCAGTAGCACGGAAACCGCGGCGGCGACATTATGAAAAAATTCAAAACCGCACACTCCGCACATATACGCCTTTTCTGAAACAGTACGGAAACTTTTTAATCCGCAAGCCGGACAAAACAACTCCATTGTTCCAATACTCCTATGTCGAATATAGAAAAAGCCGCCCGGGTATAAACTCAGGCGGCTCTTAAATATCTATATTGATCCAATACTATTCCATAGTAATGGCATCAACCGGGCATTCGCCAACGCAAGCGCCGCAATCAACACAGTCATCTGCATTCACAACAGCAGCTCCGTCAACCATGGAAATGGCTTCAACTGGGCATGCGCTTACACAGCTTTCACAACCGGTACAAGAATCACTAACAACAGCAGGCATAATAGACCTCCTCAGTTTAAATTAATTTTTTTTATCCCTAATCGTCATACGGCATTGTTTCCGTATGAGGCTATTATACAGGCAGGATACAAAAATGCAAGCATAAAATGCAAACATTTATGATATTTATAAGTAGGAAAATCTAATTGCAATGCGCTGAGACACTGGCATTTACATATTAATCACGCCTGACCGGTATGCGGTATGTTGCAGGTAAATGCTTGAATGCCAATGTGCTTGCTGGTGTCATATTTTTTCATCTTTGTTGACACTGGCGATTTTATGAAGTATAATCTATTCAGGATTGAAAATTATAAGGGGAGCTTGTGATAAATGTCGGAAACCGGATATTCAATGTTCATGTTACTGTCATTTAACGTTATTTCATGCCTTATCGTGTTGCTTACCTGCCTGAAAGTGTTCAAATTTTTCCGTGAGTTCGAAAGTTTTAAATCACGCAACGACGCTGAATTAAATACTTCGGTATGGCATTTGAAGCACGTCAGCGAGCTTGGAGTGGAACTTCTTCAGGAGATGAAACGTACCAATCGGCTGCTGTATGAGCTTGCCGAACGCAAGAAAGACGTTGAAAACGAAGATGGGGACATTGATTATAGTCAGGAGGATATCCTGCGGCACCATAAGGAACCGCAGGTACTGCGTGAAAGCCAAAGCGAAGCCCAAATCATGGAGGAAACTCATCGTTCCCGGATTGAACGCTTTAAAAATATCGGCAAATTAAAAACTCCATGATTTAATCGTCATAAGGCTCAATACGGTCAACCAGATCCTGAAAATCTTCAGGCCATTCCGCTTTGAACCGCATTTCTTCACCGCTTATCGGATGAGGCACGCACAGCTTCCAGGCATGGAGCATCTGCCGCGTCACCGGTAGTTTCTGATTGCCGCCGTAAAGTGTATCTCCCAGCACTGGCAACTTGATCGAAGCCATGTGCACTCTTATCTGATGAGTGCGTCCGGTCAGGATGTCTATTCGCATCAGACTTACCGGAATACCGTCGATCCGGCCATATTCCAGAAGTTCATATTCGGTCAGCGCGAGTTTCCCGTTGCGTTCCACCACCGCCATCTTCTTACGATTGACCGGGTGTCTGCCAATTTTATTCATTATCCTTCCGGTATGATATTCCGGTATGCCTTGAACGAGGGCGACATAGGTTTTTTTTGTTTTACGATGCGCGAAACTCTGCATCAGTGCGGCCATCGCCTGACGGGTCTTTGCCACGATCAAGCAGCCGGAAGTGTCTTTGTCAAGACGATGCACTATGCCCGGGCGCATATGATCACAATCCAGATCTGCGCCGAAATCGTCGTCGCGACCCATCAGGGCATTAACGACGGTTCCACTCCAGTTGCCCGCGGCAGGATGCACCACCATATCCGGGGGCTTGTTTATAAGCAGCATATAATCATCTTCATAGATCACCGGCAGATCAATGCTTTCCCCGATAAGCTCCGGTTCGCTATCCGCTTCATTTATGTGTACGGCAAGGGTCATACCGGCAACGACCGGATTTCTTGCCGATTCGCATACATCGCCGTTGCATAATACCTTTCCCCGCTTGATCTGCTTTTGCAGCCACGAGCGTGAGTAGTCAGGCATGAGCTCCGAGAGGCATTTGTCCAGACGCTTTCCTGCGTCTTTTTTATCTATCTTGAACTTTAGTGTTTGTTCCGGCATTTTGCGCCTTTCGGGTTGAGTAAATGTATAGTGCTATGCCTGCCGGGATTATAAACAGGCATATGGTTTGGGCAGGAGAAAACAACCCGAAAGTAAACTCGGATCGGGCATGATCCCCACGGAAAAACTCGTCCAGAAAACGCAACACGCCGTACAGCATCAAATACAATGCAGCCGTCTGTCCGCACTTGCTTTTGTGCAAAAATTTCTGGAGAATAACAAATATTATCAGATTGCCGAAGGTCTCATAAAGCTGTACCGGATGTAATGATACGCCTGGATGAAGTTTTCCGGGAACCGCGCTTGCCGGATATATATGCCCCCATACCATGCAGGTAGCTTTGCCGTAGCAACAACCGTTAAGAAAGCAGCCGACGCGACTGATGGCGTGTCCTAGTGCCAGACTGGGTGCCATCATGTCGATTACCCGCATGAAATTAAGTTTACTCCTGCGGCTGTATACGAATATTGTGATGAAAGCCAGAATAAATCCGCCGTAATATACCAGTCCACCCTTGTTTATTAGAAATACCGTCAGCGGATTTCTTCCGAAACCATCACGTTCCCAGAAGCTGATCACATAAAATATTCTCGCGCCGATAACCCCGCTGAGCATAGTAAGCAATAACAGATTGTATACCTGATCCTTGCTCATCTCCGCGATTTTACGGTTTTTCAGCGCCACGAACACCGCGGCGATAAATCCCAATGCCGCCATTACCCCATACCAGCGTATTTCAAAGGAATCGCTGAGTTTGTATATTACTGGATCCATAAAATTACTCCGTCGCTTTGTGCTTGATGTTTTCCTTGCGGTTGGCAAGATACTCCAGGACGATTACCAACACCAGTCCGGCAAGTGCCAGCAATACCGCATACCAGAAATAACTGTTAAAAGATGACGGTAATACATTATTTTCCACCAGCACCCGGGGTTTGTCATTGATTATCTTAGTGATAACGGCTTCCTTCCACGGCCATACTTTGCGCAGGGAGCCAACCATAAAGCCTATTAACAGCGCCACCGTCAGATCATGATAATGGCGGAACAGCCAGCTAAGCAAACGGACAAATGAGCATAGACCGATCACCGCACCCACCGCTACCCAGAAAATAATCATGCCATTGCCGAATACCTCCGCCACATCCATACTCTTCAACGCGCCTTTGATGTTGTGGACCGCGCCAAGAATATATTCATATTTCCCCATCAGCAACAGAATAAACGACCCGGAAATGCCAGGTAGAATCATAGCGCATATAGCTATGGTTCCACTGAGAGTCAGAAACCACCACGTGTCTGGAGTTTCACGGGGAACAACTCCAACGATCCAATACGCAAAAACCGCCCCGATGACGACCGCCACCAGTGCTGACGCATTCCACTTCTTCACCCGCTTCAACACTGTCAGCACTGAAGCCATCACCAGACCGAAGAAAAACGCCCAGATTAGAACCGGATGATTTTCCAGCATCCATTTTATTGGTGTCGACAACAGGAATATAGCACTTAGAATACCCATTCCCAATGCCAGCAGAAAACGCCAGGGTAATTCATCATAAGCCTTTTTAAATTGCAATTTGCATAACATCTTGACTGTATCCGCTGACGCTATTTTACGAATCGCTTCAATAAGTTCTTCATAAATTCCAAGAATAAAAGCCATAGTTCCGCCGGATACTCCCGGTACCACGTCCGCCGCGCCCATTGCCACTCCACGTGCGGCAATCATTATATACATAAAAATACTGCGTTTTTTTCTCTCTGTCATAGTTTCCCCTTTCAGCCCGGATACACCCTGTTAAAGTTAAAATTGATTTAAATTAAGTTGTTGAAGCGTTAAATATACAGCAAGTTTTAAAAAAATCGTGTATTATTTCATATTTTCTCTGGAAATTTTACGAATGCTTGCTATTATTAATAGCTCTGCATATAATGGCAGAGCATTCAACCCCGTGGTGTAATGGTAGCACAAGTGGTTTTGGTCCACTTAGTCTAGGTTCGAGCCCTGGCGGGGTTGCCACTTCATACCTTTAGTCGAACTTTCCGTGTGCCCAGATCAACGCTGAAAATGGCGCAGAATTGTACAATTGTCATGAGGCATATAAAAAATTATGTAATGACAATGTTTTTTTTAGATTAAAAATACTTTACCTGCGCCGTATGTGTTGAAATGTCCGTTTCAAGATATAGATTTATAAAAAATCATAAGAAAACGGAGATCATCATGCCAGTAGAACGATCATTGAAAGCATTCAAGGAAGAGCGCCTTAATTGTGCTCAAAGCATATTGCGCGGATTCCAGAAACACTTTAATATTTCAGAATCACGTATTGCGGAATTTAGCGCCCATGGCGGAGGCAGAGTCGAAGACGGTAAGTGCGGCGCCTTGTTCGGCGCGCTTGAACTTGCTCCTGATGCGCATGCGAAAGACAGTATTGCAGAGGCGTTTTTGGCCGAAGCCAAATCACTGACATGCCGGGATATCCGCAAGTCTAAAAGTTTATCCTGCGCTGAGTGCGTAGCCCTAGCTGCGCATGCGCTTGAAGCGGAGCTGGTACCTGACAATCATTAACGGGAGAGACTATGACAGAGAATATTGTTGTGTTTTCACCCCGTAATTCTGTTCATTTTGTTGGTGTTGGCGGGATTGGCATGAGCGGTCTGGCGCAGATGTGCCGCGCCGCCGGGCTTGCTGTATCGGGCAGCGACAGAGCATTGGATAATCCTGAGAATAAACATATTTTTGACAGTCTTAAGGCCCAAGGGATAAAGTTGTTTTCTCAGGATGGTTCGGGTGTGAGTGCCTTATGCCCTGATTATCTGATTTATTCAACCGCTATAGAGGAGGACAATCCCGATTTTGCGGCGGGTAAAGATATTCCTCGTCTGCATCGTTCCGAAGCATTAGCGGCGGCGATGGCGGCAGGTAATCAACAATTGATAGCGCTTACCGGAAGTTGCGGCAAGACTACGGTCAGCGCCTGGTTGGCTGAAACTTTGTATCGTGCGGGGTATGAACCGTCATTTTTATGCGGCGGGCTGGTGAAACACTTTATAAGTCCTGAACTCACTGGTAATTACGCCAAGGGGGCAGGGGAGTATTTTGTGTTTGAGGCGGATGAGAGCGATAAAAGTTTATTGGCTTATACTCCCGATTATTCCGTTGTCCTTAATATCGGAACAGATCACTATTCCCGGGAGGAATTGATAGAGGTATTCCGGCAGTTTCTAAGGCAGACCCGCAAAGGCGCGGTAATTGAGAAAAGTGTGGCGATGATGCTGGGGCAGGAATGTATGGCACATCTGGATATTACTATTTTTGATGCAGAAGAAAGTACTTTGTATCCTTGGGATTTTTCCGCTTACAGTTCTGATAATGGTGTTTTTTGTGCTGACTTCGGAGGAGGGAAATTTCCCGCCGTACCTTTACCGCTGCCGGGGAAACACAATGCATCCAACGCTTCCGCGGTGCTGGCGTGTTTCAATATGCTTAAACTTCCGTTGCAAAAAGGAATCGACGCGGTGTCTGATTTTACTGGTGTATGGCGGCGTTTTGATTATGCGGGAAAGCTTGCATGCGGCGCGAGGGTGTATGATGATTATGCGCATAATGTCGAGAAAATCGTGTCATGTATTTCCGGTGCCAGGCGGATATTGAACGGCAGGGTTATAGCGTTGTTTCAGCCTCATGGTTACGGTCCCTTGAAGTTTATGCGCGATGAATTCTTCAAAGTGATGGAACAGGAACTTGCCAGTGAAGATATTTTCGGAATGTTGCCGGTTTACTATGCCGGAGGCACTTCAACGTTTTCTCCGACTTCGCGGGAGGTTATTGATGATTGGAATACTCACGCAGAGAAAAATTATCAGTATTTTGATTCCCGCTCTGAGGCGGTGTGTTTTTTGAATGATTGTTGCCAATCCGGTGATATAGTATTGATAATGGGGGCAAGAGACAATTCCCTGTCCGCATGGGCGGCGGAAATCGCTTGCTATTGACGGCGAAAGGGAATATAGTAACTTTATTGTTTAACAGGGGAAGGATTTTATTGTGCGTTCTATAAATATAAATACCAATGCACGGGATGAACTTATTGACATAACCGCCAAAGTCCGCGAGCTGGTTCCGGCGGATATGAAAAACGGTATATGCCATGTTTTTTGTATGCACACCACCGCCGGGATAACCGTGAACGAAAACTGCGATCCAGACGTAAAGCACGATTTGATTTATCAGTTGGACAAGCTGGTGGAATGGAATAATCCGGCGTTCAAGCATTTTGAGGGCAACAGCGCGGCTCATTTGAAAGCTTCGCTGATGGGATTTTCCTTGTCCATTCCGGTTCGGGACGGCGCTTTGATGCTGGGACGCTGGCAGGGTATATATTTTTGTGAGTTTGATGGCCCGCGCAGTCGTTCCTTGTCCGTGCAGTTCATGGTAACGCAATAAGGGTGATTGATTATATTAAAGATTAAGAGAGTTGTTTATGAAGATTTTCCCGCTTTTATCGTTGCTGGTTTTCTCCCTGTCTATTTATGGTGGCGGTGTTACTGCTTCGGTATATCTGAAAAACGGCAGGGAGCTGGAAGTGAGTGAACTTGCCGCCGATTCATCAGGAAACCTGACTTTTATTTTGGATGGCGATAAGTATCTGCTCCCGGAACGTATGTGGGATTATGTAAAAATGCCTAAGCCCGGGCTTGTTGAATCAGCCGATAAGATGCTTGCGGATAAACATTACCGTGAAGCCGCCGACGTTTTTAAAGTACTGGCTGAAAAATATAAATATCAGGGCTGGCATACGTATTGTCAGTTGAAACGCGCCGAAGCGTTACAAAAAATAAACCAGCCCTCGGAGCTCATCTCTTTGCTTGAAAGCGCGGTGGCTGAAAAACCGCGCGGCTCGGAAATGGAAATAAATGCACGGATTAATATGTGTTTCATGCTGGCGGAATTTTATGTGCAAACAGGCAAAATCAGTGAAGCGGAAGCCTTGTTTGATGAAGTAATTGGCGCCGATGACGATATCCTGGCCGCAAAATCTTATAATGCGAAAGGCGATATATTGCTTCAGCGCGGAGACGATCAAGGGGCGATTCTCGCTTATATGCGCCCGGTGATAATGTTTCCGCATGGCGTAAAGTCGCGCGAATACTCACTTGCGCAAATAGTTCAACTCCTGGGAAAAAATAATGACAAACGCCAGAGTATATATCTGGAAATGCTCAAAAACGAATATCCGGATAGCGAACATATAAAAAAATTAACTAAACAGTAATTGGGCGCCGTTGCCTCGCCGACTAGGCCTGAACTGTATTTCGCATGAGTCATTAACCAATAAATATAAGGATATAAAAAACATGGAAGATGTTGTAATCATTGGCAGTGGAGCGGCGGGACTTACCGCAGCTATTTATGCGTCCAGAGCTAATCTCGAACCCGTAGTCATTTCCGGTGCTCTGCCGGGCGGATTACTTACTCAGACCACTGATGTGGAGAATTATCCCGGTTTCCCCGAAGCGATAAATGGCTTTGAATTGATGGATAAATTTCGCAAACAGGCTGAGCGCTTCGGTACTCGCTTTATCAGCGACAAAGTCGTTAAGGTCGATCTCCAGGATGGTGGACCGCATAAGCTTACTTTGGGCTCAGGTGATGTGATTGAGACTAAAGCTCTTATTATTGCTACCGGAGCATCACCCCGCTGGCTGGGACTGGAGTCCGAGCAACGCCTGAAAAACAAAGGAGTTTCCGCTTGCGCCACTTGCGACGGGGCTTTTTATCGCGGAGTTCCGGTCGTGGTCGTCGGCGGCGGCGATACCGCGATGGAGGAAGCTTTGTTTCTGACCAAATTCACCTCTAAAGTTACCCTGATTCATCGCCGGGATGAGTTTCGTGCCTCTAAAATCATGGGTGATCGTGTTCTTAACAACGATAAGATCGAGGTATTATGGGATTCAGTGGTGACAGAAGTTTTAGGCGACAGTGAAGTTGAAGGCGTGAAAGTAGAAAACCTCAAGACAGGGAAAACAACTCAGGTCGAATGTAAAGGTTATTTCGCGGCTCTTGGGCACGTACCCAATACGCTTGAATTCAAAGACGTCATAGATATGAACGAAGCCGGATTTATCGAGTTGAAAAACAATTCCAGTTACACAAATATCGATGGCGTTTTTGCCGCCGGAGACTGCGCCGACCACGTCTATCGCCAAGCTATAACCGCTGCTGGCATGGGATGCCGCGCCGCAATCGATGCCGAAAGATGGCTTGGCAACCACTCATGATTTTGCGTAAAAAGGTGTCTTCACTGAATATGAAATCACGTGGAGACATCATAACTCACTGTTGATTAAGCGATAATCCGGCATGATCGTTCAACGGCGGCAGAGCGCAATCTTTGACCTTTTTCGCCGTAATAA
>JAFGXT010000105.1 GCA_016936495.1 Victivallales bacterium
CGGCGCGAGAATGGTTCAGATGACCAATTCTCCCAACAAAAAAGCGTCTCCGGATGTGCATCGCGACAACTGGGGTAAAGGTGCCGGAAATGTCAAACCCGAAGAGTTGATCTCTTTTGACGACGACGATTTCGGCAAATTCTAAGACAAACAGACTTGTAAGATAGTGGCAAAGCTGATCTAAAAAAGGTTCAGCTTTGTCATTTTTGAGATTTAACACGTCGAATTTTAACCTGATTTACTTTAATTAGCTTATAAAAACGTGCTTATGTCATAAAATAACATAAAAAAATCAAAAAAAATGCGTTTGACCTTTTGAATGAGAGCACATTTCATAGTAAGTTAGTACCTGCTATTGCAGAAATGGAATACATGCTGGTTTTTAAGATTATTTTTTTAATATCATGAATATGAAAGGGAATTAAAATGACAAAAAGAGACTTGGTTGTTAAGATTGCATCGGAAACTGGACTGACTCAGAACGACGTAGCGGCGGTAGTTCAGAAAACTCTTGATTATATGGCGGACGAGTTGTCCCTTGGCAACAACATCGAATTGAGAAATTTCGGCGTTTTCGAAGTAAAAGTTCGCAAGAGCCGCAAAGGCCGCAACCCGAATGCTCCTGAAAATGAAGTAGTCATCCCTGAGCGCGTAGTCGTCAAATTCCGTGCGGGCAAAGAGCTCAAGGAACGTGTCGAAGGTATTACTCCGGATAGCGTTAAATAATGAAGATTTCCGGATAAATGTATTTTAGAGCGTCCCCCAGTGATTAAAACACTGTGGGACGCGTTTTTATTTTAAGGCGTAAAAAAAGAACGGATCTAAATTATGGCAAAATCAGCTCCCCCTCCGGGCACATCGGATATTTTCCCGGAAGAAATAGCTTCCTGGCACCGCCTGGAAGACGCGGCGAGAAAAATCTTTCCGCTATATGGGTTCGGTGAGCTCAGGACACCGGTATTTGAATACACTGAAGTCTTCCAGCGCGGACTGGGCGACGATACCGAAGTAGTTCAGAAAGAAATGTATACCTTTGAAGACCGGGGCGGCAGAAGCCTGACCCTGCGCCCAGAAGGTACTGCAGGCGTCATGCGCGCCTTGCTCGGCACCGACGTAATGAACGGCAATGAACGTCGCGTATATTATATCGGTCCGATGTTCAGGGGCGAACGTCCGGCGGCAGGACGCAGACGGCAGTTTCATCAGATTGGAGTGGAAAACGTCGGTCGTATAGCGCCGGAACTGGATGCGGAATGTATCGCCATGATGATGCATTATCTGGAAGATATCGGGATAAGCGGATCAAGATTACTGCTCAACACGCGCGGAGCACATAGCGACAGAAAGCCGGCTGAAGATGCGTTAAAATCACATTTCGCCCCGAAAATTGACAAGATGTGCGACGATTGCAAAGCACGTTTTGAAAAAAATATCTGGCGTATACTTGATTGTAAAGTGCCGGAATGTCAGGAGTTTATAGAAAGCACTCCCGATGTTGTTGAGTTTTTCAGCCAGGAATCCAAAGATTATTTTAAAAAGGTATGTTCCATTCTGTCATCACTGGGCATAGAATACGAAATTGATTCACGCCTGGTAAGAGGTTTGGATTACTATGTGCATACAGTTTTTGAGCTGACGCACCCCGGACTCGGCGCACAGAACGCGATTGCGGGCGGCGGACGTTATGAACTGTTCCTGCCGGACAGCAAAAAACCTGTCATCGGTGTGGGCTATGCGGCAGGAATGGAGCGTTTGATGATGGTGCGCGAAGCTCTCGGAGCGAGCGACGCAGTGGATACAACTCCGGTATTCTTTTTGCCGGACTCGGCGAGAAAGCGATAGAAACGAATATGACGTTAGCGTCGACGCTCAGAAAAGCGGGCTTGAAAGTAGTTTCCGAAGTGGAAAACAAAAGCATGAAAGCCCAGATGCGCAGCGCCAACAGAATAGAGGCTGCCGCGGTTGTCATACGCGGAGAAAATGAACTTGAAAACAACATAGTGATCGTCAAAGACATGCGCGACGGTAGCCAGCAGGAACTGGGTCCGGACGCTCTGGCAGAGTTTCTGCGCGAACAATATGGATGATATTATCATGTAAGTTTTGCGTAAGGATTTGAAAAATTCATTAATAGCGGTTAGCTTACATACTTGTAATGAATATATTATAAACAGAAGGGAAAAGTTATGATAAAGAAAAAGAATCTGGTGTTCCTCGGACCTCCAGGTGCGGGAAAAGGAACACTTTCAGGACAGCTTCTGGAAGAGTATTCTCTAGCTCATATCTCAACCGGTGACATTCTCAGAAAGGAAATAGCCAATCAGACCGAACTGGGCATACAGGCAAAAGATTTCATGGATAAAGGTCAGCTTGTCCCTGATGAAGTAGTTGCGGGGATGGTGGCGTCAAGACTGATGGAATCAGATTGCGGCGAAGGTTTTATCCTCGATGGATTCCCGCGTACCTTGAATCAGGGAAAGCTCCTTGAACAGGCACTGAAAAAAGCAGGCATGGAGCTTGACGCTGTAATCTATTTTAACGCAGGGGACGAACTATTGCTCCAGCGCCTTACTGCGAGACTCAACTGTAAATGCGGCGCGGTATACAATAAATTATTTATGAAACCAGCTAAAGAAGGCATTTGCGACAAATGCGGCGACAGTCTGTTTCAACGTCCGGATGACTCACTTGAGACAGCCAAAGACAGACTCGAAGTCTATTATAAGCTTACTGAACCTTTGATCGAGTATTATAAAGTTAAAGGCATACTTTCTGAAATAGATTCAGAACTGCCTAAAGCTGAAGCTTACGCTATGTTACTCGAAAGGCTTAACTGAAAATGGCTAGAAAACCTGCTTATATAGTTCATACTCCTGAAGAGATCGTCCGAATCAGGCGCGCCGCGCAAGCGGCGGCACAAGTCAGGATCGAACTGCCGGACATGGTGCGTCCAGGCATGAGCACGAAAATGATTGATGAAATCGCCGAAAGCCTGATAGCCGGGACCGGCGGTAAAAGTGCCTTTCTGGGTTATAACGGCTACCCCGGGCAGATTTGCATATCGGTCAACGACGAAGTGGTACACGGCATTGGCCGTCCCGACAGAATTGTTCAGACCGGAGATGTGATAAGTTTGGATATAGGCGTGGAAATTGACGGCGGCATCGGGGACAATGCGACCACCTTTGTAGTCGGAGAAGAAGCTACAGGTGAAGTCAAAAAACTGCTGGAGTGCACAGAAACAGCACTTATGGCGGGGCTGGCACAGGCGGTTGCCGGAAATTACGTCAAAGACATAAGCATGGCGGTGGAAAAAGTGGCGAAAGCCGCCAGATTCGGCGTAGTGCGTGAATATGTCGGGCACGGCTGCGGGATCAAACTGCACGAGCCCCCCGAAGTACCTAATTTTGTATCCGTCTATCGCGGACCGCAACTGGTTCCGGGAATGGTTCTAGCGGTTGAACCTATGTTCAATCTGGGGACGCACAAGGTTTTCACAGAATCAGATATGTGGACAGTGAGGACTGCTGATGGAAATGTTTCGGCTCATTTTGAGCATATGGTATTAGTTACAGATAACGAACCGGAGATTTTAACGTGGCTAAAGAAGTAGTCAGAATTGACGGCGTCGTCAAAGAGTTGCTGCCGAACACTATGTTCAGGGTTGAACTGCCCAACGGACACATTGTATTGGCACATATCAGTGGAAAAATGCGCTTGAATTTCATTCGCATACTTCCCGGTGATACGGTAACTCTAGAGATGTCCCCATACGACCTTACCAAAGGTCGGATCGTATTCAGAAAGAAATAACACACTAACGGAGAAACTATTATGCAGAATTTCAGATTTTCCATATTGAGTGAAAATCTGGTATGCAAGCAGCCCTTCCGGGCTGAGCATGGACTCTCTGTTATGATAGAGTCGGATTCCCGGATCGTTTTATTCGACACCGGAGGATCCGATCTTTTTCTGCACAACAGCCGGGCTCTTGATATTGAGTTATTCGGAGTGGATGATATTATCATAAGTCATGGGCACTATGATCATAGTAGCGGTCTGCCTGCGGCGTTGAAAGAGACTTCAAGAGCGCGGGTACACATTCACGAGCAGGCTTTCAAGCACAAGCTTTCAGCATCCACCGGCAAACTCCGCTACATCGGTCTACCCGATGAAGTTCGCGCCACTCTGGTGGAAGCCGATAAAAGAGAAGAGCTAGCGATAATGAAAGGCTCTATTGAACAACTTGACTTTTCGTTCAAACTGTTCTGTGCCGGAGGCAGACAGCACCTGCCTGACGACTGGACGTTCTATATCGGTGATGAAAGCGGCAGCGAAGCAATTCCAGATCGTTTTGAAGACGAAATATCATTACTTATAGAAGGAGATAAGTCCAGTTGTCTGCTCACGGGTTGCTCACACTGTGGCATTGACAATATTTACGCAAAAGCTCTGGAACTTACGGAAAAGCCCTTGCGCCACATTATCGGCGGAAGTCATCTGAGCGCGGCGCCGGAGGAAGAAGTAGCCAGGATCGCGGATTTTTTCTCTCCGCTTGACGTTCAACTGCATCTTGGTCACTGTACCGGAATCAATGGATACGCCCGTCTGTACTCCCGTCTTAAAGGCAGACAGATTCAGCCAATCCATGCCGGCATGCAGATGACACTTACACTTTAGATCAAAACGGAAAACCGCTTGACATTGAAGGCTTAACGACATTTTTTCGCGCCTTTGCCGCCGGACGCTGAACATCAACTCCATGTACGACTATCGCTTTATCCGGTTTTGCCGGGCATATGTGTTCGCAACGCCCACAACCAATACAAAGAGCAGCATCAACTTCCGGCATAATCAAGCCATGTTCCCAGTCCTTCATACGCACAGCGCCAGTCGGACAAGTTTGTGCACAAGCACCACAGAAAGCATGCTTGGTATACACCACGCAACGCGCCATGATAAATTCAGCCTGACCTATCTGGAGCCGTGATTTGGTTTTAATATCCAAAGGAGTTAGCGCTCCCGTCGGACATACATTTGAACACGTGGCGCAATCAAGTCTGCAAGTACCATTTTTAAACTCCAGCAAAGGCTGGGCAAAACCGGTCAGCCCGTATTCTAACACTGCGGGTCTGATTATCTTTTCCGGACAGGAACTCACGCACAAATGACAACTTATACATTTGTCCCTGAAGCGGTCTATTCTTCCAGCCCCCGGTGGTGCCACCGGGAGTTTTGAAGCGGCAATCCGTCCGGCTGAACCGGACAGACGAAAAAGCGTTCCAGCAGTGGCCGCCACCAGAGTGATTCCGGCAGCGATGACAAAGTTACGCCGCGAAATATCGGGCTGATCTCCGGCACGGGGCTTCGGACGCATCCAAGAATTCATCACTCCCAAAGCTCCAAAATGGCATGACTCCAGACAATTAAAACACATGATGCAACGTTCATGATCTATAATTCTCTGGTCGGCATCAATGCATCCGGCCTTACATTTTCCAGCGCACTGCATGCATAAGCCGCAATCCTCATCGCTTATCATCACCTTGAACAGAGAAAAGCGACTGAGGAATCCGAGCAGTGCACCAACCGGACACAAAGTATTACAATATATTCTTCCATACCGCCACACCGCCACCATCAGCAAAATAAACATCAGCAAAGTGAACAGCAATACCGCCAGTGGGACCGACGGATATTCCAAAGTATTCAAACCCGTCCAGTTCCCCTCCCCTGCCAGTTTCACCGCCAGATTATTAAAAAATATTGCCACTGGAAGAAACAATGCATTTACCATACGGCCGAAAAACGCGAAAGGCTCAAAAATATATACCGGCAGAATAAAACCTCCAGCCACGCACAATACCGAACCCGCCAGCACCAACATCCTGACACGACGGAATGAAGGCAAATATTTATAACGTCCGCCACGCCGTTTCAGCTTATTGCGCACAAACAACACAATATCCTGAAATATCCCCAATGGGCATATGCAGGAACAAAACACCCGTCCCGCCAGCAAAGTCAACACCAACACCGCCAAAGCTCCTGAAGCCAAGGCTAAAGTCAACTCAGAAGTAAATACACGAAGCAAAGCCGGTCCAAGCTGGACATTCTGCACAAACTCCGGCTGAGCCGGAATATATGCAAAATGCGGATGGAGAAACAACATCAACATCATAGAGAAAAAAACCGTCGCCGAGACTATTCTCAGTATACGTAAAATGTTCCCTAATCTGCGCATAGAACCGTTATCCTCGCCAATAGAATGTTTATTTTTCCTACAATAAGCCGGAAAAAAGATTTGTAAAGAGCTGGAAAGAATTTCGCTGCGTCAAAAAAACAAAGTAAAGAATAAATTTCCTCAGTTTTTCTGATTATCGGAATTTGAATAACAAAGCTAATCGTTTAAATTACATGCTCACGAAATGTTTTCTGGAGAAAATTGTTCCATAAAACCACCGCATAAAGCAAATCTGTCAAACGGCGGTTCCGGTAATAACTTCTTCAATAAATTAAAAACTTATTTTTGCGATAATGAGGAGAGAGTATTTTATCATGGGCGGTTTGACTTTTCTGATTATTTTTCTAATTCTGATGACACTGGTGGCGATCGTACCCAAATTACTGATGCGCTTCCATTTTCCGGCGGTAGTAAGCATTATGCTGGTGGGCATAATCATAGGTCCGCAATCGTTGAACATCATCGGCTGGCTCAATGACATACTCGGACGGGGCTATCCTACGGATCAATTCTATCTGATACTGGATTCACTCGGACTGCTGGGGTTGGTCTTCCTGATGGCTCTGGCGGGGATGGAAGTCGATCTGCGGCTACTGCTGGCGGAGCGTAAAGCAGTGATCCTGTTGAGCGTACTTACATTTATAATCCCTGCTATTGCAGGTTATTACATCTACGGACACTTCATGAAAGACGACACCATCGGGAAACTGCTGTACGCTTCGTTGTTCGCGTCACACTCGGTGGGGATAGTCTTCCCGGTGATTCGAGAGCTGAAAGTGGTACGAACACGTTTCGGATTGTCGGTTCTTGCCTCGACTGTGATAACCGACCTTGCGAGTCTGGTACTGCTGGCGGTATGTGTACAGATGAAGCGGCATTCGTTTAACGGATCGGCACCTGGCAGTCTTTCGATATTTGACAAACTGGATATGAGCGCCACCGGTCCCATGTTCATCATGATATTCATATCAGTAATTATGGTTTACATCGCGCTTTCGCTCTGGCTGACGCCCAAATGTGCAAAAATCATGTTCAAAAATCTTCATCCGCAGGATGATTCACGCTTAACCTTCTTTTTAGTAACAGTTCTAGTGGTGGTGTTGCTTGGCGAGCTTATCGGCGTAAATATCATTGTAGGCGCGTTTGTGGCGGGAATGGCAATGGTCAGCGTACCTCAATTCCACGATCATTCAAAAATACTTACAAAAAAGATCGAAGGTATTGGTTACGGCATACTAATCCCTTTCCTGTTCCTGACCATAGGCATGAACACTGATATGTCTATTCTGTTCAACGCAGGCGGCAACATGGTCATAGTAATAGTTACGGTCATAGGACTGGTGGGAAGCAAAGTATTTTCCGGCTGGCTGGCAATGCGTCTGGCTGGATTCAGTAATCATAAAGGCGTACTTGCCGGGTTAATGACCATACCGCAATTGTCGGCGACGCTCGCGGCGGCGGCGGTCGGATTACAACTGCAGATCATTGACGCCCGTTTCTTCAACGCCATCGTGTGTTTGTCAATCATCACCACGCTGCCGGTACCGACACTGGTAAAAGTATTGATAAATAAATGGAAAGTCCCCTTTACCGGAGTCGAAGAAAGTCTGGCTAATCTGATACCGGAGGAAGGCCCGGATGAGGATGCCCTGTAAACGATTTTCATAAGTCACAACGCGATTACGGCAGACAGCACTCATTTCATTGCGGGATATGACGTTACGTATCAAACCACTATAACGGCGGAATATTTTTACCTTTATTTTACGTCAGGAAAGTTTGCTTTTTTCCTTAAACCAGCTAGATTATCCGGATAGTTTGAACCATAAAAAACCAGGAGATAATTATGCCGAAGATAGTCTGCTTGAGCGGAGCCAACGCAGATTATGAATACGAGTTACCAGAAGAAGGTGATTTTGAAGTATCTCTGGGGAGAAGTGATGAGAACGATATTTGCGTAATGGATCGCAAGTCATCGCGCTTTCATTGCAAAATTATCTTTGAGAACGGCAGTATTCATCTTGAAGATCTGGGCAGTACCAACGGAGTATATCTGAACAATGAGCCGGTCAGCGGTATTGTACCGATGGATTACGGCGATCTGGTCGGTATCGGCGAAACGGTCTTTGCCCTGTTGCACGATGACAATGATGCCTATCCCGGAACATATGACAGTAATTCAAGTATGATTCTGTCTAAAAAAGAGAAAGGCAGAACTCAAAGATTTGAGGTAACGAAAACCACAACATTCAGAAAAGTAAAAACCGAGCAGGCTGGCAATCAGATCGGTTTTCTGTCGTTTTTTGAGAAAAAAGAGCAGGACAAATAAGCGCGGCGTCCGCCTTGTTATAGAAGCCATATAAATATTTGCAGGATAAAGATATGTCCACAAACAAAAAAAATGTTGTTATTATTGAACCGGATGAATGCAAAGGTTGTGAACGTTGTGTTCTGGCGTGTCCCAAGTCGGTGCTGACAATGTCCACAGCGTTGAATAAATACGGATTTCCCTATGCCTTTTATGCCGGAGACGGATGCATCGGTTGCGGAGGTTGCTTCTATTCATGCCCCGAACCCGGTGCGATAACCATAATAGAGGAGTATGAAGATTGAGCTCCAACGAGATAAACTATACCAACAAATTACTGCTCAAAGGTAATGAAGCGGCAGTCTACGGCGCGTTGCTGGCAGGATGTGAATGCTTTTTTGGTTATCCTATCACCCCCGCCAGTGAGATTGCGGAATCAGCGGCTCTGCTGTTTCCCAAATTAAACAGAACTTTTGTTCAGGCTGAATCAGAACTGGCGGCCATCAATATGGTAATGGGCGCGTCTGCGGCCGGCAGAAGAGTGCTGACCGCATCCTCCGGACTCGGCATAAGCCTCAAACAGGAAGGAGTGTCTTATATCGCGACAAGTGAACTTCCGGCGGTGATAATCGACATCATGCGCGGCGGTCCCGGACTGGGAAACATCGGTCCAGAGCAAAGCGATTATAATCAGGTGGTCAAAGGCGGCGGGCACGGCGGTTACAAGTGCATTGTCCTGGCGCCAAACTCCGCGCAGGAGATGTGCGACATGACCGTAAAAGCATTTGAACTGGCGGACAAATATCGCATTCCGGTATATGTGCTGACAGATGGAGTGGTAGGGCAGATGCTCGAATCCATAAGATTGCCGGAACCGCATCCCAGACCGGAACTGCCGGACTGGGCATTGAATGGTCAGGAAAAAGACCGCCGCAACTATATTACGTCCATCTTCCTTGAATACGACGAACTTGAAGAGGTCAACCATAAGTTGGGCAGAAAATACAAGGAAATTGAAACTCACGAACAACTCAGTGAAAATTATCTGGTAGATGATGCCGAGACTGTAATAATCGCGTATGGCATCGTCAGTCGCATCGCCATCACAGCGGTGGACAAGATGCGTGCAGAAGGCATGAAAGTGGGAATAATCAGACCTATGACATTGTTCCCCTTCCCCAAAACATCAATAAAAAGAGCTGCGGAGACCGCAAAAAATCTGCTTTGCGTGGAAATGAGCAACGGGCAGATGGTCGATGACGTGAAGCTAACGATAAATTGCAGTAAACCTGTTCATTTCTACAACCGCATGGGCGGAAATATTCCTACTGTACAGGAAATCATGGATAAATGTCGCGAAATAAATAAAGGCGCCAGCATTCCCTGGTAATAAAATTTTTTGAGGAAAAATGGCAACTAAAATCAAATTCCAAAAACCGAAAGGCTTTTTTGACATCTTTGAACGCCGCCCCGGCAGCATAAAGAAAAATATGCATTACTGTCCGGGTTGCGGACACGGTATCCTGCATAAACTCATTGCCGAAGCAGTAGTGGATCTGGACATCATGGACAAAACCATTTTCATCTGTCCGGTAGGATGTTCAGTATTCGCATACTACTATTTCGATTTCTGCGGTATATCCGTACCGCATGGTCGGGCTCCGGCGGTCGCCACCGGGTTGGTGCGTGCAAACCCGGAAAGCATGGTAATATCCTATCAGGGAGACGGTGACCTGGGCGCGATCGGCTTTAATAACTTCATTCAAGCGGCAAACCGCGGCGAAAACATGACCGTCTGTTTTGTCAACAACGCCATTTACGGCATGACCGGC
>JAFGXT010000106.1 GCA_016936495.1 Victivallales bacterium
AGTCGACTATTCGAGCGATAAAATGGTCAAAGTCAATTTGACTATTCCATATGAAAATATATCTTAATTGACGTCGCCATATATAACCATCAACAATACTGGTAAAGATGAGCCACTTCAATTTTAGCAGATGCCCGAATGTTGACGCCATGAGCGATGTTTGCGTACTTCATTTTAAACATGAATTCGGTCATTATTCAAGTCCGAAGCTAGAACGCAACACCAGAGATTTCTACAAAATAACTCTGATAAACAAAGGGGAGGCAACGCTTTATTGTAATGATGCGGAATTTGCATTGAGCCCGGGGAAAATATTTTTGTCCCATCCGAATGATATGACCTCTTGCAACATACATACGGAATATTTGGATATTTACGACGTCATATTGAAAAGATCTGTGCTCCATAATATGCATAACAGCAATTGTGCTCTTTTTAAGATTTTCGCCACCGACTTTAAACCAACTCACGATTCAGATCACATCATTGTCCTTGACGCGGGAAAAGAAATCACCAAAATAGTCCAGCTGATGTATCGGGAAAGCCAGCGCGATGCAATTTTTCACACATTGGCGGTAAACCTGTATTTGCAGTTATTATTGATCAACCTGGAACGCATCTATTCCATTGCCGTACAGATCAATATTTCCGATGAAATGGTGAGATTGGTTAATGAAGCAATAGAAGAATCTTTTCACGCCAGTCTTGACTTTCAGGGACTTGCCGCAAAAACGGGAGTAACTCTTGAACACCTTGGACGGGTATACCGCAAGGCGTCGGGATATTCTATTTCCCAGGCGCTGAAACAGCGACGTTTGAAAAATGCGGCAGAGCTGTTGAAAAATTCCCGAGTCGTAATTTCAGAAGTTGCCATGTGCTCGGGGTTTCAGGATCTTTCTTATTTTTTTCGCTCTTTTAAAGCTGAATTCAGCATCTCTCCAGCCGAATATCGCAAACGATACGGTCTCAAATGATATTCGCACGATAGCTGATCGTCATTAATCATTCTGTTCCGTTACAAGCTTGCCATCCCTGAGTATAATACATCATATTGAAATAGTTGGTATGCTAAAAGTAAAAGGAATGATTGCATGTTGCATATAATTAACAAATATAATATTGGCAAGGTCTGGGCTGGACATAAAGTAAATTTAGATTTTACGTTTGCATCTTCCAGGTTGATCGCGGCTTATTATGATGAAAACCGTGAACTTGTACTTGCTTCAATAAATCTGATTTCAAACGATGTTACACATTGTAAGCTTCCAGTGAAAACCGGCTGGGATTCGCATAATTATATTGAACTGGCAGTTGATGATGAAGGAATTCTGCATTTGGCGGCCGACATGCACGCTACGCCATTGATATATTTCCGGTCAAATAAACCATATGACATAAGCTCAATGCAAAGAATTGATTTCATGACCGGACAAGATGAGGATAAATGTACGTACCCAGTGTTTATGAAAGGAAATGGCAAAGACTTCATCTTTCATTATCGCAGTGGGAGCAGTGGAAACGGTTCAGAAATATACAATGTATACGATTATGACGCGAAAACATGGAAACGTCTTTTCAATACTCCTCTGACTGATGGAGAAGGCGTGTGTAACGCGTATTTTTCCGGTCCGGTAAAAGGTCCGGACGGCTATTTTCATTTGATATGGATGTGGCGAGACAAACCGGATTGCGAAACAAATCATGATATATCCTATATGCGCAGCCCGGACTTGATCCACTGGGAAAAGGCAGATGGCTCCCCGGTAAGTCTTCCTGTACACTGCGATAGCAAAGGATTGATTTTCGATCATACACCTCTTCGCTTCAGTGGTCTGATAAATATGAACAATGCCATAGGCTTTGATGAATACGGACAAGTTGTGATAAGTTATCATAAATACGATGAATCAGGTTTCAGCCAGATATATAATGCGCGTCTGAAAAAAGGATGCTGGCAAATCCACAAAACCAGTAATTGGGAAAGTCGTTGGAATTTTTCACAAAGTGGAAGTATTGTTTGTAATGTTTATGCCGGTCCCGTACATGTTGGCAAGGATGGAATACTGACTCAGAAATTCTATCATTTCTATGAGGGGTCAGGAAAATGGTTTCTGGATAAAGATTTGAATATTATCAAAACCCAGGAATGTCCTTTTTGCGAACTTTCACCGGATATCCTGAGCGTCCGTGGCGAATGCCCGGGATTGCGAACACGTCTACTTGAAAAATCCGGCGATAATGGAGTTCGTTATGTCATGAGATGGGAAACCCTTGATGCACATCAAGACAAAGAACGCCCACAGCCATGGCCGGACGCATCTGATTTAGATATATATGAAATAAAAAATTAAAAACAATTGGAGAAAAATATGAAGAATCAGAATATTAATGAACAAAATCCAAGTAACAGCAAAAAAATCGATCTTTCAAAATTGCATCATTGCCTTTCCTTCTCAAACATCATGATGACTGTGCTTGTTTACGCATGGTTCTCTACTGTGCTTATCGCGGCAAGCCCACTTCCGGGAATCCAGGAATACCAGCAGCAGATTGTTCTGAAATGCGCATCAGCCGAAGACGCCGCAAAAGTTGAACTTGTCCCGTTGCCGCTGCCGGATAATGCACCAATAGCGTTCTCCGCCCGTTGGGACGATTGCAACATGAAACATCTTGGCACCCTTGCCGTCATGGCTGAAAATGGCGTCAAAGGCACATTTTTTCTCAACGACACCAGTAAACAATTTGGAACAGATTACTGCAAAAAACTACTAAGTAATGGATGCTCAATCGGTGCTCATACCCAAACCCATCCGTTCCTCCCTGCATGGAATGCAAACGAACAGTTCTATGAAATCATGTCCGTTCGTGTTCAACGCGAAAACGACAGTAATTCAATACTTTCAACTATGGTTCTTCCATATTGTCAGTATAAAAAATTCGAGGATCCGCAAATTCAGCTCGACATAGGTCAATCAATGATGAACTCCGGCTTCATCGGCGCTCCGGAACCTTTCTACGGGCATTATGGTAAAGATCTGAATTATCCACCTGGAACCTTGGGCGAATCAGCCCTGATAAGACCGGGAGATCGCGACGTGAATCCAGAAAAATCTGCCAAAGATATGCATAAATACCTTGCCGCCAAAGATCTTCTTAAAAGAAATCCGGCATTGACTATCGGTATCCACTCGTGGCATACTCCG
>JAFGXT010000107.1 GCA_016936495.1 Victivallales bacterium
CGACTCCATTTTTGATTTTTCTATTTCTGTTAATTTAGGAGCCTTTTACACCTATTCAAGTTGTCCAGCTTTCGGGGAGAAGCGCAAAACTTGAAAGATTGCTTTCGAAAAACAACACCAATTCCTTTTTCCGGGAATGGGCACAATCTTTATTCATACGTTAAATCAACCTTAGGGAAACAAACTGCAAAATGACCGTAATGCATATTAAATAAAGGAGAATGGAAAATGTTTAGAAAAGATTTGTAAAGATTTAGTGTCAGCAAGTTGAGATTGAATAGCGATGGCTGGAAAAACGGAAAGGTAAATGGCGGCAGATTATCGGGTAAAATCTCTCGGTCGACCGGATCGTTTTTTCCGCCAGCCACGGAGTCAGCAAAAAGAGCAGAAACGTTGAAAACAAGGACATAGATTTGGTCAATGAATAGTGCAAAGAAAAATAATCAGAAAAACAATCAGAGTGCAAGAAGCGTCCCCGGGAAGAGTCTCGGGTGCGTCGGCATTCGTCATGTTTGGACAGATTGTTTTTCCTGCGCATTGCCGGATGGTCAGAACTATGGCGCTTGCGGCATAGTTGTAGGCAGTCCGAACCGCTTCAGCAGTTCAGGTGTGGTTCCTTTGACTGCGATGTCACGCAATATTTCGATGGGATTGAGCGTTCTTTGTATAGCTGTCCTGATGATGGTCATGGCCAACGCAACGTTCAATTTGCCGCTGGCAGTCATGTTGCCGAAGATGAGTTTTCGGAAGCGGACGGAGTTGCGAATGGCTCTTTCGCTGATGTTGTTGGTCGGTTCAATCGCCGGGTATTTGAGAAAGGTAAAGAGTTCGTTTTTGAACGTGATCAGGCGCTTGCGGATGTTGTCGGATTCGTGGTGTGTCAGCGGCGCGTGCCGGTACAGTTTTCGAAATCGTTTGAGGATGTCTTTCCTACCAGAACGGTATTCATCGGAGGTGAATGCGGAATGTTGACTATGCAGAAAAATCGCATCTTGAATAAGTTCTTTAACCAAAGGCAGAAAGCGTTCGGCGTCAGGATGTTTCTTGAGGTCGCCATCGAGAAGCTTTTTGATGTCGCGCAGCAGATGCACCAGGCATTTTTGCTTGGCAAACGCGCCAATTTTGTCCCGGTAAGCACCGTAAAAGTCGCTGATCAGAATGCCATTATAGTATGCTCCCAGGTGGTCGATGACAACTTGAGAGCCCCGGCTCTCGTCGATGTCGAAAAAGGTAATGAACGGATTGGTGAAAACCCAGAGCCAGTCGCGTTTCCAACCAGTTTCGTCGGCATGCATGAACGGATATTCCGGCAGGGACTGCTTAAGAGCATCATAGAGCGGCTTGCCCTTTTGGGTCATATGCTTGTCAAAGCCGACCAGCGCGGCGTTCGAGAGCTTCAGGTTGCCGAAACATTCCAGCGTTCGCCGGACATCGTTGTAGGAACCTTTGATTTCATGGCGCATGAACGAAGCCTTGGCGCGGGCATCCGGGCCGATGAACGCGTTAGAAATTTCGTTTTCACCCCAACCATGAACAACATGTTTGCAGTCGGGACACCAGTAGTAGCAGTGGACAAAGCACGTAGTGATGAGCTTGCAATCCTCAAAATCTTCCTGAAGATGCTCGGTGGTATGATTGCAGGGCGAAATTCTTTCGCCACCACAGATCGGACAGCGGTCAAGATAAACGTCGAGCGTTTTGTCAATAGTTTCCGGCTTGGCGCGAAAATGCCCCTGATGTCCAACTGGAGCGCCGCGTTTGGCTGTACTTTCCGCCGGGTCTTTCTTTTTATATTTGGTAAAGGGGTCTTGAAGCGCGTCGGACAATTCTTTTTGCAGATGATCCTTTTCATCTTCAAGCTCTTTGACGCGTTCCTGAAGCTTTTTGAGCTGATGATTGGAGAAATCCATGGCGAACTCAAGCGTATCGACCCGTTCGCGCAGATACTCACGCTCCGCCAGAACGCTCTCCGGTTCCTCGCCATGGAGAAAAATACAGAATTTTTGAAAAGGGAAATACGGACTTCTTACCCGGCTCTGGTTCGAATTCTGTGCTTGCTGCCAACCCACGCTGCATTCCCACATGTTAAAATTGCAAATATCAAGAGACTGGGAAACGCACTCGGTTTGAAGCGACACCGAATGCAGTGGGTGGTTTTATACAATATAACAAGTAGTATCTTTTGTCAATAAAAAAATCGAAAAAAATTAAAGGAGGTTCCAAGCAGAATGAAAAAACATGAACAACAAACCAGTAGGCTCGAAAAAATGTCGAATTTTTTCGGGGGTAACAACTTTACGAGACTAAATCTTTACAAAGATTTCACACTCGTCGAACTCCTCGTGGTGATAGCGATCATCGCTATCCTTGCCAGCATGTTGCTGCCCAGTCTGAACCTGGCGCGAAACAAGGCTAGATCAATCGCCTGTATAGGGAATCTAAAACAGTTAGGGCAAATCTTCATCTCTTATGCCAACGATTCCAATGGCTACGTACCTGGAGCAAGATTTAAAGTTGGGCTTTCTACAAATTGGCGTGTGAATATGGGAACACTGAATTACCTGAAAACTTACACTAACACCAGCCTTACTGAAAACCCAGATGATGTAGCGTTTTGTCCCTTGACTAATACGATACGCTGTGTTTACAATGTATATGGAGTACCACGGGGAGATATTTCCATAGGTGGGCTTGTTTATGCTGATGGTAGTAGTAAATTTTATTCCCGCTTATTGAGGAAATTGAATAACAGCAGACATATATTGCTGACAGACAGTCGTCCGGGATTGGCTGATACCTCCAAATATTTCACGAACGGTTCTTACTACATTGACATGGGAGGCGGGAAAGAACTTCCCCCTGACAAAACCTTAAGAGCAATAAGCCTGCGGCACAATAAACGTTTTAATGCCGTTTTTCCGGATGGAAGTGCGTCTGCGAAAACCCCAGAGTGGGTAGTCTATTCGGATCGATATTATTATGTTAGCCTTTAATTATAGCGCATACTCCAAAACTTAAGAGAAATAAAATATTATTTAACGCATATTGATTGAGAAAACGTATAGTTAAACCAATAATCTGGAGAAAATATTTATGAGGAAAGTTTGTATTATCCATGAAACCGGTAATGGGCGATTAGGAGGACACTTTATCGAAAATGCCTTCCTAGGGTTGCCGGGAGTTGAAATTGCTGCAATTGCGGATTCCAATAAAGACCGTACTGTTGCAGATTATATTCCACGACCTGCCCAAAGATATTATGATTATAAAGAGATGATAGAAAAGGAGAGACCAGATATCTTAGTTCTGGCGTCACGTCTCCCGGAAGAGCACTTTGAACAAATTGACTTTGCAATAGAACATCATTGTCATGTTCTTACTGAAAAGCCTTTTGTTGCAGATATAATTCAAGCAGATTATCTGATTTCCAAAGCTGCGGAACAAAATATTCAAATTGCCGTCGCTCACCTGGGACGCTTTGCGCCTGTATTCCAGACGATGAAAAGGATGATTGCGGAGGGAGAACTAGGTCAAGTTTTATCATGTTATCTGCGTGGCAAAGAAGATAATCGCGGTGGTGGAGAAGATATGATGGTTTTGGGCAGTCACCTGCTTGATATGGCTGCATATTTATTTGGTCATCCGCTGGAGGTATATTCGGATATCCGAGTAAATGGTAGAAACATTACTTCAGGTGACATTATGCAGACCGATGAGCCTATTGGTCTTACAGCAGGAGATGAGGTAATGGCCTTTTATCGTTTCCCCGGAAATATTAACACTATTTTTGAAAGTCGACGAGGAATGGTTGAACGAAATATTGCAACCCGCCTAGGGATTGTTGTAACAGGAACCAAAGCGTCTATTGCTGTACGTTTTGAAAACGATCGCTCTCTTCGTATTTGCAAAAACTTTCCAATGCCAAACGAGGACGAGTCCAATTTTGAAAGAGTTTTTGTCGACACCGCACTGGAAATACCTGGAGCAGACCTCATTGACTATACGCAATGCGTTCTTAATCCCGCAAGTGAAAATCATCGTTATTACGCTGATAATAATCGGCGGATTGCTTGGGATTTGCTTCAGTCCATAGAGAAAAACAGACAACTTGCATCATCAGCAACTGATGCTCTATGGTCATTGGAAATGATCATCGGTGCCTATCGTTCAGCAATTGAGCGGCACCCTTTGACTTTTCCTTTGATAGAAAGAAAACATCCTCTTTGTAAATAAATTTATGAATTCGTAAAAAAGGCAGATTCAATGCAAATATCAAAAGTCAAATTAGGAAAAATCAATCACAGCGGCATCATTCAGGTAAAAAACAATTGGAGAAACCATGAAGACGCATAATCTACCAAGCTATATGACGGAACAAAATCCAAGTAACTGCAAAAAGATCGATCTTTCAAAATTGCACCATTGCCTTTCCTTCTCAAACATCATGATGACGGTACTTGTTTACGCATGGTTCTCTACCGTACTTATCGCGGCAAGCCCACTTCCGGGAATCCTGGAATACCAGCAGCAGATCGTTCTGAAATGCGCATCAGCCGAAGACGCCGCAAAAGTTGAACTTGTCCCGTTGCCGCTGCCGGATAACGCACCAATAGCGTTCTCCGCCCGCTGGGACGATTGCAACATGAAACATCTTGACACCCTTGCCGTCATGGCTGAAAACGGCGTCAAGGGCACCTTTTATCTCAACGGTACACGATTTGGAACTGATTACTGCAAAAAACTGCTGCGCAATGGTTGCACAATCGGTGCTCACACCCAAACTCATCCTTCCCTCCCTGCTTTGAACGCAAATGAACAGTTCTATGAAATCATGTCCGTTCGTGTTCAACGCGAAAGCGACAGTGATTCAATACTTTCAACTATGGTCCTTCCATATTGTCAGTATAAAAAATTCGAGGATCCGCAAATCCAGCTCGATATCGGTCAATCAATGATGAATTCCGGCTTTATCGGCGCTCCAGAACCTTTTTATGGACATTACGGTAAAGATCTGGGCTATCCGTCTGGAACCTTGGCCGAATCAGCCCTGATAAGACCGGGAGATCGCGACGTCAATCCGGAAAAATCCGATAAAGATATGCATAAATACCTTGCCGCCAAAGATCTTCTTAAAAGAAATCCGGCATTGACTATCGGTATCCACTCGTGGCATACTCCG